>CASGAQ010000003.1 GCA_949299535.1 uncultured Eubacteriales bacterium | reverse complement strand
TGGGTCCTTTCGTTAGATATTGGTGTGATAACTTAATTCTAACTAACTCAATCGCTTTTTTCTATACCTTTTGGTATCACATCTATTGTAACGCTACATATTTTAAAAATATATTGACGAAAAGTTTATTGACTTTTTGTATATTTTGCGTTACGCTATAAAAAAACAAAAAATTCGGTGTCATTATGGATATTGCAAGATTTGAAAAATTATTTTCTCTTCTCGATGAAAAGACAGAAGCAAACGAACATACGGTGCTGGCAATAGACGGAGGAGCCGCTTCAGGAAAAACCACACTTTCAGAATATCTTTCCGAAAAATACGGAGCGTCCGTCGTTCATATGGACGATTTTTTCCTGCCGCACGAAAGAAAGACCAAAGCTCGCCTGCGGGAGATAGACGGAAACATAGACCGCGAAAGATTTTCCGCAGAAGTGCTTCCAATGCTCCGTACAGGTAAACCTTTCTCATACGGCAGATATGACTGCAAAAAAGGCATGATAACGGAAATAATAAGCGTAAGAGCCTCACGCCTGTTGATAGTGGAAGGTGTTTACAGCCTTTCCGAGCATTTTGCCGACGCATACGATATAAAAATCATGTTGACCGTAAGAGAAGAAGAACAGCTTGCGCGTCTGCGCGCCCGCAGTACGCCTTATATATTTGAAAAATTCCAAAACATATGGCTTCCCTTGGAAAAAAGATTTTTCGAGTTGGGAAATGTGAGCGGCAGGTGCGATATGGTATTTTAAACCGCTTTTCCCAGACATTGTGCGTTGTAGTCTCTCTTCCTCTTATGATACAATAAATACAGAAAACATTTTTCGTTTTCTCAAGAATTTATCCTAAAGAGGTGAGGCAATGAAGAAAAGATTTGCGCTGATATTATGTTTTACGCTTGCTTTTCTCATGCTGGCTCCTGCGTCGCAGGCAACGGCATACAACAAAGTAGACGTATACATAAATGGAACAAAACTACAAACAAACGACTCTCCCAGAATAATCAACAATACGACATACGTCCCGCTCCGCGCGATATGCGAGCTTTTCGGCGCAGACAGCATATCATGGGACCAAAAAACAAAAACCGCAACTATATATGCCCGAGGAATTTCAATTTATATAACCGAGGGAAATACATACATAGTTTCAAACGGACGTTATTTCGCGTCAAATGAACCTGTACGCAATATAAACGACAGGCTGTATCTGCCAGTAAGACTTATCGCGTCGGCTTTTGCAAGTTCCGCTGAATGGAGTCCGGACTACACGGTTAGAATAAGCGACAGCGGACAAGTTCCCGTTTCCGGAGATGAATATTATAACCAAACCGACGTTTACTGGCTATCCCGTATAATAAATTCGGAAAGCGGAGCAGAACCGTTTAAGGGCAAGATAGCTGTCGGCAACGTCGTTCTCAACAGAGTAAACAGCAGTCTGTTTCCGAACACGGTCTACGAAGTAATATTCGACAAAAAATACGGCACACAATTTTCCCCCACCGTAATCGGAACGATATACAAAGAACCAAACAATGATTCCGTCATCGCGGCGAAAATATGCCTTGAAGGATATTCCTTAAACAATAAGATTTTGTATTTCATGAATCCCGACATTGCAACGAACAACTGGATATCCCAAAACCGACCGTATGCTTTCAGAATAGGAAATCATACTTTTTATTATTAAATGCTTTAAAGAAGAACGCCGCAAAGCGTTCTTCTTTGGGTTTATCAAAAACTTATTAAAATTCTTTTTCTCCTATTGTAAACATTTTTAAATTTTGCTATAATATATGATATTATAATTATTATGTTAAATATATAATTCAAAATCGGGATTTGATTTAACGGAGAAAAACATGGCAGGAAAAAGAAGAAAAAACTCAAAAAAGAAAATTTTTAACTCACTTATATCAACAGTCTTGATCATAATACTCGCCATTATCGCGTATTTTACCGAACCATGGCAGTACTTTGAAAACGACAAGGCGAATATTTCATCCGCAGTAGAAGTAGACCCTACTCAGCTTGCCGTATACTACATCGATGTAGGACAGGCTGATTCAATACTCATAAAACTTCCCACGGGGGAAAACGTGCTTATAGACGCAGGATGTGAAAACGACGCGGAAAACGATGAGATAGAAGAATACCTTAACTTTATAGAAGCCCAGGGAGTTGAAACGATAGATTATCTATTTTTATCGCACCCTCACTTCGACCATATCGGAGCGGCTGACGACGTTATAAGAGAATTTGAGATAGAAAACATCGTTCTTCCCGATTGCGATCCTCTCCTTTGGAACAACGGCTCGCGTTCAAACGTTCTCGATGCAATGGAAGAAAAAAACTATACATATGATACTTGTGAAGCGGGAACAATCTATAATGTAGGCGGCGCCGAGTTTACTGTTCTCGGTCCTGTCGGAGATCTTGACGACGTGGATGACACGAACGATTACAGTACCGTTATCCGTATGGTTTACGGAGATACTTCGTTTATGTTCACGGGAGACGCGACAAAAGAAGTCGAAGAAGACGTTATAGAAAAATGGGGTGCGGAAAAACTCAAATGCGATGTTCTCAAAGTAGGTCATCACGGCTCCTCCTCATCAAGCTGCAAAGAGTTCTTGGAAGCAGTAGAACCTTCCCTTGCCATAATAAGCTGCGGCAAGGACAATTCATACGGACATCCCACAAAAGCCGTACTCTCACGCCTGTCTGAAAACACTTCGGCAACTGTACTCCGAACTGACGAGCTGGGTACAATAGTGCTCATGTCCGACGGCAAGACTATTTCCCGTGTGACTGTAACAGAGTAAAAACGCCGCCTCGATATTTCGTATATTGAGGGTAAAATTTTGAAAAAGCTTTTCAAAAACGCAAAATCTCTTTTTGCGTCATTTGCAATTATTGTTTCAATATTCTCTTTTTGCTTCCGCACAAGCGCTGCCGATGTACTTGACAACGTCATATTTTTCGGCGATTCCACAACGGCGCATATGGCCGTCCGCGGCGGTATTCCGCACGAGCGGGTATGGTCCGGAGCAGAAAATACCGTTCGTTTTTCAACGGTGAACAGCGAAAGATGCGTTCATCTTTCCACGGGAGAAGATCTGACTCTTGCAGACGCAGCAAGACGAATCAAACCCAAAACACTGGTGATAACGCTCGGCGTATCCGGAGGAGCAGGCGTTATGTCAGAGAAAGATTTTAAGGACACTTACCGTAAAATGCTCCTTTCGGTAAAAGAAGCTTCTCCAAACACAAAAATCTATGTTCAGTCTATTCTGCCGCTTTCGGACAAATCCGTAAAATACTACAAAAAGATAACAAAGGAAGCTGTCGCAGAAGCTAACGGCTGGATAAAAGATGTCTGCCGCTCTTTGGGCGTGTCTTATATCAACACACACGATATTCTTATCGACGAAAACGGTTATCTGAAGCAAGAATATCAAAACGACGAGTATATGCACCTCACGAAAAGCGCCTACGAGGTCATTCTCTCAAATATAAGAAAATCTATTATAAACAGTTGAAAGGGTGATATTAATGTCAGAAAAAACGGCAAACAGGCTTCGCATACTATCCTCGGTGGTATTCATCACACAGGCGTTGGTATTTGTAATACTCGCATTTTGTTTTATGCGAACAAAGCTTATCGTTTCGCTGATATTTATCGCCCTCGCTTTTATTTCCGTTCTATTGCAGATACCGTTCCACAAAATAGCGGCGGATATAACTCGGTATTCAGAGCGTAAAAAGGCGCATAACCTTGCAGACATATATGCTCCCGCAAATATAAAAACAACTACTCTCGAATATCCGAAAAACAACGTCAAAGTGCAAAATTATAAAACCTCCGCTCCGGCAAAAAGACCGTCTCCCAAATCAGAAGATTTCACAAGGGAAATAAATATCCCAAAAGAGCTCTCCGGCGCCGCTGACAGAGCCACTCAGACAAAAGAGATTCCGATATATTTCAAAAACGACGACAGAAATTTCATCTATGCCAAAGAGAATTTCTTTTCCCGTCTTTCTAAAAATCCTGTCCATTCCCTTTCGGCAGGCGGTCTTCATACCGTTGCCGTAACAGCGAGCGGGAACATCAGGTCCGTCGGGTACAACGCTTACGGACAATGCGATACCGAGCAATGGCAGAACGTTTCCGCCGTCTCCGCAGGCGCATATCATACCGTTGTCCTTTTCAGCGACGGCACTTGCGGTGCAAAAGGCTATAACGGCGCGGGACAATGCGACGTCGGAGCATGGGCAGGATTGTGCGACGTTTCGGCAGGACTTGCACATACAGTCGGACTGAGGATAGACGGAACATGCGTTGCGGCAGGAGATAATACATACGGTCAGTGCCTTGTAGAAGATTGGAGGGATATCGTCGCAATCTCTGCAGGATATAATTATACGATAGGCATACGCTCAGACGGCACTATCGCCGCCGTAGGAGCTAATACGGACGGCGAATGGGGAGGCTCCAAATGGGGGAGCATTGTAGCTGTCGCCGCAGGAAATCTTCACACAGTAGGGCTTCGCAGCGACGGTACTTGCGTCGCCGCGGGAAACAACGCTAACGGACAGTGCAATGTTGAGCGTTGGAAAGATATATGCGCCGTTGCGGCAGGAAATTACCACACTGTCGCGCTTCGAAAAAACGGCACCTGCGTTGCCTCAGGTTACAACGGCTACGGTCAGTGCAACGTAGGCTCATGGACCGATATAATCGCAATATCCGCCGGACGCAACCATACGGTTGCTCTTACCAAATATGGCAAAGTTCTTGCCGCAGGCGATAATTCGTACGGTCAGACAGACACAAAAAACTTCAGCGGAATAAAAATAAAATAAAGTAAAAACCGTCTTTAAAAGACGGTTTTTACTTTTGAAATATATTTTTCAAAAATCACTTGACAAGCCATGAAATCTATGATATCATATTAGAGTATGATTTATGCCCCATTAGCTCAGCCGGTAGAGCACATGACTTTTAATCATGGTGTCCGGAGTTCGATTCTCCGATGGAGCACCAGAAAGCACTTGCAATAGCAGGTGCTTTTCTTTTTTTATAATGTGTGAGTCATTATGATTTGCGATAAAAAATGTCAGAAAATTTTAAAAAAGTGTTGACATTTTAAAAGATGTATGTTATCATATTAAACGTTCCGATAGAGAACATGCGCTTGTAGCTCAGTGGATAGAGTGCCCGGCTACGAACCGGTAGGTCGTGGGTTCGAATCCCCCCAAGCGCGCCATTGAAAAAGCCCAGTCCAAAAGGACTGGGCTTTTCTTTATTTTTATATCAAATTTTAAAAAGGGCGGTGAGGAACATGACTGGATCTGAAAAAGCGATTTTTACCAATATGTGCATGATATACGACGGACAGGGAAATATACTTGTCGAAGAACGCCGGAAAAATGACTGGCGGGGCATAGCGTTTCCGGGAGGTCACGTTGAGCCGAGAGAGGCGTTTACTGATTCCGTTGTACGCGAGATAAAAGAGGAGACGGGGCTCGATATAAAAAATCCAGTACTCTGCGGCGTGAAGCAGTTTTATACGGAAGAGGGAGAAAGATATGTTGTTTTTCTCTACAAGACATGCGAGTTTTTCGGCGAGCTTTTATCTTCGGAGGAGGGCAGAGTGTTCTGGATAAAACATGAGGAACTTCACAACTATTCTTTGGCATATGATTTTCAAGACCTTGTCAGCGTGTTCGAAACTGATGAGATATCGGAATTTTTCTGCTATGAGTCCGATGGGCAATACGCAAAACGCCTGATATGATTTTTCGGAAACATATTCTCAACTTTAATGCAATGCGAATAAATATAACTTGACAAATTACCCGTGTTTTAATATAATGTATGTATAATGTTAATATGTAAAAATTAATATGTAAAAAATTTTCACGTTGCGTTAAATAAAGCCTCTTTCGGCGCTGCGCCGAACTATTAAATGAAGGAAGGTATTTTTTTTTGAAAAAGAATAATGGTCTTGGGCATATCGTACACCGATTTGACAATCTTTATGACGGCGTCAAAAAAGAAGCCGAACGCTACGGCGACAAAGTAAGATATTATTATTACGAGGGCAAAGAAGAAAAGGTTTTCACATATAACGATATGAAGACCAGAGTAGATCATATAGCCGCTGCTCTCACTAAACTCGGTCTTGCGGGAAAATTCAACTGCGTTACAGGCGATACCCACCCGAATTACGTTGCTGCATATATAGCCACCGCTTCGACGAACGGCGTTATAATTCCTATGGATAAGGATATTTCAGAAGAGCAGTTTGCAAACTTTATGCAGTTCTGCGATACCGAAGTCATATTCTACACTGCGTCCCAACAGAAGAAGATGCTTTCCTGCCGCGAAAAACTCACGCTTGTAAAGCTTTTTGTCTGCATAAGCGCCGAATGTGATGATTTCCCCGCTGACGATGAAAGATTTATGAAATTTGCGGATTTTATCGAGATAGGACGCAAGGCTTATGAAGAAGAAAATATTCATTCTGCCGAAGAAAATGTTCCCGATAAGGACAAAATGTGCGCCATCATCTTCACTTCCGGCACAACGGGAACGAGCAAGGGCGTTATGCTTTCGCAGCGCAATCTTGTTACGGCTACTCTCGATTCCAACGCGATAATAGACTGCAAGGAAGACGATATGTTCGTTTCCGTTCTTCCCATACATCACACATATGAGTTTACATGTTCTCAGCTCGCTTTGCCCAATGCAGGCGCGTCGACGATGATAAACGACTCCATAAAAAATACTCTCCGAAACTTTGCAAAATACAAACCTACGGCTCTCATACTCGTTCCTCTTTATGTCGAGACCATCTACAAGAGGATATGGTCGGAGATAGATAAAAAGGGAATGAGAAAGACAGTTCGCGCGGCGATGAAAGTTTCGGACGCTCTTCTCAAAATAGGCATAGATGTTCGCCGCAAACTTTTCAAAGACGTTCACGAAGCTCTCGGCGGCAGACTTAAATATATCGTTTGCGGCGGCGCTCCGCTTCGTCCCGAACTTGTCAAGGATTTTGATTCTTTCGGTATCAACATATGCGAAGGTTACGGAATAACTGAATGTTCTCCGCTCGTTTCCTGCAATCCCATGGGTTGGAAGAAATATCATTCCGTCGGTCTTAAAGTGAACAGCGTTCATGTTCGCATAGACAAGGTTCACGAAGATGACGAAACAGGCGAGATTGTTGTAAAAGGCGACAACGTCATGCTCGGATATTATAAAAATCCCAAGGCGACCGTTGAAGTATTTACGGAAGACGGCTGGTTTAAGACAGGCGATATCGGCAGAATAGACGAGGACGAATTTATCTTTATCACAGGCAGAAAGAAAAACGTCATAATCCTTTCGAACGGAAAGAATATATTCCCTGAGGAGCTTGAAGAGTATATCACCGCAAGTCCTCTTGTTGCCGAATGCGTCGTTGTGGGAAGAAAGAACGAATCCGGCGATGAAACTTCCATTGCTGCTATCGTTTATCCCGACTATACGCAGTTCGAAGGAAAAACGCCTGAGCAGATCAAGGGCGAGATAGATTCTCTTGTGGCGGATATAAATAAAAAATTGCCGCAGTTCAAACATATTCACGAGGTTGAGATCCGTGAAGAAGAGTTTGAGAAGAACACAACTAAAAAGATACTTCGTTACAAAGTAAAATGATTTTATATCTTTATAAGGAGTTTTGATATGTTTGAAGAAATAAAAAAGATCCTCGTTGAAGAATTTAGCATCGAAGAGGATAAGATCACCCTCGGTTCCGAGTTCGTAAATGATCTCGGCATAAACTCTCTGGAACTTGCCGACCTTGTTTTCCTGTGCGAAGACAAGTTCAATGTGACTTTTGAAGAAGATGATCTGCACACTTTCCTCACGGTAGGAGACGTCGTAAATTATCTTACCGAAAAAGCAAACTGATTTTTTCATATCAGCACAAAAGCAGTATGTGTAAAAGCATACTGCTTTTTTACACAAAGAAACTCGATAAAAAGATGTATTTGAAAAAAGAAGTTAAATATTTCCAACAGAATTTAATAAAATCGTGAATTTTTAAAAACAATTTTGTGAAAACTATTTATTTTTTTTTCGGTATATGGTATACTGTTTCCATAAACAATGTTAATATTAACTTGGAGGAATAAAATTTGATGAAAACATTACTTCCCATTGATCTCGGTATTGCCGGCGACGGTGTTGTTTACCGCAATCTTTCTGTTCCGGAACTCGTAACGGCAGCTCTCGAACGCGGTGAAGGTACTCTTTCCGATACAGGCGCGCTTGTTGTTGAAACAGGCAAGTACACAGGACGTTCTCCTGACGATAAGTTTATCGTTGACACCCCTTCTATCCACGATGAGATTGCTTGGGGCAAGATCAACAGACCTATCGAAAAAGCGAAATTCGACGCTATCAAAGCAAAAATGCTCGCTTACCTTCAGAACAAAGAACTCTTTGTTTTCGATGGATTTGCAGGCGCTGATCCCAAATATACACAGAGATTCCGTATAATCAACGAACTTGCTTCTCAGAACATGTTCATCCACCAGCTTCTTATCCGTCCTACAGAAGAACAGCTTGAAGACTACGAGCCCGATTTTACTATCATCGCTGCTCCCGGATTTAAATGCGTTCCTGAGATCGACGGCGTTCACAGCGAAGCTGCTATCATCATAGACTATGAAGCACGCACAGTTATCATCGCAGGAAGCCAGTATTCCGGCGAGATCAAAAAGAGCGTATTCTCTGTAATGAACTATGTCCTTCCTAAAAAAGGCATTCTTTCCATGCACTGCTCTGCAAACATCGGTGAAGACGGTCATTCCGCTGTATTCTTCGGTCTTTCCGGTACAGGTAAAACAACTCTTTCCGCAGATCCCAACCGTAAGCTCATCGGCGACGACGAACACGGCTGGTCTCCCGACGGCATTTTCAATATCGAAGGCGGTTGCTACGCTAAATGCATAGGTCTCAAAGCTGAAAACGAACCTGAAATCTACAATGCCATCAAATTCGGTACGCTTCTCGAAAACGTTGTTGTCAACGAAGCAGGCGTTCCTGACTACGAAGACGGCTCTCTCACTGAGAACACACGCGCAGGTTATCCCGTTGACTATATCCCCAACGCTGCTATTCCCGGCGTAGGCGGTATTCCTTCTACCATCATCTTCTTGACTGCAGACGCTTTCGGCGTTATCCCTCCGATCTCCAAACTCGATGATGATATGGCTATGTATCATTTCGTTTCCGGTTACACAAGCAAGCTTGCAGGCACAGAACGCGGTATCACAGAACCTCAGACAACGTTCTCCACACTTTTCGGCGCTCCTTTCTTCCCGCTTGAACCCAATGTTTATGCAGAGATGCTCGGCGAAAAGATCAAAGAGACAGGCGCTAAAGTGTTCCTCGTAAACACAGGTTGGTGCGGCGGCAAAGCAGGCGACGTTCCGAGAATGAAGCTCAAACTCACTCGTGCAATGGTTTCCGCAGCTCTTACAGGCGACCTTGACAATGTTGAATATGAACTCGATCCTATCTTCAACGTTCTTGTTCCCAAATCCTGCCCCAATGTTCCTTCCGAAGTTCTTAATCCCAAGAATCTCTGGGCTGATAAGGAAGCTTATGAAGCCAGCGCAAACGCTCTTGCTGCAAAATTCCAGGAAAACTTCAAGAAATACACGCATATGCCTGAAAATATCGTTAACGCAGGTCCTAAACCCAAAGCTTGACTTTATTTGTTCATCTGAATAAAACGGCAGATTGAATATATAAAAATTATAACAAACGAGAGTTCACCTTTGCCGGGCGCAGTTCGACAAAGGTGAACTTTTTAAATCGGAGATTTTACATGAAACTTTACAATACACTCTCAAAGCAGATCGAAGAATTTGTCCCCAACGAAGAGGGAAAGGTAAAAATGTATACTTGTGGGCCGACCGTGTATCATTTTGCACATATCGGAAATCTTCGCACATATATAATGGAGGACGCGCTTGACCGTTTCTTGCGCTATTGCGGATATGACGTTATGCGCGTTATGAACATCACGGATGTCGGTCATCTTACGAGCGACGCCGACACAGGTGAGGACAAAATGCTCAAGGGCGCAAAACGCGAGCATAAAACCGTAATGGAGATAGCCGAATTTTATAAAAAAGCTTTCTTTTCGGATTGCGAAAAACTCAACATCAGAATGCCCGATATAGTAGAGCCTGCCACAGGCTGCATCGATGATTTTATAAAAGTCATAGAGTCGCTTATTGAAAAAGGCTATGCTTATATAGCCGGCGGAAACGTGTATTTCGATACCTCCAAGGTAAAGGATTATTATGCGCTTACAGGACACAATTCCGACGATCTTAAAGTCGGTGTGCGCGATGATGTTTCCGAGGACTCCAACAAGCGCAATAAGAGCGACTTTGTACTTTGGTTTACAAAATCCAAATTCGATTCTCAGGAACTTAAATGGGAAAGTCCGTGGGGCGTCGGATATCCCGGCTGGCACATCGAATGTTCCTGCATAAGCATGAAACATTGCGGAGAATATCTTGATATCCACTGCGGCGGCGTCGACAACATTTTCCCTCATCACACAAACGAGATAGCACAGAGCGAAGCTTATGTCGGTCACAAATGGTGCAATTATTGGTTCCATGTTCAACACCTGAATGATGAACGAGGAAAAATGAGCAAATCGAGCGGAGAATTTCTAACGCTTTCCTTGCTCGAAAGCAAAGGCGTAAATCCGCTTGCATACAGACTTTTCTGCTTGCAGAGCCATTACCGCAAACCGCTCGTATTCTCTTATGAAACTCTCGGAAACGCTCAGACCGCATATGAAAAGCTCATCAAGCGTATCACGAATCTCGGTACTGAGGGCGAAGTTGACGAGTCTGCCGTTGCTGCTTACGTACAGAAGTTCACGGATGCTGTCGGCAACGACATAAACACGGCTCAGGGACTTACGGTGCTTTACGATATGCTCAAAGATAAGACCATATCCGATGCTGCAAAAAGAGCTATTGCCGCAGATTTTGACAAAGTGTTGGCGCTCGGACTTCTCAGCGGCAAAAAAGCCGATACCGTAGCTCATGTGGAAGAACACACCGATGTTCCCGAAGAAGACAAGTGGATAGTAGCTCTTATCGAAGAACGCAAAGCGGCTAAAAAAGCAAAGGATTTTGCCCGTGCCGACGCCATCAGAGCTGAACTTGCCGAAAAAGGAGTAACTCTTATAGATACGCCCCGGGGAACTAAATACACAAAGTAAACTTGCAAAGGTTTTAAAAAATGGAAAATAATACGATAAAAATAGGATTCGTCTCTCTGGGCTGTTCTAAGAACCTGCTTGATACAGAGGTTATGCTGGCGCGTCTTGCGAATGCAGGATACGCTATCACTCCTGACGAGACTGAAGCTGATGTAGTTATTATAAATACCTGCGCTTTTATCGAAAGTGCAAAGAAAGAGTCCATAGACAATATCCTCGATATTGCATGGCTCAAGGAACATAACGGACTCAAAGCCATTATCGTTACCGGTTGTCTTGCCGAGCGTTACAGAGATGAGATATTCACGGAAATACCTGAGGTAGACGCTGTTATCGGCGTGGGAAGCATTGACAAGATAGAGGACGCTGTTGCTGCTGTTCTTTCCGATGAAAGATTCAGCTGCTACGGAGATAAAAATACTTGCGGACTCGGCGGCGAGAGAATTGTCACAACGCCTGACCATACAGCATATATTAAGATTGCGGAAGGGTGCGATAATCGCTGCACATACTGTGCCATACCCGGTATTCGCGGCAAATTCCGCAGCCGCCCCATCGAGGATATCGTCGCAGAGGCACAGGAGCTTGAAGCGATAGGCGTTAAAGAGCTTAATATCATAGCTCAGGACACGTCGAGATACGGCCTTGATATCTACGGCGAGTATTCGCTTGCCAAGCTCGTGCGCGCTATAACAGACGCAACGACCATTCCGTGGATAAGACTTCTTTATTGCTATCCCGACAAGATAACTGCTGAGCTTATCGCTGAGATGCGCGACAACGACAGGGTGGTAAAATACATCGACCTTCCCATACAGCATATCAGCGACAATGTTCTCAAACGCATGAACCGTCACGGCGACGGAAAAGTGGTTCGTGAAGTTGTGGAAAAACTCCGAAGGGAAGTTCCCGGCATATGCATACGCACAACTGTTATGGTAGGCTTTCCCGGGGAGACGGAACAGGACTTCGAAGAACTTTGCGAATACATCAAAGAGGCCGAATTTGACCGTCTGGGCGCGTTTACTTACTCGCGTGAGGAAGATACCCCTGCATATGATTTCCCTGACCAGATAGACGAGCAGACAAAGCAGGAGCGTTATGATATAATCATGAAGGAACAGCTTCACATAGCCGAAGCAAAGAACCGTGCTCTTATCGGCAAAACGGTGAAGGTACTTTGCGAAGCTTATGATCCCGCCGCCGAGATATACTACGGCAGAGGAGAAGCTGACGCTCCTGATATCGATACAAAGATATATTTCCGTCCGGAGATAGGTAAAAAGCGTATCGCCCCAGGAGAATTTGTTGACGTTAAGATAGATGATGTTGTCGACTATGACCTCATAGGCGATATCGTAAGATAGAGAAAGGAGCGTTAAAATGAATCTGCCGAATAAACTTACTCTTTTACGCGTTATTCTTGTCCCGGTGTTCATGGTGTTTTATCTGTGTGATTTCGGACTCGGTCACTGGAGGTTTCTCATTTCAGCGGTGATATATATAGTTGCCGCGTTTACAGACTTTCTGGACGGCAAAATAGCCCGCAAATACGGTCTTGTCACGAATCTGGGCAAGTTCCTTGATCCCGTAGCTGATAAGGTGATGGTAATGGCTTCCTTACTTTGCCTTTGCTACGGAAACGCCGATTCGCTTTACGGTATTCTCTTGACTTTCGCAACAGCCATCGTTATACTGCGCGAGCTTGCGGTGACGTCTATGCGCCTCGTAGCGGCAAGCGCCGACGGTTCTGTTATCGCGGCGGCAATGCTCGGCAAGATAAAGACGACGATTCAAATGCTTTTTGTGTCCATAGCTATTTTGGAGCCGTTCTTGACGAACATAATAAGCGCTGACGTATTTTCTTTCGTACTGCGCGCTGTGCTTTATGTGCTTTTGGCGGCAATGGTAATAATGACGGTTTGGTCCGGTATGGATTACCTTGTGAAATATTGGAAATATATCAAAGAATAACTCTAAAATAAATATATTTTATAAAATATCACAAATATACACAAATATGCTTGACTAAAAGCCTTTTTTGTTATACAATATAGATGTCGAAGAAATATACAAGGAGAACTCCTATGAATGATAATAACGACAGAGAAATAATCTCTCTTACAGACGAAGATGGTTCGCTGCTTGATTTTGAACTTATCGGAACTGTCGAAGCCGACGGAAAAGAATATTATGCTCTTATTCCGCTCGATGATAACGAAGAGGGTGCGTACGTTATCCTCCGTGCGGAAGATGCAGGTGACGGCGACGTCAATCTCGTTACTATTGAAGATGATGAAGAATACGATTATGTTGCCGACCTTGTCGAGGACGAATATTTTTCTGATATCGACTACGACGAATTGGGTTCGGGTGAATAATTTCTTCTGATAGCGCATATAATTATGTATATGATTTTCCTGCCCCTCTCGTGATACGCTTTGTATTATACCTACACCTTACAATTGGAACCTGTGGCCTCTTATGGGAATGCAGACCTCCCCTAAAGTCCTGCTTCGTCACGACTTTATTCGGACGCTGGGAGCACAAAGTATGAGGATAAGGGATCCGTCCTTGCTCAAATGCAGGGGATTAATCGAGGCTACACGGCCGGGCGGGAACTTGATATGACAAAAAACACGGTCTTGTACCGTGTTTTTTTTGCCGACAGACAGGGCGGTATTATGCGAAGGCTTAGACTTAAAGAGGCGAGATTATACTTTTTGTCCGAAGGGAAGTGCGCTTCCACGGTATCATGAATAAGTATGGGTATAAAAAATACGCGGTTTAAACCGCGTATTTTTTATTTAACATTATTTATCTTGACAATCAGTTGTTTTCCTTGATAATGTTCTTGTAGTCGATAGCGCCCTGTTCAATAACGCCGCCAAGTTCAGCACCGAGCGTCGCGATTACGTTCTGGCCGCTCTCTACGCCTGAGAAGAATTCGGAGTCAACGCTGCCCCAGTTGAAGAGGTAACCGAGGTCGTACGTTCTGGAGTCCAGGATGATATCAAGCATACGAGCATCTTCTTCGGAGTTCGTCCAGTTATACTTGTAGAGGTTAAGGAATTCGGGATATACAATGTATCTGGAGTGGAAACCGTAGAGTTCAAGGAAGTCTGCGATAATGCTCAGATCATAGTTGATCGTCTTGGGAACAGAGACGTAGATCATGTGGTTGTCAACGAAGTGTTTGTAACCTATTGTGGAAAGCTGTTCAGTGCTGTAAACGGGGTGAGGAAGAAGACCGAAGTTTTCAAGACCTGCCTCAGACCAGTTTCTTGCTTTATCAAGCGTTTCGGGAGCGAAGAGAGCAAGACCGTTTGTAATCTGAGAACCTACTGTCCGGTAGTCTGTGATTGTGGCAGCATCGTCAGCATAGATGTTGACTACCTGTTCTGCAACGAGAGAAGCATTGTTGTTGAAACCGTGTGTGAATGTTGTGTTTCCTGCGGCGTCATCGGTCTTAATAGCATAAGAGCCGCCTGCACCGTAGTAAAGACCGCGAATACCGAAACTAGATGAAACAAAACCATAAATATCTCCGGAGCCGGTCGTCATTGTCTGGTCGCCGTCATCCTGTTTAGCTTTCTGCATGATTTCGATGAATTTGTCGATAGTCCATTCGCCGTTGTCTACGAGTTCGTAGGGGTCAACGCCGCGAAGTCTTGTGTTCTGGTCAAGAACTTCTTTGTTGAAGTACAATACCCATGTTGCGTCAAAAGAGGTGAGAGAGAAGTCGCCTACGATGCCGAAGATCTTGCCGTCAACAGTTACGTCCTGAACAAAACCCTGGTCCCACCAAGGATTGCTGAGGTCAAGACCGAGCGTGTAAAGGTCGTAGTACTGACCTGCAGCTTTGTTGCTGAGGTTGTACTGAGTAGCCAGAACGTCTACACGGCAGTTTTCAGTAGCAAAGTCGCTGTCAAGTATGCCGTCTGCGTTGCTTACCTCTGCGATACCGCAGTTGTAAAGTGCTGCCATAGTATCGTTTCTTCTTGTGATAGCCATGGAAAGACCATCAGTTGCATTTTCGTCTACAGCTACAACTTCGTAGCAGTTCCAGTCTGCCGCGCTGTTTGCAACTTCAAAAGTAAATACTTTACCGTCAAAGTTTACGTCTTCAAAACCTGCGGGTTTTGTTGAACCGTAGTCCGGATCGGTTCCGGGGTCAGGATATCCTGTTGCAACCGTTGTGCCGTCTGTCTGCTGACCGGTACCAATAGTAGCTTGTGTACCGGATGATGTGGTTGTGCTGCCTTCGCCGCCACAGGAAACTAAAGCAAGCACACCGCACAGAAGAGAGAGCGACAAGAATATAGATAATATTCTTTTCATTGGGATAAAATCTCCTTTTCTCTTTTTTAAAAAATTTTATATTATGCCTTTAATATGACATAAATATATCTGAGAATATTATATCATTACACCGTTATTTTGTCAACTAATATTATTTAAATTGTACAACAAAAAATACAGGCAGTGTTTTATAAAATAATACAATAATGTAAAAAAGAGGACATCACGTGATGCCCTCTTTTTAATCGGTTTCGCAAAACGAATTATTCAGCTGTTTCTGTGCCGTAGTTAGTAGCAGCTTCGTAGTCAGAAGCGAATATTACATAGTTGATTGTAATGTAGTCGCCTGCTTCGGGAGCGAAAGCTTTTTCGTTTGTCTGCGTTGTAAGACCGCAGCCGAAGAAGTTGAATGTAACGGATTTAACTTCTTTGGAAGTACCCCAAGCGGAGTTGGGAAGCTTGTCGGAAGTTACTTCGCCTTCAGCTGTGAATTTAACGAGGTCGATAACAGCGGATTTTACGCCGTTATTATCTGTGGTGAAGTTGCTGATAGGATCGAGAGTAACTGTTGTGCCGTCTGTGAATGTGAATTTGATACCGATGTATTTATATTCAGCATCTTTGGGAGCTTCAAAACTGATAGCCATGTACTGGTGGTTGCCGTGCCATGCTGCAGCGCTGGAAACGTACCAAGGACGACCTTCGTATGTACCGTAACCGGATTTGAGTGTATCAAGACCTTCGAGAGAGAAAGTTACGCTGTATGTATCAGCTGTATCAACATCTTTGTCGTAGTTCTTTGTAGCGTAGATAACGATGGAATCTTTGCCGGATTCGATAGTGATGGCAGAACTGTCATGAGCTGCGTTTTTGAGCTGTTCAACGATAGCTGTGTTGGATTCAGCGAAGTCGAGAACGGAGTTGAGCTTGAGAGTTGTCGTATCGCCGGTTGTTGTGGTTATAGTAGTCTGTGTTGTTGTCGTAGCTTGGGTTGTTTCTTTTGTCGTAGCTTGGGTTGTTTCTTTTGTCGTAGTAGTAGTCTGTGTTGTTGTCGTAGCTTGAGTTGTTTCGGAAGTTTGTGTTGTAGGTGTAGTAGCAACTGAAGATCCGGTTGTTTGTGCTTCATCACCGCAAGCCGCCATAACCGAGCAAGCTGCCACGAGCAAGGCTACAGAGAGGCAGAGCGATAAAATTTTCTTCTTCATAAGAAAAAATCTCCTTTAAATTATTTGAAAGAATTTTACCGTACAAGATATTGTCCGAACTAATACCTCGCACCGTGTTTACTAATATAATATCATTCTTGTTTTGGTTTGTCAATAGATTTAAGCGAACTTAAAACAAAAAAAATATTACATTTTTGTTACAAAACACTTTTTTTGACAAACTTGTTTTTGAGGCAAAAAGCCCTGTTCCAAAGGCTTTTTCAGCGCAAAAAAGCAAGAGGCTTTCGTAAATGCCTCTTGCTTTTTTTTACGTCAATCTTCGTAGTCGGTGCTGCTGTCTGTGCTTTCAAGTTTGATTTTGGAAAGGGGATTGATGTTTTCCCCGTCAAGCGTCATCTCGAGGTGAAGATGAGGAGAATCCGATATTTCTACAAGAGCGGTATCTCCAACATATCCGATAACGTCGCCGGCGGTAACTTCTTTGCCTTCCTCAATGCCTTCGGGAAGTTTGGTTTGAAGGTTTTTGTATGTCGTAATATAGCCGCCGGAGTGAGTTATCTCTACCGTCTGGCCCATCATGGGATCGTATTCCACTTTTGAGATTGTGCCGTTTGCCGCCGCCAAAACATTTTCGCCGGCGTCTGCCGCGATATCAACGCCGCAGTGTACACGGTAATCCTCCATTGTAAGAGAGAAAACCGGAATGTCGGCGGAATAATCCTTTATCATATTCCCGTTTACAGGGCAGATAAAGGAAATTTCCTCTGCGTCCGTCGGTTCGTTGGGGTCTTCCGTTCTGCCGGTAGTTGCGTTCGTCTGTGATGTCTGGTGGATATCGGTCACGGTTGATGATGTGCCGTCGCTTGTTCCCGCGGGCGTCTTTGTGCGCTTGCTTACCGAGAATGCTATTATCGTTATGCAGAGCGTAAGCGCGAGCAGAATTGCCACAGCAATGCCGATACCTTTGTTGAGTTTTTGTTTCTTCTGGTTCATGTTCATAATTTGTAATTCCTTTCCGCCTTGCGGCTGTATGAAACTATCTATATTTTCGCCTCTTTTTCTCTTGTTATGCAAAAAAAAGCAAAAATTGAAAGATCATGCAGCAGAATCTTTCGACGCTTTACGACTTTGCGGAGATCGTCATGATATCAACATTCGCATAATACTACATATAAATAATGAAGAAATTTTTGCAATAACGGCTTTTTTCGCCATCGGTCTTGAAAAAGCGGAGCCGCTATGGTATAATATATAATACGTTTTGTGTAATAAAACGTATTATATCTATGATCATAAGGGGTTTTTATGTGGAACGGAAAGAATAAAGCTGTTACGTTCAGCTATGACGACGGAGTTTTACAAGACATATGCCTTGTAGACATATTCAACAAATATGGACTTAAAGCAACATTTAATGTCAATTCGGAACTTTTGGGGAGATCTGGCAAACTGCTGCGAAACGGAGTTACTGTTCGTCATGACAAAATGTCTCCTGAAAAAGCGAGAGAAGTTTATCTCGGACATGAAGTAGCCGCTCATACGCTCACTCATCCTTGCTTGGTGAATTTGAATGACGAGGAGATAATACGCCAGGTGGAAGGAGACAGACTCGCTCTGTCAGAGCTTTGCGGATATGAAGTAGTAGGCATGGCATATCCCGGCGGCGACTGCGACGAGCGCGTTGCAAGAATCATACGGGAAAATACGGGCGTGAAATATGCGCGTTTAGTCGAATCGAGCAAAAATTTCGATTTGCAGGAGGATCTTATCATGTTTCGTCCTACGGTATATCACATTGATGCAGATGATATGTTCGCGCTTGCGGAGAAATTTTTGTCGTCTGAAGCAGATAAGCCTCAGCTTTTCTATATATGGGGGCACTCGTATGAATTTGACGCATGGAACTTCTGGGAAAGATTCGAGGATCTCTGTCGAATGATAAGCGGAAGAAGCGATATATTTTACGGCACTAACCGCGAAGTTTTCGGTTTTTGAAGATAAAAGTATCGTCTGATATCATTTTACATGATATAATTACATAAAAATATTACACGGAGAGTGAAAATATGAAAACAGTCATCTTTGATATGGACGGTCTGCTCATTGATTCGGAAGTTCGCTCTATAAGAGTATGGCGCGAGGTCGCCGCGGAATATGGTATTCCGAATATTGAAGAATTGTTTCCTTATCTGATGGGAACGAACCCGGAGACCAGAAAAGGTATTTTCGAAAAAAAATACGGCACTCGCTATGATTTTTACGAATGTAACGAAAAAGTGCGCGCTCTCGCCCGCAAGTATGAAGAAGAAACGCCTATCCCTTTGAAGCCGGGCGCAAAAGAACTTTTGTCTTATCTTGACGAAAACGGCTTTAAAATAGGACTTGCTTCATCAAGCAGAATGGAAACTATTTCAAGAAGAATGAAGGAACATGGGATATATGACTTTTTTGATGTCATCGTGTCCGGCGATATGGTCAATGTGAGCAAACCCGCACCCGATATTTTCCTTATCTGCGCGGAGAAGATAGGCTCAACACCGTCCGAGGTAACTGTTCTCGAAGACTCGCCAAACGGTATAATCGCCGCGCACGCCGCGGGAATGAGACCTGTTATGGTTCCTGATCTCTATCAGCCGAATCCGGAAATAGCCGCGCTTGCACACGCTGTTTATCCATCGCTTAATGAGGTCAGGGAAGCGTTTGCAGACGGCGAACTTTAAAAAATTTATAAAATTTTTATTGTTTACAATAAAAAATCACCATGATAACTGAAAGGAAACAAATCAATAATGGAAATAAGCGGAAAGAGAATGTATTCTTTGTTGAAAAAACTCAATTTTGAACGTCTTTCAACGACAGACGGGGAAAAACTCGGAGCGGAGATAATAGCGAATGAAATAAAAAGCGCCGGTATAGAACCTGAGTTTGAAACTTTTTCGGCGCCGCACTATGAGATAAAGAACGTCAAGTTCGAGGTCACGGAACCTGTCGCGCGCGAATATGAAGTTTCCGGATACGGTTTTTCCGGCAACGCCGCAAAAGACGGTATCGAAGCCGAACTTTATTATCTGGAATCGTTTGACGATATGTGCCTTGCCGAAGCAAAAGGCAAGATAGTTTTCGTCACCGGAAACGTAGGTGTGGATAACTATAAAAAACTCGTAAAATCCGGAGCGCTCGCTTTCGTTGCGACAAGCGGCACATGGACGGATAAAAAAAGCGAAACGGATCTCGAAGAGAGAATACTCCGTCCCATACATACTGACGAAGGCGTTATTCCCGGCGTATGCATGAGAATATCGGACGGTCTGCGCCTTATCGCGTCAAAGCCGAAAAAGGTAAGACTTGTTCTTGAACAGAACGAGGGTGAAGCTCCGTCGCAGAATATCGTCGCAGAGATACCCGGCACGAGATTTCCTGAGGAGATAGTTGCTTATACAGCGCACTATGACTCCGTTGTGTTCAGCCACGGTATGTTCGACAATGCCACGGGAACGGCTACTATACTTGAATTGCTTCGCTATTTTGCAAAGAATCCTCCGCTTCGCACGCTTAAATTCATTTTCTGCGGTTCCGAGGAGAGAGGACTTCTCGGCAGCAAAGCTTATGTAGAAGCTCACAAGGAAGAACTTGAGAAATACAGACTTTGCATAAATGTGGATATGACAGGTCCTCTTCTCGGATTTGACTGTGTAAGAGTTACAGGCGAAAACTCCGTATGCCACGCTATTGATTTTATGAGAAAAGAGATTGGATATGCCGCAGAAGTAAGACAGGATATATATTCCTCTGACTCTATTCCGTTTGCCGATAACGGCATCCCCGGAATAAACTTTATCAGAACGGCTGCGGAGGGAACTACCAGAGTCCACACAAGATACGACGTTATAACTCAGGTAGACCCCGAAAAGCTGGCAAGGACGGCAGGCTTTGCTCTTGAATTTTCAAAGAGGACCGTGAACGCCGAATATTTTCCCATTGAGCGTAAAATACCGACCGATATTGTTGAAAAAGTAGATAAATATTTAAGAAAAAAGAAACCCGAAACAAAATAATAAAATAAAAATATGCACCGCAAATGTCAGGAAACTTTTGCGGTGCATATTTTTATTCTATTTTGCTATAAGTTTTGATTTGGTGCATTTACTGATTTATAATTTTGTATTGATTTATTATATGCTTTTCAATTTCAAGAAGCCGTATCTTTTTTTCCATTCCGCCCGCATATCCCGTTAAATGGCCGTTTGCACCGACAACGCGGTGGCACGGTATGATAATTGATATGGGATTGTGTCCGACGGCTCCTCCGACAGCTTGCGCGGACATGTTGATAAGCCCGTTTTCTTTTGCTGTCTTTTTCGCTATTTCGCCGTATGTCATTGTTTTTCCGAAGGGTATCGTCAGCAGTATCTCCCATACTGATTTGCGAAACGGCGTAGTTTTAATGCAAAGCGGCGGAGTAAAATCAGGCGCTGTACCGCTGAAATATATATCCAGCCAATGACAAGTCAGCTCAAATATCGGAAGATATTTTTCCTCATGCTCATGTGACAATGTATCCGCAAAATATTTCTGTCCGTCAAACCAAAGACCGGTAAGCTCGGTTTCGTTGCCGGAAAGCGTGATATCTCCCAAAGGAGAATCATAATGATAAATATATGTCATATTTTATACCTCGCCTATACCTGTCATTTTATTTGAATAATTCTTTCAGTTCAAGAAGTCTTTTTTCTGAGCTTCTTTTTTTAGTCTTGCTATTCCGAGAGCGAATATAAATAAACATACCCCTGTATCGGTACACGCATTAAGTATGACCGAACTTTTTTCATCAGTGCCATCAAATGATACGAGCATTGACTATTGCATTGATTGAAAGAAGTGATACAGCCGCTTTTTCATTATTTGCCATGAAGCAAAAATGCTTGCTTGCAAGGGCATTTTTGCGTTTATTTATATCACATAAATTATTTCTGTATTTATAATCTCCATCGCTATGTTGCGAATGTTACTCCCACTCGTTGCCGAGAACCACAACTTAACGCTTTTTGTTTATAAACCGTGTGATGTAGTTTTCGTATTATTCTGATAATCCATATTATACTGCCTGTACGACGAGAATTTATCAATATCTTATCAGGTGCGATAAAACCGATGGTTGCAAAGAAAGAATAGTTGCAAGCGGTTTGGTTTTGTCAAATGTATTATAGCACAAAGCGATATGCCTTGCAATAACTTTTTGATTTTTTACACGCATATTTTTTGTTAATCGTGTAAAAATAGTTGTAAATTTTATCGATTAATGCTATACTATAATCACGCAAATAATAGAAAATGCGTGCAGAAAGTCGGTGAACTATTGAATAAACACGAAATGGCAATTGATGTTTTTAATAAAGTCGGAAGCATTGCGAAGACAGCAGACTTTGTTGCCGTCGGACTGAAAAACTATGATGTTGTTTCCCTTTGCAATCAAGGTTATATAGAGCGTATTCGCAATGGTTTTTACAAACTGCCTAACGCTGAAGAACCAAAAGAAGAAGCTCTGATTTCTAAACTCCTGCCGCAAGGGATTGTTTGTGTGGAGTCTGCTCTGTTTTATTATGGGTACAGCGATTTTGCTCCTCGTGAATGGACAGTTGCAGTCCCCCGTTCCTTTTCAAGAGCAATCAAAGCAATGCAGGAAGTCCCTGTCAAAGCTTATTATGTTCAGAACGAATTTTATCATTACGGTGCTACTGTAGGTAACTTTAATGGTGTTGAATTAAAAGTTTATGACCGAGAGCGAACAATCTGTGATTGCTTTAAGTATCGTTCAAAGCTTGATAATGAAATATTCAACAAAGCAATCAACGCTTATGTGGCAGATCCGAAAAAGAATCTCGCAAATCTTTCTAAATACGCAAAGGATATGGGCGTTTATACGAAACTTATGAATGTAATGGAGGTACTGCTTAATGGCTGATATTGCCGCATCCGTGCTTGCACGACTGAAAAACAAGGCTGCCGAAAGCGGAAGAAGCTATCAGCTTTGTTTGCAGCTCTTTTGTCAGGAAGAATTTTTGCGTCGTTTGGAAAAATCCAAATATGCAGAAAATCTTGTCCTTAAAGGTGGTTTGTTTATCTACTCTGTTACCGACTTTGACAGCAGAGTAACGGTAGATGTTGATTTTCTTCTTCGGAGAGTACCCAATACTCCCGAACAGCTAAAACCTGTACTGGAAGAAATCATATCCACGCCCACCGGCAATGATTTTATTATCTTTGAAATTAAAGATATTGCGCCCATTGCAGTTGCAAAGAAATACGCCGGTATCGGAGCTTCTATTGTATCCAGTCGAGTTTTCTCTGCGCTGGCGGCAGGGCTTCGTTCCACTCCGCGTCGGTGATTTCTCTGCCGAGGTATGAGCAGGCTTCGTCTCTGACTTCGTCTTCGTATCTCATGCTGTCCCTCCTTCAGCTTTCGTATGGCGATGCAAGTCTCCAGTTCCATGTGTCCTCGCTGCGCCACTCGCTTGTGAAGTGGTTTCTGCTGCCGTCGCCGGTGAAGTACACGTATTCCTTCGGCAGCACTCTGCCGACGTCCTTTTCGCCAGCCTTTTCGGCGTACCATCTGCAAAGAACATCTTTGGCGATCAGCCTGTGTTCTTTCGTGACGGGGTAGTCTTCATCGTATCCCACGAATTGGTGGGGCTGGGTGATTACCGCCTTGATGCTGTTCGGGTATCCTTTCGCGTCTACGCGGTTAAGTACGCACCATGCGACCGCCGCTTTCTCGGTTATGGATTCCACGCCTCTGGCTTCGCCCCAGATGAGCTTTGCCAGCATTTCGATGTCTTCCTCCTCCGGCATCTCTGCGATCGGCGTTGCCGGTTCGTTCTTCTTGTCTGTGGCGTAGAGGAGGTTGGTGATCTCCGGCTTGTATGTTGCGCTCGCGCTTGCCGCCATCATCGGCGTTTGGGACGAGCGTTCGTCGGTCGCGTTGACCGCTCCGCTTTTGTCAATGGCGAAAACCGAACCGATGAGGATGATGCCCACGGCGGCTCCCATGACCATGTAAGTAATTTTCTTGTGCATTGTGCTTGCTCCTTTCGTTTTTAACAATAAAGCCTTTCCATGAGGTATCTCCGCGACACCCTTCCTGCTACGGTGATTGCCCCTCTGGCTTCAAGTTCCGAGTTCGATTCTCGCCAGCCGAGTGCGGTCGATTCCGAGTTCCTCGGACGCTCCCTCGCGGCTTGCCAGCCGGTCGTTGCACTTTGAAGCCGCGATACGTGCTTTGTAGAAGGCGTTGTCGGCGGCTTTCGTGGCTTGTTTAGGCATATATTTTTGCCCTCCTTTCCGCTATAATTTAATTACAATGATTCTCAATCCGTGGGGTCGATTGCTGCGTTGTTCTTGTTTTCCGAGAGTTGATCGTCAAAAAAATTTGAGGGGTCACTCCGAAACCGTCAAGGCAAATGTGCAGGAATTCGTCGGCGGTCAGTCTGACCAGTCCTGTTTCGAGCTGGCTGATGCGCTTCGGGTTAATTCCTGCCTGCTTGGCGACGTGGGTCTGCGTGATCCCGCGCTTTTCGCGGTAGTCGCGCATCATCTGGTACACCTTCTTCATGCGGCATTCCTCCTTTCACTCGTTTTCCGAGAAGTCGATACTTTTTTCTAAAATTCCGAGAAAGATATTTCGAAAAACGAGAATTTGTAGTATAATGTTCTTGTAAAATGAGCGAAGTATGCTTTGAGAAAGGTGGTTGCTATGCTTTCATTCGGTGAGCGTCTCAAAAGAGCGCGCGAAAGAAAAGGCTTGACGCAGGCGCAGGTTATGAAAATAACCAGCATCACCGACAAGTCTTTGTCTCGGTACGAGAACGGGGCTTCCGCTCCCGATCCCGATACCATTCTGGAGCTGATTCGTCTGTACGACGTTTCGGCGGATTATATCATGGGGCTGTCCTTGCAAATGGGTCACGCCTCGGACCCAGCTTCCGGCACTTCTCTCGCAGCTCCTGCGATTGCGTCCGATCCCGATATCCACGAGAAGCTGGAGGGGCTTTCGGACGACGCTCGTAAAAAGGCGGAGGAGTACATTGAAATGCTGAAAACGCTTGACGAGGTCAAGTCCGGCGAGAATTTCCTCGATGTTAAAAAGAAAGCCTAAGACGTGAGCTTCGTCGTCATTTCGTGTTTTGATAGGTGATGCTTTTGCTGAAATTGAATATTCTGTGTCCTTCGTGTCGCCGCCGGTACTCGGTGGAAGTTCCGAACGGTGCCGGTGTGCATACTGTTCATTGTCCCTATTGCTCTGCGCCGTATGTGGCGACTGTCGCCCAGCGTCCTGTTCGGCAAGCAAAGCAGAAGCCAGTCGGTGCGGATGCGGTTGCTCTGAAGGTACGCCGGTGCGAGATTGCGTCAAATGTCGCGTGGCTCATTGTCGGCATCATTCAGTGCGTGTTGGTCTATACTGCTGCCGCTGGTGTCTGGAATGTCGTCAATGCCATTGTTGCTCTGCGGAATGTGAAGAATATCGCGGCTCACAATCCGGGCGTTGTTCCTTATTTCGAGGGGCGCAAGACCTGGCTGATCGTCCTTGCCGTTGTGAATGTTGTCCTCGGTGGTGTGGTCGGTGTGGTTCTGGTTCTGTTTGATTGGTTTGTCCGTGACTTCGTGCTGCGAAACCGCAGCGCGTTTGAGGGATGAGGTAATCGGTACAAGGTATTCGGTTTAAGGTATGAGGTATAAGGTATAAGGCAGTTTTTGCACGGTGCTTGCACTGTGCTTGAAAGGAGGCGGGTCTGTGTCCGTCTACAAAAATGAAAAACGCGGCACTTGGTTCGTCTCCTTCCGCTATACTGACTGGGACGGAACGAGGCGGCAAAAGAAAAAAGAGGGCTTTCGCACTCGGCGAGAAGCCCTCGAATATGAGCAGGAATTCAAACGCAAGCAAGGCGGCGGTACGGATATGTCCTTCGGCTCGCTGGTTGAGCTTTATATGGCGGACTGTTCCACGCGCCTTCGCGCGACCACGGTGGAGAGTAAGCAGTGGATTTTCGATTCTAAAATCCTGCCGACCTTCCGCTCGGTTCCTGTGCGGGATATAACGCCGACGATGATTCGCCGGTGGCAGAATGAGCTGCTCACGGATCCGTCCGGCTATTCTCCGACGTATCTGAAAACGATAAATAATCAAATGTCGGCGGTGATGAATTACGCGATCCGCTTCTACGGTCTGCCGTCAAATCCTGTTGTGGTCTGTGGACCCTTCGGGAAGAAGGCAGCGACCGC
This sequence comes from uncultured Eubacteriales bacterium, assembly GCA_949299535.1. Classification (GTDB taxonomy): domain Bacteria; phylum Bacillota; class Clostridia; order Oscillospirales; family CAG-272; genus UMGS731. The sequence goes on along the minus strand of CASGAQ010000003.1, from coordinate 104,990 downwards.
GATGCAGTTCTGGACGCGAGACGAATTCCACCAGTTTATTGCCTGCGTAAAAAAGCCAGCGGCAAGGCTGGCTTTCGAGTTGCTGTTCTGGACTGGTATGCGCTCCGGCGAGCTTCTGGCTCTCACGCTGGATGATGTCGATTTTGAACGGTCGCGCATAAGGATCAATAAAACGCTGGCGCAGGTGCGTGGGGAGACGGTTGTCAATCCTCCGAAAACGCCGAAGTCAAACCGTGTTGTGTCGGTGCCTCGGTTCATCCTCGCTCTGATCCGCGATTATGCTGACCGCCTTGTGGACTATGAGCCACAGGATCGGCTGTTCTATTTCACGAAGCACTTCTTGCACTACGAGCTGGCGGCTGGTTGTAAGGCTTCCGGCGTGAAGCGCATTCGTGTCCACGACCTCCGGCACTCTCACGCTTCGCTGCTCGTTGAGATGGGGTTCTCTCCGTTGCTGATCTCCGAGCGTCTTGGTCACGAAAATATCCAGACGACGCTTCAGACCTATTCGCATTTGTACCCCGACAAGCAGGAGGAGGTTTCCTCTCGTCTGGAAAGCGACGAAGGCGAGAAATACTCCGGCGTTCTCTCGGAGTTCGAGAAGAAAATCGAGGACATGACTTGAAGTGTTACGCTTTTGTTACGCTCGGTCAAAAAATATAGCCGAAATCACTTGATATATAAGGGGTTTCGGCTTTTTGGTTCTTATTCCCACTCGCTTAAATTAGCTTTATAATGAGTGAATTTAGTTCTTTCCGCACGTTTTTTCGGGGGATTTGACCGCCTTTTTCCGCTTTATCTATGGAGTCTACGAAAAAACGGTATCAAAATGGTATCACCGATACCACCCGAAAAGCACGGCTTTTCTGTGTAATTTATTATAACATAAAAGCGGAATAAATACAAGAGGTTTGCAAAGTTTTTCAATTATTTCATACCAAGATCTATACAAACCTTTGTAGACTCATAATGTCTCTTGTGAATCCTCGATTTTAGGTTTTCCAACTTCCGGGTGTTCACCACCACCTAACCACTCTCCTGTAGCGAGCCAAAGTTCATAGTAATACAACCATTCAATCGTCCATGGAATGATGGTGTTGGCTAATAATTTGGACGAACTAAACTCTGAATATCTGTATAGGCAAATTCGTACCATTTTATTTTCAGCATCAATATCAAATTTATGTGGGAAGTTGGCATCATCCGGTTTTTCTAATTCATCGCCAATTACCCAAACCTTCGGACTCTTGCCAGGATGATATACTAAAACTACGGTATATTCTTGGGATAGAGCTGTAGGTTTTATTTTGCCAGTCCAAAACAACTGGTTTTTCTTCTTGTCGATACTACAGTTTGCACCTTTGTATACTGAACAGAGAGCGACTTTTTGCTGTATTAAGGTCAGCGGTGGGTTTCTATGATATCGTCCTTTATTTGCCAAAGAAAGTGTGTCCCCCTACTTTTTTCGTAGTTTGAGATGGCGTGGTCTTTAATCCTCCAGTTAGCCCATCCACATACAGTGTTTTGTTTTCAAGGGCAATTTTGGTATCATTCCCATCATCAACAAGAGACCGTCTCACAATATTTCGGCCAAAGCAAACCTCAAGTGCTTCCGACACTTTATGAAGGCCTTGCACATTTATTGGAGCAGTTAAAATAGCTGTTTTTGCTGATTCTAACCATCTAAAAAACTCTCGTGCCTTCTCTGGATTTTCGTTCCATTTATCAGCAAAATTTTCTTCCGGCATTACAGGATTTGCGATGATAAATGTATCCCCAGAGCGTTTTATGAACGTAGACATATTTTCGACTATGTTGCTTAGAGCTTCATAAATATTGGCTTCATTGTTATATGCCTGAGCTGCCAATGTGGTGATGATAATGGATATCGGGGCATTATCTTTTCGTGCTTCCGGTAAATTATCGTACATAATATCTCTATGACGTTTTAACAATTGAATTGCACGTTGCAGCGGCGTTTTCACTTTATAAAGCGGGACTTTGCTAATTTCGACTTGATTTCTAACCGCAAAATCCTTCTTAACCTCATCAAGTCTCACACGCATTCTTTCTTCAAACCACTCATGGTATTTATATGGATTGCTGTATTTGGGGATATATTTACCACTATCGAGTTTGTGAGTGAGTTTAATTTCTGTTAAATAAGGCTCGATATAATAACGATTATTCGGAACACAGGGAAGAATATCCATGTGAAATTCTTCGTAGCAAAGAGTCCAGCAACGCTTTCCTTCGGGTTCAAGCTTGGAGGCGTATGTTTTGTGTTCTTTCAACCGATCACCTACGATTTTTTTGATTTCTGCTTCACTTTTGCCTGTAGCATTCTTTAGCAAGCAAACCAAATCAATATCATATTCGTCTTCATCTGATACTGGACGGATTACGGTTCCTAAGTAAAATGAACCTTGCGGCATGATTTTTACATCCGAATTAACGTCGCAATCGCCGAGCCATTCCCCAACGGAACGATAGCTTTTTTCAGCTTTCTCTCTCATCGTGGGAGAAATATCTAAGTTCTCAGCTATTTTGATAAGATATTTTTCTAATAATTGTTCTTTATCTGTCATCAGTATATTCTCCCATTTTTAATGTTTCAAAAAAGCCATTGTTTTCATCGAAGATCGTAACGCTTGGATGAGTGTTCAACATATATCTTCTACCAACTTCAAAAGCTGCTGATACTGGCATGGCTGGGAACAAATGAATTTGACATCCGGCACCATGCTTGTTTAGAATTTCATCCAAAACACCTTGATATGTATGCCAAAAAGCGCTTAAATCTTCGACACTCTTGATGCAATCTACACCAGTTGTGATTGCCTTGATTTTATATATCGCTTCAAATTCTCCCACGCTAAGAATTCGATCATTGTTTACATCATTGGTCAACGAAATATTAAGCGCAACAATGCCATTGGTTACATCAGCCTTTTCTACATCCACGATGAAGTTGTTTGTGAGTTCTTTTGCTTGCCATTCCCACGTGTCTGGAAACCGTGTTTTTTGATAAACACCACAAGGAAGTTTATCACCAATCAATTCGCCCAGCTTTATGATCAAAGGAATAGGAGCAACTGAAAAAACGGAAAAATCAGCATTACCACGTTGTATAATCGGGTTTTTCATATATAAATCAAATGAAGATTTTAACTGTCTGTAGCAATCATTCCAATATTCTTTTGATGTATAGGGAAAGGCGGATTTTACTTGAAGGTTAATACCATAGGATGAACCTGGTTGTTTGCTGGGCAAAACAGCTCTTGCTGCCAAATCATAGTCAATATCTACTGAGGTAACTCCCTTGATAGGGGAAGAAAAGCATACAATTTCCGTTTTGGGAACATTGAATAGATTACATATCTTTTCAATTTTTTCCTCATGGATTCTTTTCATTTCCTTCAATCGTTCAATAGGATAATCCCGCGAGCCAGTTGTGGGATTATCTATCAATTTATGATGATCTGCGCACATAAGCATTAGATTCTCTAATTTGTCAGAAAGCTGAGGTGATTTCACCTTATCTCCACGAGGTCCTTTGGCGCTTGACGCAACAATATGGGCTACATATGCGTTGTTAAATTTAGCCAATGTAACACCGTCAAAAAACAAACGTTTATTACAACCTTCAAACTCACACATCCCAGCTGCTTTTCCACACAAGATTCTGACTGTGTTTTCTGAGGGTGCTTTGTTTCTTCCCAAGTAACCTCGCCTCCCTTATATCGTGATATTACGAGATCTCAATCACGTAAAATTACTTTGTAAATCCTTTATAAGTTCCAAATCCGAGCATATATGCTGCCATCGCAATTGCCAGATCGTCAGATTCAAGATTCTGTTCACTTGCCATGGCTCTAAGCTCGTCAATAACTGTATCGTGGGGAACGATACTTCCTTCAAGCTCTTTTACAGCCTTCTCGATAATAGAAGGAAGCACCATGCACATCTGATAAAAAGCATCTTCTTGTCTGGTAACAAGGGCATAGAACTGGTCAAGGCTAACTCTACGAATCAGCCTGTGTCCTACTTTCTTCTTGTCAACGGTGGTTTCCCACTTTATGTTTTGAGAACGCTGTGCAATAGCTTCAACCAAGAAGCAAGCACAGTCATCGTCGTTGAGCAACTGATTTTGCATCTTGATAAATGTTTTACCGGCAGAAGCAGAGTTCATCGTGTTGTGCTTGTTTTTCATCTCAACATAAACTGTATGAACACTGCCGGCATCGGGAATAGCAATTCCGTCAGCATTTTCATAAATTACATCCCAGCCGCCTTCTTCTCCATTCGGAGGAACATGGCAGTTTGCTATGTACTGAAAAATTCTTTGATGGAAATAGCCAATATCGTTGTTATTCGATTTGTCTCTCTGGCGGAAGATCTCGTTGCTTACGATTTCGTCCCAAGTGGAACGGTAAACTGTTTTGTCGAAAATCAACTTGATAGGATCAATGATATTCTTATTAAAACGCTTCAAATCAAAAGATTCGAGCTTTTCGCCATATTTCTCAATCGTTGCCTTTACGTGGTTTGTAAAATCTTCTTCACTTATAAAGCTTAAATTCCACATCATACATTCTCCAATGCTTCTTTTATTTTTGTTGCTATATCATATGCTAAATTAACAGGAACCGCATTTCCAACTTGCTTGTATTGAGCTCCCAAGCTACCGCAGAACTGCCATTCGTCCGGGAAACTCTGACAACGAGCGTTTTCGCGCACCGTAAACGGTCTTGCTTCCAAAGGATGGCATCTATCGGTTTGTTTCTGACTTGGCGAGGTTAATACTGTCAAAGAAGGCTCATCAAGACTTAACCTTCTTAAAATCCCGGTTCTTCCGCCTTCCATATACCAGCAACTCTTCATATAGTCCTTTGCAATGTCCTCGGGAATATCACGCCAGTAGCCGCCGGGAGGAACCATTTCAAAAATCTTACGCTTATACTCGGAGTAAGGCGTTCCTTCGCTTTTCGGACAATCAAGCAGAACATCCCTCAAAACTGGTTTGTACTTGTGAGGTGCAGGAAATTCAAACGACACTTTGTCAACCAAGTCGTTTCTTATGCCGATTGTAATTAAACGTTCACGTTTTTGGGCAACGCCATAGTTCCATGCATTCATTACTTGCTTTTGGATGGTGTACCCGGTGCTTTCAAAAATGTCTAAGATGGTAGCATATGTTCTGCCTTGATCATGTGTAAGTAGACCTCGCACGTTTTCGAACAAGAACATTTTGGGTTGGAGTTGTTCCAAAAACTTTGCATAATGGTAAAACAATGTACCACGAGCATCTTCTAATCCCAAGCGCTTTCCTGCATAGGAAAAGCTTTGGCACGGAGCTCCTCCGGAAAGCAGATCCAGTTCTCCTTTGGGAATGTCGAAATATTCGCACAAATCTAAGCAAGAAATATTTGCAATATCATCATTTATAACTCGCCAGTTAGGACGATTACAGCGTAATGTGTCGGCGGCATCCTTATCAAACTCCACAAGTCCAATCGTGTCAAAGCCAGCCTTTTCAATGCCAAGAGCCAAGCCACCAGCGCCAGCAAATAATTCTATCGAAGTGGGCGTCTTTCTAATAATAGTATCATTGACATCTTGTACTATCTCAATAATATCACCGATATTACAATTCAGTACGGCGCATATTTTTTCAATACTGTCAAAAGATATTGTTTCATTTTTGCCCATACGAGCCATCACGTTAAAGCTGATTCCTGCAGCTTCTTTTAATTCAGTTTTATTCATATTTTTATCGATCAGTAACTTCCACAAATTATTGTAACAAACAGCCACAACATATCCTCCATGTAAAAAATCCAAATTACACAAGATTGGGTTGTCTGTATTATAACATATTTCTGCAAAAAAATCAATACTTCTCACGATTTCGTTAGAAAATCTTTTGTAAACTCCAAATCATTTTTATATAATGGGAAGGGTGCCACCGAAGCGACACCCTTTGAAATTAACTTACGGGGCAGAGCAAATCGTTGCGCACGATTTCTTCGGCTGTTCTTTTGATATTATTCATTGCCAACACCCACTCCATCTGACTACGCGCCTTCAATGTCTCGCCAACACCTTGTTTGTCGGCAAGCTGTGAAATCAGACCTTCGACCATCTCTGTTGCCTGCAGGTCGATCTCGTGAAGATATTCGTTCAATCGGCATTCCGTCAGCAATGTTGTGTACTTGCCACGGCGGTGCTTTTTGAGAAAAACAAGATGCAGCTGACCGTATTTTCCGATAGTGTGTTCTTTGCGTTCTGGGAAGGAGAGGTTGGGAATTAAACAGCCATCTTCCTCTCGATACGTTCCACCCATCTGTTCAAAAATGCTTTTTTCCATAATCCTAAATCCTTTCTTGAATTTTATAGGGACATCTCCCATCTGTGATTTTTTTGTTTTGTTTGCCGAGCCTGCTCTTGGCGTTGCTCTTCATCCTCCTTTCTCTGATAGGCTATATCCAAGATCTCTTCGTACTGCTCGGATCCAAGCTCACCCTTGATGAGCTTGAGCTCATCGGATTCTTTTTGAAGCGCTCGATTTCTGTTCGATAATTTTTCGTTATCGTTACGCGCCCTCCAAAGCTGATCCTTTGTACGTTGGTGTTCGCGAGTCAGATCCAAGAACTTGCTGATGAGGGTTGCGATGACATCCTTCACCTTTTTTACAAAAGGATACACAAGCTTTATATCATTTTGCTTTCCAATATTATACAAGAAAAAGAAGATATGGGCGAAACCATAAATATATTTGACGAAATGCCGCTTCGCATGAAAATGTCGTTTTCGTCAAGCGGATATTACAATTTTGAGCCAAACTGCGTTTACGAAAAAGACGGGTATTTATGTTATGAAATCAATGACGAATACTATCGTATGGTATATCACGTTCAATATGTCAACGGAGAACTCGAAGGCTTTTATACTCAGCACGGAAAAACAACGCCCATAAAGTATATGAAACTTGATGATATGCCAGGAGATGCGCCATACAAATATGTGCCGACAGAAATATATGTCCCAAACACCGATAAAACAAGATTTGAAATTCTGAAGCAATACGCTGAATACGACCGGAGCAAAGAATATGGTTGCGGCAATGAATTTGTTTTGGGTGGAGACATTCCTCAAATATTGAAAAAATACGACTATTCTAAATACATAAACGGATTAGATAACACTAACGACGAGCTGCGGTTGAGAAACGGGATATATCACCGATTTCCCCCAGAATAACGGCGGCATTAATGCTGCCTATCCCCGGCACAGTCATAATAGGAGAATTAATTTTATCAAGGATAACTTTAATTTCTGCTTCCACGTCACATACCTGAGCGTCAATAAATTTAATCTGCTCAATTAAAAGCCGAAGCTGTAAAGAGAAGCTATCCTGACAGAACTTCAGTCCGAAAGAACTTGCTGCGAGCTCTGAAATCTGAGTGATTTTGTTTTTGACAAAACCCTTAAAAGAGACCTTTTTGAGTACGTTTTCAAGCTGTTCAGAAGAGATGTTTTCAAAATCATCAGCAGTCTGAAAGTGAGAAAGAAGTTCTTTAGAAGTTTTGCCGAAAACATCTGAAAAAGCAGTGTGATATTCGGGAAACACCTGGTCAAGAACACAGATAACCTTTCTTTTCAGGTCGCTGATGGATGAAACAAGATAACTGCGAAAGCGTGACAGATTGCGTAGCGACATTGTGTCTTCATCCGACAGCGAAGTTTCAACAAAATCGCCGTAGCGGATTAAATCTGCTATGAGAAGGGAATCGATAATATCTGTCTTACGTTTTCTGATTTCGATTCCTTTACGCCAACCATCGGTTTGAATAGGATTGACAACATGTACGGTAAATCCTTTTTCAACAAGAAATGAGTAAATCGAAAGCCAGTAATGTCCGGTTGCCTCCATTCCTATTTCTACCTCTGACTGGTTGTTGATATGTACTGATAATTTTTCAATCAGACTGTTCCCACCAGAAGTGGTGTTTGAAAACGAAAATGCTTTGAATAATGGTTTTGCTGTTTCATCAATCAGAGAAGCAACATGAGTATTTTTCCCGATATCAATCCCAAGATAAAGCATGCCATTCACCTAAATAAACAGATTTTAGATAGTTCCTCTTATCCGATAAACGTTACTGCCTTGTTCTATATCCGAAGTACGGCAATCAGCCGTCAACATCCAACTTATTCGTAATCTGTTTATCAGAAAGAGGTGTCAGTCTTTCAAGTACGGAGTAGCTTTTGCTCCCCAAGGAGGACACGACATCCTCTATCTAATAACTATAATTATACATCTTTTTGATGAATAATTATACGGTCTTTTTCGGGAGATAGGCTCCCTTATTAACCTAAATTTATTATACAAGGAGGAGAAAACTTGGACGAGAACAAAATTATCCCGTACATCGAACCGATATTTCGTTTCTGTTATAAGCGTTTATCCAACCGCTACGATGCCGAGGATCTTGCGAGTGAGATCATTTGTCATATCCTTGAAGGAATGAACAAATATCAAATCGAATCGCTTGATGCATGGGTTTGGCGTATTGCTCATAACCGCTATGCCCGGTTTATTGACAATCGGAATAAAAATCAAATCGTATTGTCATGCGAAGACGAACTTTTTGACATTGCTGATTATTCCGATGTCGATGAGGACAACACACAGGAGCAATATGAAACGGTGTTTCGCTATTTGCACACGTTATCTTCCGAGTACAAAAATATTTTTGTGGACTACTATATTGGCGAATTGCCAATCAGAAGTCTTGCAAAAAAGTATTCTCTCCCCGAAACCACAATCAAATGGCGGCTGAACGTAGGTCGCCAAAAAATCAGAGATAGGATAGGAGAAGATAAAATGGATAAGGTCTATCAGAGAATTAATTGGAATACTGGAACTTGTAACGGTAATATGGATTCCGACGCATATCTTCATACACAGATTTCCCGTGCTATCTGCCTCGCAGCTTATGAAAAGCCTTTGACAGTAGAGGAAATCAGTATTAGTACGGGTATTCCTACAATGTATGTAGAGGATGAACTCCCCCGACTTGAATATGGGGATGCTATCTGTAAGGTGGGTAACAAATACGTAACCAATTTTATTATCTTTCGTTTGAAAGACAGAAAGCAGACCGAAGAAGTTTCAGCATCGGTAATCAGTATGCTTGCGGATAAATTTGCAGTTATACTAAGAGAAGCTGAAAATAAAATCAGCGCTTTAGATTTTTACGGCAATGATTTCGGCATAAGTAGACTTGGTTATATCATCGTTCCATATCTGCTCAGACGAAAAATTAGGGACGTAAAAAACAAACGCTTAAATCTGGAAAACGGTTCGTATCCTCCGAGAAAGGATGGCGGATATGGTTGGTTCATCGTAGAAGAAACGGTCGATGAATCGGAAAGCTGTGCAGAGTATAATTTCGGATGCAATGTTGCAGGAGACGATAGTGGTAGCGAGTACAAAGTCCCGTCTCATATCTATTACTATTGGGTCAGTAAATATTTTGATTACAGTGTTTACCATAACAAAGGGATGCGTTGGATGTGTGCAAACGGCATACCACAGAATAGCGTAAACGGTGTTGTGTCCAAAGAAGCTCTTTCCGAAGAAGATGCCGCACATCTTATCGAAACAAATCTGCTTATAAAGTCAGAGGCAGGCTTTAGCTTAAACTTCCCGCATTTTACCGCAGAGCAGTTTGGAAAATTTATTTCACTGTTTGAGATGACTGATGAAAAGCTCAATGATCTCCTTGCGGAGTGGATTGTAACTGTGCACAATAATTTTGAAAACTTCGTTCCGAAACACTTGCACGATCAGATAAATCAGTGGGTTAGCTGTTATCTGCATCAGATCATTGGATATGTTACAGACGAGCTGATTCGCCGTGGTATCCTGCGCAAACCCGACAATGAAAAGCCTTTGACCGATGGCGTATTTAGTGTCGAAGGAAAATACATCAATCCTTAAACTTAAACAAGATAACCGCCGAGAGCCACCGTAATGGTCTCTCGGTGGTTATCTTTGATTTTCAATTTTCTAAAAACTTTATATAGTGCCATTAAATTTTTGTTGGGAAAATAATTCTAAAAATGAACCTTTCGATACCGGCACCCGTCTATATAAGTGAAACCGGTTTTAATCACTCATAGACCAAAGGAGGTGAGGATATGGATGAATTTGAAAAATTGTTGGAAGCAGAACGAGTATCCGTGGAACGTTTTGTGAGATTTCGTTTGAACTCAAAAGCGGATGCAGACGATGTTTTACAAGAGGTTTTCCTTGCCGCTTGTCAAAAGTTCCCTCAATTAAAAAACAAGGACTCTTTTAAGGCGTGGATTATTAGCATTGCAAGAAATAAATGTAATGACTATTTTCGTAAGAAAGCAAGGCTGTCGTTGCCCCAATGCCCATAAAAGCAGTAAGGCTCATAACCGCCGCCAACATAAGCGAGACGGCTTTCTTGAATTTTGTTTTAACCATCAGTGAGTTTCGTTGCAAGCGTGATACCCAAGTTGTCTGTATCTTTCCAACCGAGACAAGTGGTTAAGTCGCCCTGCGGGTCTGCGTCTATGAGCAACACTTTCTTTCCCTGCATTGCAAGACCAACACCAAGGTTTACCGTAGTGGTCGTCTTTCCAACTCCGCCTTTTTGATTGCATATGGCAATCGTTTTGCAGTTCGACACTTTGTGCGTCCTCCTTTCGTAAAATTCATAGCCATCGCAGTATGGCTATGTACTTGACCGGCTCATTTCCTAACCGGTCTGGCAATATTTGTTCTCAACACCCCTTGCCGAGCAAAAGCTCACGGGAAGTCACTAAGGAACAGATTGCTAATCTGTATCATAGGAATTTCACCTCTGCCGGGTTCTCCACCAGCTCCGTAGAGAAGTATCATTATCCTTCTGACTGTCATCGCCGTAACAGGGGCAACCTATTACTTATACCGGGAGTTCTCGCTTTTCTGCAATGCAGAAGTCACGGCGTACCCGATAAGGTGGCTAAAATCATCAGAATTAAAGTCTTAGTGAATGACTTATTCAGTTGTCAAAATACAAGTGAAAGGCTTCCGTTTTGAGGTTCGGAATTAACCCCTTCACTTGTTTGAACTGGGAGAAGAAAAAATGGGGGTGTTTTTTCAAAATTTCTTGAAAAAACTTTTGTACAACAAAAAAAGCCGCCTATCTTCCTCTTAATTGAGGTCAATAGACGGCTCTTGGTCATATATATTAGATGTATTTGACTTTGATTTTCTTTTTCTTAGTTGAAATCACTTTGCAAAGCAGTTCATCGACTGCATCAGTATATCTGCCTTCTGCTATCAACTGATTTTTGAGATTTATTAGATATACAACAATTCGTTTGATTTCTTCATCACTTAAATATATATGATATTTGTCTTTTCTCATAGCATTCACCTCGCCAACTTGATTTCACATTTATATTACAATGAGTTATATGATATCGCCAATATGCGAAAAAGGCTACCACCTCGAAAAGAGGCAGTAGCCTTAAAAAATATGCAAAATTCATTTTTACTTGCAAACCGATAGGGACCTATTTCATCTGTTGCAAAACCTTTTTTTCAGCGAACGTGTTGCAAAAGTGTTGCAAAAGCAATTTTGCAAAAAATGGCAAGTCCCAAAAACCGCACAAACACTGGGTTTTTCGGCTATTGCAAGCCAAGGGGAACTACTCCCACTCTACTGTTGCCGGAGGCTTGCCGGTTACGTCATAGAATACAGCGGATATCTTATCGCCGAGAGATTCTTTTATTTTGTCTGCCGCAGTTTGGAGCGCTTCGAGATTGAAATCTTTTCCGGGAACAGCTGGGCGAGCGGTCATAAAGTCGCTTGTTACTACTGCACGGAGAGCAACACTGTACTTACCTTCTCCGGAGAGAGAGAAAGGAAGAAGGACCGCAAAGCACTGGCTTATGTTCTTGTTCATGATGTTGTCTGTAGTGATCGCATCTACTTCGCGCAAAAGATCGGTAGATTCATATCCTATATGAAGAGGAGTGAAAGAAAGAGCGCCTGTTTCGCCGTCGTCTATACGATATGCGACGCGGTTGATATAAGGAAGCGTGTTAGGAATGTTTTTGGCTATTGCGAAAATTTCATCAAAATTGCATGACATTCTGTTTTCGCAGTCCGCTTTTTCTATGATGGAAAGTTTCTTGTAGCTTCTGTTATCTCCTTGAACGCCGACGCTGTTTATGGGAGCGATAAACGTTTTGTAGCCTGCCGATGTGCATATGGATTCAAGTCCTGCTTTTTCTTCGTCGGTATATTCAACGGGAGCGTCTGCACAAAGTATGCGAACGCCGAGTCCCGGACCGGGGAACGGCTGACGGGAGGCCACTTCTTCAGGCAGGCCGAGCATTCTTGCAACTTTGCGAACTTCGTCCTTGTGCCAGTCCCAGTTTGTTTCTATTATCATGCCGCGGTCGCGTGCCGCACGGACGATATCGACATCGTTATGGTGAGTCTTTATCTTATTAGCATATCCGCTGACATCGGGGTTGCCGCTTTCGATAAGGTCAGGACGGAGAGTGCCTTGAGCAAGAAAGGTATTGTCAAAGTCCGTAATACCAAGCTTGTCCGCAGCGTCTTTCGTTACTTTTATAAACATCGTGCCGATTATCTTGCGTTTTGTTTCTGGATCGCAAGTTTTTGAGAGCGGTCCGATGATGTTGCCTTTGCCGTCGTCGACGGTTCCTTCGAAGAACTCTTCTGCGGCGTTTACACGAAGCATATTTTTAAGTCCGAGATCGGCAAGCCCTTCGCATATAAGATTGCTTTCGTTCTTTCTCATCATACCGTGGTCGATATGTATTGCATAGACTTGTTCAGGCGGCAATGCTCTGGTGAGCAGAGCTGCGGTTACCGCGCTGTCAACACCGCCGGAAACCAAAACAAGAACTTTTTTATCTTTAGGTACTCGGCTCTGTATCATTTTTATAGATGTTTCTATTCTGTCGTCGAGAGCGTAAACTTCTGTAAGTCCGCAAATTCCGCGCAGGAAGTTTTCCAGCATAGCAACGCCGTTTACGGAAGGCTCGACTTCAGGGTGGAACTGAACGCCGACGATCTTTTTATCTGCATTGTATATGGCAGCGACGATATCGCCTGTTTTGCCTACGCACTTGAAATCGCCCGAAAGCTCTTTTACCGCATCGCCGTGGCTCATAAGTACGAGCTGTTCGCTTTCAAGTCCTTTAAAGAGAGGACAGGAAACATCTACTTGGATCGGTATCTGACCGTATTCTGTTTTTACTCCGGGGAGGACCTTGCCGCCGAAATGTTCGCAGATAAGTTGCATGCCATAGCAAATGCCGAGTATCGGCTTGCCGAGATCGAATATGCCGGAATCATATTTGGGAGCGCCTGCGCTCCAAACGCTTGACGGACCGCCGCTGAGAATAAACGCGCTGTAAGTTTTAAGTTTTTCACTTTCGGCACCGATCGGAAGAATATCGGTATATACGCCGAGTTCTCTTACTTTGCGGTCGATAACTTTTGTGTACTGTCCGCCGCAATCAAGTATGGCAACTTTTTCGTTCATAGTGTTTTTTTGTCCTTTCGAGTGAAAGATTTTGGGGAGTCATACAAATCAATTTGTATATATATCATCATAATTATATCTCTATTTCGCTTATTTTGCAATAGCAAACCGCAAAAAATGCGATAAAAAGGCATCATTCGAGCATATATATCTAACGAGCAGAAAAAATTGTTCAAAAAAAGAAGCGAATCAATTCGCTTCTTCATTTGCTTTTTCGATTTTTTTGAGTTCCTGTTTTACGCGCTTTTCAACTTCTTTGTCACATTTTTTTTCGAACTTTTTGGAAAGCTGTTTTTTTATCTTCGCTTTCTTGCGCGCGCTCATGATAACATACAGACCTACCAAAGCCGTTGTGGCGCCGAGCGCTACTACGAGAGCGTCATACTGAGAGCATTTGAAGTTGATGTTGATCTGATTTTCTTTCATTTCTTTCACACACTTTTTTATCCCTTTTTCCGCTTTTTCTACCTCGTTTTTTACGTTATCCAAGCTTATTGTGTCTTTACTCATATATAACACTTCCTTTCAAAATAATATTATTTACGTTTTTTGTGCCTCTATTCCGAAGTCTCTTTTTTTGATATCGCGTAAAATACTGAGAATCTGATTGCTCCGAATACAGCCGCGCTCAAAACAAGAAAACCTATGATGACAAGCGATCTCTTGCCGAAAAGTGCGTCTTTGAAAGCAAGAACGGCGCTTTTTTCGACAGAGAATTTTGTGACCAGATTGCACGAGGCGATCTCTTTGTCACCTAAATATATATGCACTTTCCCTACTACGGTGCCTTTTTCCACCGGAGCGGTAAGTTCTTTTTTTGTTATCTCAAATCTTGGCTCGGTTTCTGCCGATATATCTGTGCTACGAGGAAGATATGCGTAAAGCGAACTCTCAGGTACGACTGAAACATAATCGCTTTCCGACGAGAGAGCTACATATACTTCTCCGAATATTTCGGAACTGTCCAGAACTTTGAGAGTTGTATACTCCTTTGACGCCCAAAGCAAAAGGTTTTTTACATCGCCGTATGCATATATTTTTTTCGACTCGCTTCTGTCAGCGCCGGCACATATGCATATATAGGTCATGGAATATGCGGAATATGATGAAATTACCGTATATCCTTCGTCGGTTTTTAATGAGCTTATTCCGTCTGCGTCCTGCCAATAATAGTCGGAAAATGTTTGTCTTGAGAGAAAATAGTTTTTTGTATATACCGTTTTTTCGCTGTGTTTGTTTGTTGCGGGAACGACATATTTTGTGGTGTTTGCTATTTTGGAAAATTCAGGTATCGTCAAGGCGTATGCACAAAGACGCAGGCAATCTTCAGCGGTCGTATATGCGTCTGCGGAGCCGAGTCCTGTCGAGTTTTTGAAAAATGTGTTCTCAAGACCTAATTCTTCCGCCTTTTCGTTCATTTTAAGCGCGAATATCGCGTTTGTTTCGGCGATATCGCAAGCCAGTACGGAGGCGGAATCATTGCAGTTTCCGACGAGCATGGTATATATAAGATCTCGGACAGTAATCTGCTCGCCGGAAAGAAGCCCGAATATTATGGCTCCATCAAGATTTTGGAGAGAAGAAAGAGGAACGGTTATAACTTCGTCAAGATCTTTGTAATGCTCAAGCGCAAGTATCGCCGTCATTATCTTTGCACAGTTTGCTGAGGATATTTTGTCATCCGAATTTTTTTGAAAAACGAATGTTTTGTTTTCTACGTTATAGACTGCGGCGTAAGATGAATTTACTTTATCTTCATCATACATATCCGCGCCGGCGGGAAATGAAAGGAAATTAGCGGAAAGCAAAAGCGCGCAGAATAAAAACGAAAAAAATTTCAATTTGCGAGATTTTTTTTTCATGCGCTTTCCTCCGTTAGTTATCCGCCGAAATAGGCGCGTACTTCTTCTATATTTTTGCGTATCTCGCACGCGAGCTGCGGCACATCGGGAAATTTTTTCTCGTCGCGGATGAAACTGTAAAAATCAACGCGTATTTTTTTGCCGTACAAATATCCGCTGTAATCGAGAATGTGAGTTTCACAGCATATATGCTTTTCATCTTCGATTATTGTAGGACGAATCCCCACGTTTGATATGCCTTTGTATATTTTGCCGTCTACATGACAAAGACAAGCATAAACTCCGAAACGCGGTATCGCGTAATTTTCCGGAAATATCTGATTTATCGTAGGCAGACCTATCTGTCTGCCGAGTTTTCTTCCCTCAGTTACGGGAAGATATATGGAAAATGGGTGACCGAGCAGTTTTTTTGCATAGTCGACGTCGCCCGATTCAATCTTTTTTCGTATCAGAGTGGAGCTGACAGTATCGTTTTCCACCGTGTACGGCGGTATTATGCTGACTCTGCGCCCTGCCTCTTCAAAATATCTTTTGAGCATTTGCGAATCTCCCGAGGCTTTTTTGCCGAAAGAAAAATTGAATCCGCATACTGCATGGAACACGCCCAGTTTTTTTATGAGCAGAGCTTTTGCAAAACTTTCCGGAGAGAGATCTGCAACTTTTTCGAAATCTTCAAGTATCGCGTATTCTATTCCGCTCTGTGCGAAAAGCTCAAGTTTTTGCTCTGTCGATGTGAGTATTTTTACAGACGTAATGCGCCTGCAAAGTTCGGGATGAACGCGGAAAGTCCATACTGCGCTTGCCGAGCAGCCGTATTCTTTTTTTGCCGCTTGCAGGAGAAGCTCGCGGTGTCCCAAATGCACTCCGTCAAAGTTGCCTAAGGCGCAGGATATTTTCGCTCCGTCCGGCAGAGAAGCATTTTTGCCAGTTTTTAAATCTATAACCGTCATCTTAAAGTCCTTTTATATTTTTGCTTATAAATATAATATCTTTAAAACGGGATAATGTCAAGCAAAATATCCTTTGACGGTTTTCGCGGTCAGACGTTTTCGTGCAGACGGTATGCTTTGAGTTTTCCTTCGTAAACCGGCTTTGTATTATTGAGATTGAGGAAAGAGATAGGATGGGTTATTTTTCCCAAGGGTTTTTCTCTCGCCACTTTATAGTTTATCAGAATTTCTTTTACAAATTCGGAGCAATAGAAAGCATTTTTCTTTTTGTATCTTATTTGAAAAGCTGCAAAAAACAGTCCCAGATAGTTGTAATGATAGATCGGCGCACGGCATTGCATCATCTCAAGCTTGCGTTTTATCTTGTCATATTGGTGAGCCGTGACGTTTATTGCCAGGACTTTTGCTTCTGTAGAGGGAAAATGCGCAAAAGTTCCGTTGTCGGGAGATTCTGTTACAAATCCGCCTATAAACGGATTGCACGGATTTTTCCTTCCGAATGAATACATCGTATGAAGATCCGGATCAAGACTTATTGAAACGTGATTATACTTGGCTCCGGTAGCTTTTTTGAGTATCAGAGAGAGGAGCGTGCCCGTCTGACTTAACACTATATATATTTGCTTTGATCTGTTTCTTTTTGAGTTCATATGTATATATTTCGTATTTATTCCATGTGCGTGATTAACACTTTAAATTCGCGTATAAAAATCTGCGTATAAATTTATAAATATTATAACATAAATGCCTTATTTAAGGCAAGATGTTGTTGCATTTTTAATGAAAATTTAAATTATTTTTAATAAGTTTCCGAAAAACAAACATCTCTTTGCATTATATGGAATGCAAAGAGATATGGTGTCAATATTTTTTCAGCTCGTTTTTTGCAAAATCCACCTGCATACTTACGGAAGCGGGACTTGTGCCGCCGAGGGATATGCGTTTTTCCACACAAGCAGAAAGGTCTATAGCTTCGTAAAGGTCGGATTCAAAAACTTCCGAAAGTTTTTTATATTCTTCAAGAGGAAGCGTTTCAAGCGTTTTTCCTTCTGCAATACATTTTCCGACGGCGCCGCCGACTATCTTGTATGCCGTGCGGAAAGGAAGTCCTTTGCGTACAAGGTAATCTGCAAGGTCCGTCGCGCATATAAAGCCGCCTGAAGCCGCTTTTTTCATATTTTCTTCGCAGGCTTTTGCAGATTGGAGCATGGGCGTAAATACTTCAAGGCACATCTTTACAGTATCGCAGGCGTCGAATACGGCTTCCTTGTCCTCCTGCATATCTTTGTTATATGCCAAAGGCAATCCCTTGAGGACTGTGAGCATAGTCATAAGGTCGCCGAAGACTCTGCCGGATTTTCCGCGGGAAAGCTCCGCCATGTCGGGATTCTTTTTCTGCGGCATTATGCTGGAGCCGGTCGTGAAAGCGTCGTCAAGTTCTATGAACTTGAACTCCCAGCTCGACCAAAGGATTATCTCCTCCGAGAATCTTGAAAGATGGACCATTATAAGAGAAGCACACGAGAGAAATTCCACGCAGAAATCCCTGTCGGAAACGCCGTCCATGCTGTTAAGGCATACGGCTGAAAATCCGAGCTTTTCGGCTTCGAAAATTCTGTCTGTGTCATATGTCGTACCGGCGAGCGCACATGAGCCGATGGGGCATACGTTTGTGCGTTTTTTCGCGTCTGCCAGTCGGTCTATATCGCGCAGGAACATCATCGCGTAAGCCATGAGATGGTGACCGAAAGTGATAGGCTGCGCGCGCTGAAGATGAGTGTATCCCGGCATTATCGTTGCCTTATGCTCGTCTGCTTTGTCTGTTATGACGGTTACAAGCTCTTTGAGAAGCTCTGTTATACGGTCTATCTGATCGCGCAGATACATACGCAGATCGAGCGCTACCTGGTCGTTGCGGGAGCGGGCTGTGTGGAGCTTTTTGCCAAGGTCGCCTATCCTGTCCGTGAGAACTTTTTCGACGAACATATGGATATCTTCACAGTTTTCGTCTATTTCGATATTGCCGTTTTCTATATCGGAGAGTATCTTTTCCAGCTCGGCGATTATCGTGTCGGCTTCATCTGCTCCGATAATATTTTTAGCGCCGAGCATTGCCGCGTGCGCCATGGAGCCTGTTATATCCTGACGATACATTTTTTTGTCGAAACTTATTGACGAGTTAAAATCGTCAGCCGTTTTGTCGAGTGTTTTGGAAAATCTTCCTGCCCACATTTTTTCCATATCAATTTCCTCATTTAAAATATTTTTATTTTTGAGTTTTATTTACAAGCGAATGTTTTTTTCACTGTGTCATGGCGGTGCATATAAATAATATCCGCAGGCAGAAGACCTGCGGATATCTTTTTGCTGAAATCTTATTTATCTGCGTTCTTTTTGTCGACCATAGCCTGAACTTTGATGGGAAGACCGAAGAGGTTGATAAAGCCTTCGGAATCCTTCTGGTTGTAGTCGCTTTCGCCGAATGTTGCAATTTCCTCGGAGTAGAGAGAGTATTCGCTCCATGCGCCTGCTTTGATGATGTTGCCTTTGTAGAGTTTAAGGCGTACCTTACCTGTAACTTTTTCCTGTGTTTTGTCTACGAATGCGGAAAGAGCTTCGCGCAGGGGAGTGTACCACTGACCGTTGTAAACAAGGTCTGCGAAAGTGATGGCGAGTTCTGCTTTTTTGTGAGCCGTCATCTTGTCAAGGCAGAGGGTTTCGAGGTATTCGTGCGCTCTGTAAAGGATAGTGCCGCCGGGAGTTTCATATACGCCGCGGCATTTCATACCTACAAGACGGTTTTCTACGATGTCGAGAAGACCGATACCGTTTGCGCCGCCAAGTTCGTTGAGGGCGAGGATTATCTCTTTAGCCGTCATCTTTTTGTCGTTGAGAGCTACGGGAGCGCCTTTTTCAAAATCTATCGTGATATATGTGGGAGCGTCGGGAGCGTCAATGGGGGAAACACCCATTTCAAGGAAGCCTTTCTTTTCGTAAAGAGGCTCGTTGCCGACGTCTTCAAGGTCGAGTCCTTCGTGAGAGAGGTGCCAAAGGTTTTTGTCTTTGGAATAGTTTGTTTCACGGTTTATCTTGAGGGGAATTTTGTGAGCTTCCGCATAGTCGATTTCTTCGTCGCGGGATTTTATATTCCATTCGCGCCAAGGAGCGATGATGGGCATATCGGGAACAAAGTGTTTGAGAGTAAGTTCAAAACGCACCTGGTCGTTGCCTTTGCCGGTACAGCCGTGGCAGATAGCGTCTGCGCCTTCTGCGATAGCTATTTCGGCAAGTCTTTTTGCGATTACGGGACGAGCAAAAGATGTGCCTAAGAGGTAATCTTCGTAAATTGCGCCGGCTTTCATTGTGGGAATGATAAAGTCGTCTACAAACTCGTCTGTAAGGTCTTCCACATAGAGTTTGGAAGCGCCTGTCTTTATTGCTTTCTCTTCAAGTCCTTCAAGCTCGTCTGCCTGACCGACGTTTCCGGAAACGGCGATAACTTCGCAGTTGTTGTAGTTTTCCTTGAGCCACGGGATTATTATCGATGTATCAAGACCGCCGGAATAAGCGAGAACTACTTTTTTTATCTTTGTTTTATCTATCATGATATATACGATCTCCTTTGAGAATAAATATTCATTCAACGTGCATATTATACATTCATGTATACGATTTGTCAATACCTTTTTGCAAAAAGAATATATAAAGTTAAGAGAATTTGGTTATATTCCGTGAAAACGGCGTTATTTGTCGGAATATGGCGTATTTTTTCTGCCGATAAGTGCAATAAGAACGGCGCAGTAAACGGTAATGACGGCGGAGAGAGCATTTGAAAAATACGAAAACTCGGTGAAGTTCAGCTGTGTGATGAGAAAGAGCGCAATACAGCAGAGCGCGGCTAAAACAGGAATCGCGGCGATATTTCCTTTTACGATGGTTTTATCTCTTACAAGCGCAATTATAATGAGTATTGTGGCGATTATTTCCGAAAAAGCAATAAAATAAGTGAGGTAAAGATATAATTCTACAAGGCGACGCTCCAAATAAATGTCATTGTATTTATCCCAATTACTATGTATTACGGTTGAAACCGTTATTTGTATTATGCGGTAGCAAGCGGAGAAAAATTCTTTGCAGCCTTTCAAGACGAGTATGGCGCCGCATGACGCGGATAAGATTCGATTCTGCTTGGCTCGACTGTATTCATAGCAAAAATAAGTTATGCTCAAAATCAAAGCTAAAGTGATAAAGAAGTTAATATAGCTGATAAGATAATCTAATCTTGCGATCAAAGTTCCGATCGGAATGTTCATGTTCATGTCTGATTTGTTAAGCGAATTGATGTACGCCATGACTTTTACAGATATAGCAGAGCAAACTACCGTCAGCGCGGTTGAGGTGATAAAAGAAACGGTAGTAGCTTTTGAAATGAGTTTTGTTTGGTTGTCGTAGCTCGATTTTTCGAGCGCGGAAAGAAGCAGATAGAGCAGAGAAGATATAGTAAAAATGAATATATATATGAATATATATGAAATGATAAGAACTAAAATATAGATTTTTATTTTTGAAATGCAAATAAGCAAGCCGAAAAGCGAAATTCCAAACAACCCCAGCATACGCAAGCCGAATTTGCGGATATTTTTTAACACACAATTATAATAATGTTCGTTTTCGAGGATTGAATAATTGAAATAAATTTCATGTTTTTTGAATGAATATACAATGTATGTCACTATTGGAAGAATGAGGAGTGCAAGTCCGTAATCATACGGCATGGCAGAAAAATTTATTGAGGGCAGAGGATATGCAGCCGCGAAAGGCATTAGAATTGCCCATATTGCGAGCGTCATACGGAGGTGAATCATACCTGCCCTATTATAAAAAATGTTGCGTTCGGCAAGAGTACGCTCGTCACGTGAGGATTTCGCTTTGAAAGCTCCGACGGTAAGGCAGATTATACCGCTTAATATTATAAATATCTCTATGCCGATATGCAGAAAATGATGTGCACGGGGATTTTCGATCCCGATAAGAATATTTGTCAAATTCAGCGCTCCGTAGATAAACGCGCCGATGACGGATATAATAATGCAGTTGCGGGAAATTCTTCCGCGTTCGTATTCAATTCTCTCGTCGTAAAACATCAGCTCTCCCTCCAAAATAAGTCGTTCAGAGTTAAACCCAGCTCGCGGCATATGCGTATGCACAGCTCGATTGTGGGGTTATATCCTCCGTTTTCTATCATGTTGATGGTTTGGCGCGAAACGCCCACACGCTTTGCAAGCTCAGCCTGCGAAATTCCGAGAGAGGTGCGAACTTCTCTCATTTTATCATTGCCCACAAAATCGCCCCTGTCAAATATATTTGACAATATTATAATATAAAGAAACAAAAATGTCAAGTATATTTGACATCATTCCTTATAAAAAAGCCTTCCACACGAACGGAAGGCTTTTCAGAAAACTGTTATACCGCTTTTTCTTTTTCGCAGAATGTGCAAAGAAAAAGTTCGCAAAAAGAAAATGGGGTTGAGGGAAACGGTATCCTCTAAAGAAGGCGATGGGATAGCACACCCGCAGCGCTGCTTTTTAAAAGGTGTACTGAAACTTTTAGTCAGCTGAGAGTGAAAATAAGATTTGTTGTTTGGATTTCTGTTTCCGAAACCGCGATAGAAGATGAACATTAAAATCGGAAATAAAGAGCATAAAAATATTTCGGCGCGAAGGCTGAACTGTTGTGAGGACTGCGCTGCCATTAAGAAAATTTTGGGGATTTTTTAACTGCATTCGCGATGTTTCCGATAGAGATATTGTATATTCATCTGAATTTCGCAGAGCGTTTTATTCGTCTTTCCTTTTCTTTTGCCAAGTTCTTTTGCATTATGATTATCACTATCATGGAAAGGAACATCAAAAGAGGGAATATCGAGCATAAAAGTATGCCTGCGCGCAGACCGAACTGTTCTGCCGTGAGCGAGAACTGAGTTGCCATTGCGGAGAATTTTTCGCTTTTTTCAACTGTGTCCGCGATGTTTCCCGCGAGCCACGGACCGAAAGCGCAGCCTACGTCTCCGGAGAAGGCGAGTATGGAGAAAAGCGTCGTTCCGGCGCCGACAAATGCCGATGAAGCGACTGAAAGCGTTGCAGGCCACATGAGGCTTACCATAAGACCTGTGAGCGCACATGAGGCAAGGGAGAATATTCCGGGAAGCAGCGATGTGCCGAGATAACAGAAAAAGCATAAGAGAGAGCAGACAAGCATAACTTTTTCTATCTTTATCTTGCTGCTGAGCTTGCCGGAAACTATCCTTCCGATACCCATAAATACGGCGAAAAGGCAGGGGCCGAGTATGTCGCCGACTATTTTAGGCACTCCCAGAGCTTTTTCTATGAAGAACGACGACCATTGTGAAATTATTATCTCAGATGCGCCGGAGCATATCATAACTATTATAAGAACGAGAAAGAAACGTGAAAAGAGAAGATTACGCACGGGAGTGCGTATATTTTTTTCGGAGGCTTCGGCAAATCTTGCATGAGAGAAGGTGATAAGGTTTGCCGCGGGTATTATTGCAAACATTATGGGAAGAATGAACCAATTTTCTCCGAGAAGATGTATTGCGATCGTACTGAAAAGCACGCAGAACATACTGCCCCAACAATAAAATGAATGGAGAAGCGTCATCGAAGCTGTACCGTTTTCATGTGGAAGAGCGTCTATAAGAGGACTTATTATGACTTCTATAAGTCCGCTTCCTATAGCGCAGAGTATGGTTGCTATGACTATGCCGAGATAAGACGGCATTATTTGCGGGAACACGCCCAATCCGACAAGACCGACGGCTGACATCGCGTGCGCCGCATATGAGAGTTTGCGGTAGCCGAAAAGATCGACGAGCTTTATTGATATAAGGTCGGCGATTATCTGCGTAAAAAAGTTTATTACAGATATGTTTGCAAGCATGGCAAGCGATACTCCGAGGTCGCTCTCATAGAGTGCAAACAGCGTCGGGGAAGTGTTGTTTACTATCGCTTGTACGACGTAAGCTATATAACACGCTGCCGAGGTAGCTTTGTAACTTCGTTTTAAGGGTTTCATACAGATCTTGGTTATGGTAGCCTTTCTTTTTTTGCTGCGATTTTGATTCGCATTTGTACGATATTATATATTAAGGATATAAAAAAGTCAACATCATATTTATAAAAATTTCGGCGTTGCCTGACATATCTTTTTTTCTGATAAAAAAGTGTTGACAAGTTCGAAAAAATATGATATCATATTTGCGTAAACAAAAAAATAATAATCATTATCGTTTTTTAAGAGGTGTTCCCATGAAACATTCACATAAGCGTGATGCTATATGCGATGTGCTTTCTGAAACGCGAGATCACCCTACCGCGGACATGATTTATGAAAGAGTCCGGAAAAAATATCCGGAGATAAGTCTTGCTACGGTTTACCGAAATCTCGCTCAGCTTTGCACAGACGGTAAGATAGTTAAGATCGGTGCCGCCGGCAAGGAAAGATACGATATTGATACTTCGCTTCACACTCATTTCTTTTGTAAGGAATGCGGCGATGTTTACGATGTTTTTTGTCCTCTTGTTTTAAGCGGATATCGCAAAGCCGAAAACGAGGTGGGCGGCAAAATCAGTTCCGCGAGCATATTGCTTCACGGAATTTGCAGGAATTGTCTTGCGTCAAAAAAATAAAGATCAAAAATTATTAAAATTATTTGGAGGATTTTATTATGGCAAAATTTGTATGTTCTGTATGCGGCTACGTTTACGAAGGAGATTCCGCTCCCGAAAAATGCCCCCAGTGCAAAGTTCCCGGCGATAAATTCGTAGAGGTTAAAGAAAACGAAAGAAGCTGGGCTTGCGAACACGTTGTAGGCATTACTGAAGGCGTTTCCGAAGATATCATCAAAGACCTTCGCGCAAACTTCGAAGGCGAATGCTCCGAGGTGGGCATGTACCTTGCAATGTCTCGTGTAGCTTTCAGAGAAGGCTATCCCGAAATCGGTATGTACTGGGAAAAAGCAGCTTATGAAGAAGCTGAGCATGCCGCTAAATTTGCAGAGATCCTCGGCGAAGTAGTAACTCCTTCTACAAAGAAGAACCTCGAAATGAGAGTTGAAGCTGAAAACGGTGCAACAGCAGGTAAATATGATCTTGCTCGCCGTGCAAAACTTGCAAATCTCGACGCTATACACGATACGGTCCATGAAATGGCTAAAGACGAGGCTCGCCACGGCAAGGCATTTGAAGGCCTTCTCAAGAGATACTTCGGCAAATAATCGATAATATACAGACAAGAAGAAATAAAATTTTATAAAACAATGGTATGACGGAATTTTCCGTCATACCATTTGCTTTTTTGAGGAAATCTCTGAGTTAAAATAAAAATATATATGCTAAAACAAAAAGGAAAGACGCACAGTCCTTCCTTTTGTTTTTTATTTATTATTTATATTTTACTGTTTTGCCGAGAATCAAACTCTCATGCCTTTGTTTTTACCGTTGCCTTTATTGCCGGATTTGATGATGAGCACAACGGCTACACATGCGATGGCAACAACAGCAGCACAAATGATAATGGCGATAACGGGAGATATTCCGGCTCTTTCGTTACTTGTCATAACTACAAAAGTCTTATCTGCGAACTGTTCGAAATCAGCGCCGCTTATAACGATGGAAGAACCGTCGCGTTCCGCAGCTATCTTTGCAGAGGGAGTACCCTGATCTGTGATATAAACCACGAATATCTCCTTGTTCTTGTATGTTTCGCCGAGATCAACAGAGATGTTCATGTTGCCGTTAAAGTCTGTTTCCGTTCCGTCTACAATGAGTTTTGCGGTATACGCGCCTTGGTATTTTGCGTCATATTTGCCTTCATCGAAGAAAGAGTCGAACCATGTGGCTGTCTCCTGCGGAAATTCAACACTGTCTATATGGAAAACAACGTCTTTTTCCGCTATTGCCGTGTCGGATATATCGATGGTGAAGAACTGGCTTGTCTTTATGCTGAGATTTGTTTTGTCCTTGGATTTTTTCTGTTCCCAAATGGTTCTGCATACTACGCAGGTCTTTTTCGTATACTTGTCTGTCTGCTCGTCGATTCGCCATGTATGACCTTTTGCTTCGATGACTGTTTCTACCTTATGAGAGCAGTTTTTGCATGTGGATATTTCTAGACCGTCGTTCAGGCAAGTTGCTTCTTTTACAATTTCGGACTCGAAATCATGGTTGTTGGGATCGATCGCTATTGTTTCGGTCTTTTTGTGAGCGCAGTCGGCGCAGGTATATGTTTTTATGCCTGTTTCGGAGCAAGTTGCCTCTTTTGTTATGACGCCGCTGTCATAAGCATGTTCTTTGAGATTCATCTCGAATTGTTCCACTGCTCCGCAGGTAAGGCAAGTCTTTGTCGCCGTACCTTTTGTCGTACAGGTGGAAGGGGTTATTATCTGGTATGATGTGGGATCGAAGTTGTGTCCCGTGGCAGGCAATGTCTGTGTTTTTGTTTGATTGCATACCGAGCAGGTGCTTGTCTGAACTCCGGGTGTGGTGCATGTCGCAGGAGTTGTTGTTATCCATGCGCCCCAAGAATGGTCAAGAAGAGCAGAACCTTCGGATTCTACCCAAGATATGTTGCAAAGCTGGCATTGATATGCTTTATAGCCCATTACACCGCAGGTAGGTGTTTTGCTTGCGATGACTTTGGCATAATTTTTGCCGTATTTTGTTTCGCAGGTGCATTTTGTTTTGGTTGCGGAAACGTTATAAAGAGTGCTGCAATCAGAACATTTTGCATACCAAGCTTTCTCTGTATCATTCCATGTTATCGTGGAAGTGTTTATTTTATGGGAAGCGGGTATTACGATACCTTTGTTGATAACGGAGTGGCAGTCCGCACATTCGTAGTACTGAATACCGTTTGTGGTACATGTCGCATTGATGTTGGATACGCCGATAGTAACCTTTTCTCCGGGAACATGATCTGTAGGAAGGATCGTTACTTCGTCGGCGGGAGCGCCGTCGGAAGAAAGAAGACGTGCTTTGCATATCTTACAGAAATATCCTTGGATACCGCCTGAAGAGCAAGTCGCTTTTTTGATGACATGAGATTCGTAAACAAGTACGCCGTTGAGTCTGTGAGAGCAGGCCGCAATAGAAACTTCTGTCGAAAATTCTTTTGCGCTGTCCGAACCCGCGTCTTCTACGGAACCGTAAATGCTGCATTGAAGGGTTTGGCCGATATAGTCTGTGGGAACTTTAATCAATATTTCGACTGTTACCGTTGTGCTGTTTGCGTCGGAAATTGTAACGTTGAGCACGCCGGAGGTGTTATACGAATTTACGGTTCCCGAGTCAGTTTGTACGGAACCGAACCAAGAGTCGGTAAAGAAGATATTTTCGATATCCAGATTGAAATTAACGGATGAAATATCATAGTATGAAGAGATGTTCAAAGTTATGAGCGCTGTGTTTTCGGAAGCATTGTATCTGCCGGTGGCACTGCTTTGTACGTAATCGAAGTCTTCCGAATCGGCATACAAAACCGTGTCGTCGATATGCGAATGTGCATCATCGGTATGTGAATGCGTGTCGCTTTCGTTTGCTGCCAATACCGCAGGCGCCAGACACGCGAGCAGAAGCATTGCAGCGAGAAATACGGAAAGGATTTTCTTTTTCATTTTTTCCTCCAAATGTTTTTTGTTGTTTTTTATTTCCTGCGTTTGCTGCACTATGCGGGGGAGTGCATATGCTTTGTGATATTTTCGCATAAATCACGACACTACACCGCATTATATACACTATATATTATATTTAGATAGCATTTTTTTGTCAAGAAGTTTTATAGAATTAAAAAATACTCGTTGATTTTTGGAAATTTTGCAAAAACTCTTGAAATACAAGGATTTTTTTGTTTTCTATGTTTTTATTCTATCAAAGTAAAGACCAAAAAAACAAAAATTACATAATGCTTCTTTTTAAATATATTTTGCCGGAAAGTGCGGAAAACGCGGAAATACTACGTTTGAATGTGCGTATAAGACGGAGAATAAAACATATCGCACTGTTCGACCAGATGATTATACAAATATTGGAATTTTATTCATGGCAGGAAAAACTTGCCGCCGTAAAGTTTCTGAAAATAAAAAGCGGAAAACAGCAATTTTTCCGTTTTCCGCTTTTTTTGACTTTATTTTTCTTTAGAAGCTTCTTTTTCCCCTATTTTTTCCGAACGGTAAAATACAAGTGAGAGCACTGTTGCGACAGACCAACCTATGGGCCATGCAATCCAAATTCCCGTTGCTCCGAGCGACGCGGAGAAGATTTTTGCAAGGATTATTCTTAAAACAAGGTCTGTGAGCGTAGCGACCATAAACTTCTTCATTTTTCCGGCTCCGCGAAGAATACCGTCTGCGACAAGTTTCATCGCTATTACGAAATAGAACGGCGCCACTATGCGAAGGAAAGTGATACCTGTATGAAGAGCTTCTTCACTCGGAGAGTCGAGGAATAGATATATCAGATATTTTCCTCCGAAGAAGTAAAGAAGTGCAAGAGGTATACAGATGATCCATACAAGTTTTACGCCGACTTTGAACCCTTCTTTTACACGCGAGGGTTTTTCGGCGCCGAGATTTTGAGCTGTAAAGTTGGATATTCCGTTTGCAAGAGTCGTTATCGACGTGAGGACGAGGCTGTTGAGTTTTATGGCGGATGAATATCCTGCCATAACGCCCGAACCGAATGTGTTGATCATACTTTGGATAACGATATTTCCCACTGATATAAAGCTTTGTTGGAGTATGCTTGGTACGGCGACGACGGCTATCTCTCCGAGGAGCTTCCACGAGAAAATGCCGGCTTTCTCCTGCGTCTTGATTTTGGAGAATCTCTTAAATACGAAGATGACGGCGAGCACACAGCTTATGCCTTGGCAGATAAATGTCGCCCATGCCACACCTGCGACGCCCATGTCAAAGGCGGTGACGAAGAGTATATCTGCGGCGATATTCGCGGTCGATGAGCACGCGAGAAAAATGAACGGCGTTTTGGAATCTCCCAATGCAGAGAAGATACCTGTTGCCACGTTATAGTAAAAGACGAACGGAAGTCCCAAAACATATATCTCAAGATAGAGAAGGGAATCTGCCAACACGTTTTCCGGCGTGTTTATCAAGTGCAAAAGCGTTTCTCCGCAGCAGAATCCGAATACCATAAGCGCGGCGCACAGTACCCCGCATGATATCAGAGTCGTATAGACTGCCGTTTTAAGTTCGGTGAATCGCTTTGCGCCGAACAATTTTGAGGTTATGACGGAACAGCCGATATTGCAGCCGAAAGCGAACGCTATGAATATAAGAGTTATCTCGTATGCGTTTCCGACGGCGGCGGCGGCTTCTTCGCTGATGAACTGTCCGGCTACGAAACTGTCCGCAAGATTATAAAGCTGCTGAAATATCACGCTGCCGAACAGCGGCAGGCAGAATTTCCATAGTACCGTTGAAGGCTTGCCAACGGTCAGGTCTTTGTTCATGATGTTTTATTCCTCCGAATTTTCTGTCGATGTTTGCAGTTTTTAAGATTTTATCATTGACAAACTGAACGATAAAAATTATAATACGAATACAAACATATTAAAAATATATAATTGATATTTTATATATGCTTTTAAGATATATATGCTTTACGGAGACTCCAATGTATATAAGCTATGATTATTACAGGATATTTTATTATGTGGCTAAATACGGCAGTTTTACCCGTGCTGCAGAGATACTGATAGCCGGACAGCCGAACCTGACAAGAGCCGTAAAAACTCTTGAAACGCAGCTGGGCTGCACGCTTTTCTCACGTTCGAACAAAGGCGTCAAACTTACTTCGGAGGGAGAAAAACTTTACGAGCATATCCGTCTTGCCGTTGAGCATATACAGGCCGGTGAAGACGAGATATCCCACGGCAAGAATTTGAGGAAAGGAGTAGTATCCGTAGGCGCTACCGAAATAGCTCTCAGGTGCTTTCTTCTGCCAATGCTTAACGAATTCCGCGACAAGTATCCGGAAATAAGGATAAAAATTTTAAATCTTTCCACTCCTCAAGCTCTTGCATTGCTCAAAGGCGGAACGATAGACATTGCTGTAGTGACTACGCCTGCCGAAAAAAGCTCGGAACTTTCGCAGAGAATCGTGAAAAGCTTCGGAGAAACGGCGGTATGCGGAAAAGCTTATTTCGAGAAGCTGGGAAACGACGAGATATCGCTTCAAAATCTTGTGGAATATCCAATCATCTCTCTTGAGAGGGGAAGCGGAACTTACGGGTTTTACGATGATCTTTTCAAAAGCAGCGGCGCTTCGTTCTCTCCGGTGATAGAAGTTGCCACCGCCGATCAGATATTGCCTATGGTAAAGCATAATCTGGGAATCGGGTTTGTTCCGGAAGAATTTCTGCGTGAAGACGGCGGCGAAGTTTACCGTGTAAATCTTATAGAGGATATTCCCAAGAGGAATATCTGCGTCGTGACAAACAGAACGCGTCGTCTGAGCCTGCCCGCGGAAAAATTGGGATTATGGCTTTGACTTGTTTTTATTGATATTTACGAAATTTTATGTTAAAATCAATATGTAACACACAGCGGCAGAACAAATAGAGAAACAATATATTTTACGGAGGGACTTCGATGAATTATAACGGAGTGGATTTTGATACATATTTGAAACATTACCCCGATGAGAACGGATATTTCGGAAAATATGGCGGCGCTTATATTTCCGATGAGCTTCGCAGTGCTATGGAGGAGATAACGGAGGCTTACTTTACCATCAGCAAATCAGGAAAGTTTATAAACGAGCTCCGCAGGATACGCAGAGAATTTCAGGGCAGACCTACGCCTATCTCTCATCTGGAAAGACTTTCGGGCAAATGCGGAAGAGTTCAGATATATGTCAAGAGAGAAGACTTGAATCATACGGGCGCGCATAAGCTCAATCACTGCATGGGCGAGGCTCTGCTTGCAAAATACATGGGCAAAAAGAAAGTCATCGCTGAAACGGGCGCCGGTCAGCACGGAGTAGCTCTTGCAACCGCAGCGGCTTATTTCGGTTTGGAGTGCGACATATACATGGGCGCCGTCGACATAAAGAAGCAGGCTCCCAACGTTGCAAGAATGAAGATACTCGGCGCAAATGTAATAGAGGTAACAGACGGACTTGCAACTCTTAAAGAAGCGGTCGACGCAGCTTTTGCGGCTTACGCCAAAGACTATAAGGAGTGTATCTACTGCATAGGTTCCGTTGTCGGTCCTCATCCGTTCCCGATGATGGTACGCGATTTCCAGAGCGTGGTCGGTATCGAGGCAAGAGAGCAGTTTACGGAGATGACGGGCGAGCTTCCCGACGCCATTGTGGCATGCGTTGGCGGCGGTTCCAATGCCGCGGGATTTTTTGCCGGATTTTTGAATGATCCCGTCGATATATACGGCGTTGAGCCTCTCGGCAGAGGAAGCAAGCTCGGAGATCATGCGGCGAGCCTTACATACGGAACGGAGGGTGTTATGCACGGATTCAACAGCATAATGCTTAAAGATGAAAACGGTGAACCGGCTCCTGTTTATTCGGTTGCAAGCGGACTGGACTATCCTTCTTCCGGTCCGGAGCACGCATTCCTGCATGACCTCGGCAGGGTAAAATACGATGTTGTAAACGACGACGAAACGATAGACGCGTTCTTCACTCTTTCTCGTCTGGAGGGCATAATTCCGGCAATAGAAAGCTCCCATGCCGTCGCCTACGCCATGAAGCTCGCGAAGAAGATGGAAAAAGGCTCTATTCTCGTAAATCTTTCCGGCAGAGGCGACAAAGATATGGATTATATAATCGAGAAATACGGCATAAGATAAGATCTCAAAAAATAAAAACACACGATAGTGGCATCCTACATAAAGAAGGGCGACCTAAGTGACTTTGTATCTCAATTAAATATTTTCGATTTCATACGGTGTAGCCAACGGCTATGCCGTTTTTGCCGTTAAATGCGGCTTTTTCTTGATATGCTATTTTAAGGCTTCTTCCATTTCTTCGGGTGAAAGGTGTCTGATAACTCCAACTCCGTTATAATAGATTTCCACTTTTTGATAATGCTTGCCGTCTTTGTATATCACGATTTTCTCAATAAATTCGTGTACCGCTTCGGGTGTGAGGGTGTCAAGACGAGTAATCTGCTTTTAACCGAATCACGCCATAAGAACAAATTAAATTCATTCTTATGGCGCGATTCATTTTGATTATACTTTGGTAATGAGAGTGGACAATGCTTTTCTCTGTTCCTCAGTTGGCTCCTTCAGTTTTCCGTTATTTAAGAGGCACACAATACAGTGAAGTAAGAACCAGCCGTTAGAATGGAATAAGAACTGCAGTTCATATTCTTTTTGTTTGCGAAGATGTTCCGGAACAGATTCAAGAACAGCCTTTATATACGATGCTTTAATCTCATCAAACTCTGCCTTATATTTTTTCTTGATTTGCTCGCCGATGGCAAGCAGTCTGTCTTTAATATCCTTGCTTTCAAGGATAACTATCTGCCAAGAAGATTTGAAGTGACCGTCAAAATCGCCGTTAGTTTTTACATAACCTCGTTCAGCGAGCCAAGCATAATCGAGTTTTGTCAACTATGATCGCACCATCGCCCAAATGTGTAGCATATACCGTTTTGCCACGCTCTTTTATAACTTTATGGATAGCAGCATCTTGCAGCTGTGTACCTTCATATCCTCCAGGTTTTTCACACGGTTATCTCGGTAGGAAAGAGCGATAACCGCAACCTTGTGGTTCGGCTTAATATATCCTTTTAATTCATCATACAGCCATGGCACGGCAATGTCGTAGCCTTCAAGTAAAATGTTAATAATTGTTTTTACGCATCCTTTTCAGTTTTCATTTGAGTATAGTTACAATTCTTTAGTGTATCTTCGGGTAATGATTGTATGTCCGTTCTTAATATTTGTTATTTTGTCCTGCAATACAAAGCCATTGTTTTCCATAACTTTTGCTGAACCATAGTTATCATCATCGCAGGTTATCAAGGCAGTAGTTATACCTAAATCTTTTGCTTTTTCCAATGCCAATTTAAGCATTAAAGTTCCATAACCTTTTTTTCCATTCAGAGAAGCGAACCCCATATCCAATATGACCACCATATCTTTTCAGATCATCGGTTAATCTATGGCGAATACTAATTTCACCAATGAAATAGCCGTTATCTTCATCGACCAACCAATAATAGTCCGACCCCACTCTGTTAGGTTTTAGATTTCGCTCATTTCTGTAATTGTCATATTTCTCAAAAATATCATATGATCGAGCATCGTCAAACGCATAAGATTTGAACACCATTTTGTTTATACTCATCGTATGCTTCAATGTACGATTGTAAATATCGTTCGCAAGGTTCAATAAGAGCAATCATTATTTGATCTCCCTTCAAGGCTGATTTCTTGTGTTTCGTGGATAAATATAAAAATCTATAATACATTATACCACAAAATCGTGAATATTTCTACCACTTTTGCAGTATAAACAAAAAAGTGGGAGCGCAATTCGTAATGAACTGCACTCCCGCAAATTTTATCTCTCACAATCTCTGTGTTTGGGTTTGCAGAGCAGATGAATAGTCGGCTCTCTGCTCTGTACCCATTTTCCTTTGCAACCTTTTTCAGCAGCAACCTCAAAATCAATACTGTAAGTACAATCCGGCTTTCCATCTGACTGCAAAGCTTAATGGAGAAGCTACTTCCTTGTGTAGCCTCTCCATTTCGTGTGTTTTTATTTTTATGTTTATAACTTTGATGTTTTGCTCATAATAAACGTCGGAGGGATTTGTTTTTATGGGATCTATATGGGAAAAAACTTCGGAGCGTCCTGGATTTAGTCATCAGGAGGGCGACTTCAAGACGGACGTGCTTATCATCGGCGGAGGAATAACAGGTATATTGTGCGCTCATATGCTGAAACAGGCGGGCGTGAGATATGCGCTCGTCGAAGCGGGAGAGATATGCGGCGGTACAACAAAAAACACAACGGCAAAACTTACCGTTCAGCACGGTCTGTTCTGCGACAGAGCCATAAAGACTTTCGGGGAGGAAAAAACAAGAGCATATCTTGAGGCAAACTTTCGTGCGCTTGAAAAATACCGTGAAATGTCCGAAAACATCGATTGCGATTTTGAAGAAAAAGACGCTTTCGTTTATTCTGTCGACGACAGGGAAAAGATAGAAAAGGAAGTGCGGGCTTTTGAAAAACTCGGATATTCTGCAAAATTCGAGAATGAACTTCCGCTTCCTTTCTCAACTGCCGGAGCTGTGAAGCTGGAAGCACAGGCTCAGTTTGATCCGCTTAAATTCGCTTTTGCCGCGGCAAAGGAACTTGATATTTTCGAGCATAAAAAGTGCTGGAATTTTTTCCCGGAGGGGTGCGTACCGACAAGGGCAGTATAGAAGCGGAAAAGATAATAGTCGCCACGCACTTTCCGATACTCAACAAACACGGCGCATATTTTTTGAAGCTTTATCAGCACCGTTCGTATGTAACGGCGTTTAAGGGAGCTTCGAATGTCGGCGGAATGTATATCGACGAAAATAAAAAAGGCTTTTCTTTCAGAAATTATAAAGACCTGCTTTTTGTCGGCGGAGGCAGTCACCGAACAGGGAAGAAGGGCGGCGGCTGGACTCAGATATCAGGCTTTGCAAAAACATTTTTTCCGAACGCGCGCGAAGTTTGCCGATGGGCGGCACAGGATTGTATGTCGCTTGACGATATGCCTTATATCGGGCGTTATTCCAAACGCGTTCCCGAACTTTTCGTTGCGTCTGGATTCAATAAATGGGGCATGACCTCGTCCATGGCGGCAGCAATGATACTTTGCGATATGGTTCAGGAAAAAGAGAATGAGTACGCTCGTGTTTTTTCCCCGTCGCGCAGTATGCTTCGCCCTCAGCTCGCGCTAAACGCTGCTCATGCGGTATTGGGAATTTTGACTCCGATGGCGCCGCGATGTCCGCATATGGGCTGCGCGCTGAAGTACAATGAATGGGAACATTCGTGGGACTGTTCTTGCCACGGCTCCAGGTTTGAAGAAAACGGAGAACTTATAGATAATCCGGCGACAAAAGACAAGAGTTCTTTAAAAAATAAAAGACGCTCCGGCATATAGCGAGCGTCTTTCGATAATGGACAATGTAAAAGCCGCTTTTGACATTTGCCAAAAGCGGCTTTTACATTGTCCATTAAAAATATTTCTTTATTATGCGAATAAGTTATGCGAATAAGCGGCGGACAAAAAAGATATCATAATTTGTAAACCTGCGCTATAATCTCGGCGCAGTTTTCCACGCCTATCTCGGTGCTGTTGAGCGAGAGAATATAATTTTTTATATTTCCCCATGTTTGTCCGGTATAGTATTTATAGTTTACGCTGCGTTTTTTATCTATATCGCGCATGAGCTTTACGGCTTCCGCCTCGGAAACCCCGCGCAGACTGCAGATACGCTTTTTCTTTTCTTCTTCGCCGCCGTGTATAAATACGTTGAGAACGTCCGCGCGATCACGCAGAATATAATCTGCCGAACGTCCCACTATAACGCACGGACCTTTTTCTGCAAGGTCGAGGATTATTTTTCTCTGAACATTCTGAATGTAGTCTTCCATTGATTCACCCAGGCTGTTTCTTCCTACAAAAGCGTATGCGAATATGCTTTTGGACGGAGCATATTCCGCAAGGCGCTCGATAAATTCGTTCACAAAGCCTGTTTCTTCGGCTATCTTTTCCATTATTTCTTTGTCGTAAAAAGGTATGCCTAATTTTTTTGCGACGAGTTCGCCTATATATTTGCCGCCGCTTCCGTATTCTCTGCTTATGGTTACTATCTTGCTGCTCATGATATGCTTCCTTTCCTGTGTGATTTATTGTTATATATCATGCCGTAAGGCATAAATACTATATTCTGCCATTATCTTTATTATAACGCGAATAAGATAAAATCGCAAGGAATTTTCAAAATATTTTTTACTTTTTCGGCGCAAATACGGCTTTTGGACAATATTTGCAATGGAAAAAGGAATTGTTGCATTTTATAAAAAAATGTGGTAAAATATATTTAAACTATTACGGCATATGAAAAAGGCGGGAAAAGTTTGCGGCGGAAGCTTCTGCTTTTGTTCGGTGCTCGATCCTGTACGGAGGAACTTTATTTATATTTTATGGAAGATAAGAACATATCTTTGCAGACTTTACGCAGACTTCCCGTATATCTGCACTATCTGAAACTTATCAGGAAGGATACGCCTTCCGTTTCCGCAACGGCTATTGCGGAGAAGTTCGGACTCAACAATGTTCAGGTGAGAAAAGACCTGGCTGCGGTGAGCGGAAGCGGCAGACCTAAAACAGGTTATTTTACTGACGAACTTATAGTTCAGATAGAAAATTGTCTGGGTTGTGCCTCGCAGACTAAAGCCGTTCTGATCGGCGCGGGAAACCTCGGAAAAGCGCTTATCTCTTATAACGGATTTGCTGACTACGGAATAAATGTGATTTCCGCGTTCGATAACTCCGCCGATGTTTTCGGTCGGAATATAAACGGCAAGCCGGTACTCTCCATGGATGAATTGGAGGCGGTTTGTCTTCGTGAGGATATAAAACTCGGAATAATAACTGTACCTTTGTCGCAGGCACAGTCGGTCTGCGACACTTTGGTAAGGCTCGGCATTAAGGCAATATGGAATTTTGCACCGACCATACTGCGCGTCCCCGACGGCGTATTGGTTGAAAACGAAAACCTTGCTTCGTCTCTTGCCGTTCTTTCCAAACATTTGCATAAAAATCTTGACTCGTAAGGAGGTGCGCCGATGAATCTGTTACATCTGAAATATGCCGTTGAAGTTGAAAAGACTTCATCAATAACAAAAGCGGCGGATAACCTTTATATGGGTCAGCCGAACCTCAGCAGAGCCATACGCGAACTTGAAGATTTTCTCGGCATACAGATTTTCAAACGCACTCCGAAGGGCATATACCCGACTCCGCAGGGCGAGGAATTTCTCGGATATGCAAAAAAGATACTTGCACAGGTCGACGCGGTGGAAAAACTTTATCGCGGAGAAAAAACGGAGGCGCGTAAGTTTGCCATTTCGGTTCCGCGCGCAAGTTATATCTCGTGTGCTTTTACAGAGTTTGTAAAAAAACTCGACCGTTCCGAATGTACCGACGTTTTCTATAAGGAAACAAATTCCATGCGCGCTATAAACAACATCATAAACGCAGATTACAACCTCGGTATTTTGAGGTATCGTTCCTCTTACGAAAGATATTTCAAGGAGTTGCTTGACAGCAAAGGACTGGAATCGGAGCTTGTGTGCGAATTTGACAGCGTGTTGCTCATGTCTGAAAAATGTCCTCTGGCGCAAAAGAGCAAAATAGTTATCGAAGACCTCAAGCCATATACGGAGATAGCGCACGCGGACCCTTATGTGCCCTCGCTTCCCATGAGCACTGTTCAGCGAGAAGAACTAGACGACGGAGTCGGAAACCATATTTTCGTTTTTGAGCGCGGTAGCCAAATGGATATATTAAGCACGCTGCCACATACTTTCATGTGGGCGTCTCCCGTACCGAAGCGCATATTAAAGCTTTACGGTCTTACGGAGAGAAGATGTGAGGGAACTGAAAGAAAATATAAGGACGTTCTCATACGTCATTCAGACTATATGTTTACAAATATAGATAAGCTTTTTATAGACGAGCTTGGAAAAGCCAAGCGCCATATCTCGGAAAATGCAAAATAGATATTTATATATCGATATTTGCATATCGATATGCATTTTTTTATATTGCAAAATAAGCTCGGATAAGATAAAATATTATTGTTAAAATTGTAATTTTTTTTGAAGGAGAAATAAAAATGGCAGAAATCACTTATCCTATTGTTGATTGCGTTGACAGCATGATGCAAAGACTCTCTGATATCAGAGCGGCTCAGAAAAAGTTTGCGACATATTCGCAGGAACAGGTAGACGCGATCTTCAAAGCAGCGGCTCTCGCGGCTAACAAGGCAAGAATCTACCTTGCAAAACTCGCTTGTGAAGAAACAGGCATGGGTATCGTTGAAGACAAAGTTATCAAAAATCACTTTGCTTCCGAATATATTTATAACAAATACAAAACCATGAAAACTTGCGGTGTTATCGAAGAAGATAAAGAAGCCGGCTTTAAAAAGGTTGCTGAACCTATTGGCGTTGTTGCCGCAGTTATCCCTACGACAAACCCAACATCTACGGCTATCTTCAAATCCCTTCTCGCGCTTAAAACACGCAACGGTATCATGATAAGCCCTCACCCCAGAGCTAAAAAAGCTACAATAGAAGCTGCTAAGATAGTTCTTGAAGCTGCCGTTGAAGCAGGCGCTCCCGAAAACATCATCGGCTGGATCGACATTCCTTCTCTTGAAATGACATCTACTCTTATGAAAGAGGCTGACATCATTCTCGCAACGGGCGGTCCCGCAATGGTAAAATCCGCTTACTCCAGCGGCAAACCCGCTCTCGGTGTCGGCGCAGGTAACACTCCCGCAGTCATCGACGATACCGCCGATATCAAACTCGCGGTAAGCTCCATTATCCACTCCAAGACTTTCGATAACGGTATGATTTGTGCTTCCGAACAGTCTGTTATAGTTCTTGACGGTGTTTACGAAGCAGTTAAATCCGAATTTAAATATCGCGGCTGCTACTTCCTCAACGAAGAAGAAACAGAAAAAGTACGCAAGACGATCATCATCAACGGCGCTCTTAACGCTAAGATCGTAGGTCAGAAAGCTCACACGATCGCAGCTCTCGCCGGAGTTGATGTTCCCGAATCTACAAAGATCCTTATAGGTGAAGTTGAAAGCACGGATATTTCCGAAGAATTTGCTCACGAAAAACTTTCTCCCGTTCTCGCTATGTATCGCGCAAAAGACTTTGACGACGCTATCACAAAAGCTGAAAAGCTCGTTGAAGACGGTGGTTACGGTCACACATCTTCCGTATATCTCAATGCAGTTACAGAACGCGCAAAACTCGAAAAATTCGAAGCTGCCATGAAGACATGCCGTATAGTTGTAAATACACCTTCTTCCCACGGTGCTCTCGGCGATCTTTATAACTTCAAACTTACACCTTCGCTTACACTTGGCTGCGGCAGCTGGGGCGGCAACTCAGTTTCCGAAAATGTAAGCGCAAAACACCTTCTCAATATTAAGAGCGTTGCCGAGAGGAGAGAAAATATGCTCTGGTTCAGAACACCCGAAAAAGTATACATCAAAAAAGGCTGCCTGCCTGTTGCTCTTGACGAGCTCGGCACGGTTATGCACAAAAAGAAAGCTTTTATAGTAACGGACAGCTTCCTTTACAATAACGGCTATACAAAAGCTATCGAAAGCAAACTCGCCGAAATGGGAATCATGTTCACAACATTCTCCAATGTTGCTCCCGACCCGACTCTTGCTTGTGCAAGAGAAGGCGCTAAGCTTATGACAGCTTTCGCTCCCGACGTTGTTATCGCAGTCGGCGGCGGTTCCGCAATGGACGCAGGTAAGATCATGTGGGTTCTTTACGAACACCCCGAAGCAGACTTCCTTGATATGGCTATGCGCTTTATTGATATCAGAAAGAGAACTTATACATTCCCCAAGATGGGCGAAAAAGCTTACTTTGTCGCTATCCCCACTTCTGCAGGTACAGGTTCCGAAGTTACTCCTTTCGCAGTTATCACAGATGAGCAGACAGGCGTAAAATATCCTCTTGCCGACTACGAACTTATGCCTAACATGGCTATCGTTGACGCTGACATGATGATGAACGCTCCTAAGGGACTTACCGCTGCTTCCGGTATCGACGCCGTAACTCACGCTCTTGAAGCATACGCTTCCATTATGGCTACGGATTACACGGACGGTATCGCTCTGCGTTCTCTCCAGATGATTTTCGAATATCTGCCTCGCGCATACGACAACGGCCCCAACGATCCCGTTGCCCGCGAAAAAATGGCTAATGCCGCTACGATGGCAGGTATGGCTTTCGCAAACGCATTCCTCGGAGTATGCCACTCCATGGCTCATAAACTCGGCGCATTCCACCATATCCCTCACGGTATCGCCAATGCGCTTATGATAGACGAAGTTCTTCGTTTCAATGCTGCCGAAGCTCCTGCAAAGATGGGTACGTTCTCTCAGTACGATCATCCTCATACGCTCGCTCGTTATGCTGAAGTTGCCGACTTCCTCGGCGCTAAGGGCAATACCGACGAAGAAAAGCTTGAAGCTCTCATTGCTATGATCGACGAACTCAAAGCAAAAGTAGGTATCAAGTCTACTATCCGCGACTACGTTCCCGATGAAGCTGACTTCCTTGCTCGTCTTGACGAAATGACGGAACAGGCATTCGACGATCAGTGCACAGGTGCCAACCCGCGCTACCCGCTCATGAGCGAGATCAAGCAGATGTACCTCAACGCTTACTACGGCAAATAATTAAAAATAATTATAAAAATTTAAGATAAACAAACTAGAAAGGGGAATATATAATGAGTATTCAGGCTGACAAAATCATAGCAGTTCGCACATCTAAAACGATCTACCGTGACGGAGATACGGTAATTAAAGTTTTTGATGAGGATTATTCTAAATCCGAAGTTCTTAACGAAGCCCTCAACCAGGCAAGAGCGGAAGAGACCGAGCTTCCTATCCCGAAAGTTCTTGAGGTTATGAAACTCGACGGCAAATGGGCGATTCGTTCAGAATATATCCCCGGTAAAACATTGCAGCAGCTTATGGAGGAAAACCCCGATAAGAAGGACGAATACCTCAACCTATTCGTAGACCTTCAGATCGAGGTACACTCCAAAAAAGCTCCTCTGCTTAACAAGCTCAAAGACAAGATGGACAGAAAGATCGATGAAACCGATTTTGACGCCACAACAAGATATGAGCTTCACGAAAGACTCGAAGGTATGCCAAAGCATAAAAAAGTTTGCCACGGCGACTTTAACCCTTCCAATATTATAATCACTCCCGAAGGCAAAGCTTATATCCTTGACTGGTCTCATGCTACACAGGGCAATGCTTCTGCCGATGTTGCAAGAACATACCTTCTTTTCTGCCTTGACGGCGACAAAGAATTTGCCGAAAAATATCTTAATCTGTTCTGCAAAAAGACGGATACGGCAAAACAGTATGTTCAGAAATGGCTTCCGATCGTTGCCGCTTCCCAGTCTGTAAAAGGCCACGTTGACGAACGCGAATTCCTGCTTCCTTGGGTAAATGTAGTAGAATTCGAATAATTTTTGGGAGATCGATATAATGGTAAACATCACGATTTGTATAGGCAGTTCTTGTCATTTGAAGGGCTCGCGCAAGGTCGTTGAACGTCTCCAGGCTCTTGTTGCGGAAAACAATTTGAAAGATGACATATCTCTTTCCGGAACTTTCTGCATGGGAAAATGTGAAACGGGCGTGAGCGTGACGGTGGACGGAAATTATTATTCCGTTTCTCCCGAGACCGTTGACGAATTTTTTAAAAACACGGTTTTGTGTCGTTTGAAATAAAGAAAAACCGGCTTTGATTCCTTTTATGAAAGGGGTAAAATATGGCGGCAGTTTTAAGACTTAAAAAATCAAATTGTAAAAACTGTTACAAATGTATTCGCCACTGCCCTGTAAAAGCAATACGTTTTTCCGGAAATCAGGCTCATATAATAAATGAAGATTGTATCCTTTGCGGCAACTGCTTCGTGGTTTGTCCGCAAAATGCTAAAGAAATCGTAGATACTACGGAATATGTCAAGGTTCTCTTGTCCGAAAACGAAAGGGTGATCGCTTCGGTCGCCCCTTCTTTCGTGGCCTATTTTGAACGTACGGGCATAGGCGCTTTGGAAAAAGCGCTCAAGAAGCTCGGCTTCTTTGCGGCGGAGGAGACGGCGCTGGGCGCTACTCTCGTTAAAAGAGAATACGAAAAACTTATAAAAGACGGCAAGGAAGAGATAATTATCTCTTCCTGCTGTCATTCTGTGAACCTGCTTATCAGAAAGTACTATCCGGAGCTGCTTAAATACTTGGCTCCGGTAGTTACCCCCATGCAGGCACACTGTATTGACATAAAACGAAGATATCCGGATGCGAAAACAGTATTCATCGGACCGTGCGTTGCAAAAAAAGACGAGGCGTCTGAACTTGATGCGGTAGACGCGGTGTTGACTTTCGAAGAACTTTCCGAGATGCTCAAAGAAGCGAAAATAGAAGTCGAACATGAGTCGGACAGCAGTGAAAAGAGCCGCGCGCGTCTTTTCCCGACGGTCGGAGGTATCCTTAAAACGATGGACCTTTCCGATAAAACGTATACATACCTTACAGTTGACGGTGTTGAAAATTGCAAAGCCGCGCTTTCCGATATAGCTGAGGGCAATATAGGAAAGTGCTTTATAGAAATGTCGGCGTGCGCGGGAAGCTGTATCGGCGGTCCTGTTATGGACAAATACGGCAAATCCCCCATAAGGCATTTCAAATCGGTAGAAAATTACGCCGGGGCAGAAGATTTTGATATG
This sequence comes from uncultured Eubacteriales bacterium, assembly GCA_949299535.1. Taxonomy (GTDB): domain Bacteria; phylum Bacillota; class Clostridia; order Oscillospirales; family CAG-272; genus UMGS731. The sequence goes on along the minus strand of CASGAQ010000003.1, from coordinate 62,935 downwards.
CCGACGTATGAAAGCGGTCTTTATATGAACCGTTCTCATATCGGACATGGCGCAAATATGCCCTGTGAAAGCGAAATACGCGAGGTGCTCAAAAAAACCGGCAAGCATACTCCTGAGGACGAGCTTAACTGCGGCTCCTGCGGATATGAGACTTGCCGTGAAAAAGCCATTGCCGTTTGCCTTGGAAAAGCGGATATAAATATGTGCCTGCCTTTCCTTATGGAGAAGTCCGAAAGATTCTCCAACAATATTTTAAGCAATACGCCAAACGGAATAATCGTTGTAAACGAAGAACTGGAAGTTCAGCAGATAAATAAGTCTGCCATGAAGATGTTCAATATATCTTCCGCTTCCGAAATACTCGGCGATCATATCATGCGTATTGCAGATCCCATACCTTATATAGAGGTGCTTGAAAACGGCAAGAGAGTATTCAACCAGCGCGATTATTTCGCCGAATACGATAAATATATCGAACAGACGATAGTTCACGACAAGACGTCGCACACGCTTCTTGCGATCCTGCGCGATGTTACGGAAGAAGAGCTTGCACGGCGCGCCAAGGAAGATATCGTGAATCAAACGGCGCAGATAGCTGACAAGGTGGTCGAAAAGCAAATGCGTATAGTTCAGGAAATAGCCTCACTGCTCGGCGAGACTGCGGCGGAAACGAAAATAGCGCTTACAAAACTCAAGGAGTCGATGCCGCATGATGAAAAATAATAACGACCTTTGCGCCGATATCGGGTATGCGAGCGTAAATCATGAAGGCGAACAGTTGTGCGGAGATCATGTGGAAATAGTTGAAAAAGACGATGAAGTTATCATCGTTCTGGCGGACGGTCTCGGAAGCGGCGTTAAGGCGAGTATTTTGTCGACTCTAACCGCCAAGATAATTTCCACTATGCTTTCCGAGGGCATGGCGCTTGAAGATACGGTCGAAACCGTTATGGCTACGCTGCCGATATGCTCAGTCCGAAAAGTGGCTTACTCCACATTCACCGTTGTGCGTATCATCGCAAATCGCAGAGCGGAGATAATTCAATATGACAATCCCGCTTTTATCCTCATGCGCGGAGGTAAGAGTACGGAACTTCCCGCAACTCACCTGACTATGTCCGGCAAGGATATTTACAGGTTTGAAACATCTCTTTATGAGAACGATCTTTTCGTTTTCTTCAGCGACGGCGTGGAACACGCGGGTATCGGAAACTTATATAATTTCGGTTGGAAAAGAGAAAACATAGTTGACTTTATGAAAACGTTTTACGATGTCGGTTTCTCTGCAAAAACGCTGTCGGCGATACTTCTTGACGAATGTTTCCGTCTTTACGACGGAAAACCCGCGGATGACGTTACAGTTTGCACGGTACGCATACGCAAGAGAGTTCCCATGAGCATACTTATAGGTCCGCCTTCGGATCCTGCCGATTGCGACAAGATGATGTCGCTCTTCTTTTCAAAAGAGGGCAAGCATATCGTATGCGGAGGTACGACTTCCACTATTGCGGCTAAATTTTTGGGCAAACCGATCAAACCGTGCCTGCTTTATGTAGACCCTGATATTCCTCCCACGGCTGAGATAGAGGGGATCGATCTTGTTACGGAAGGCGTTATTACGATAAGCCGTGTTCTCGATTATGCAAAAGCTTATATTGAAGACAACCACACATATACCGATTGGAACACAAAACAAGACGGCGCTTCTCAGATAGCACGCCTGCTTTTCGATGAAGCGACAGACATCAACTTTTTCGTGGGCAGAGCGGTGAATCCCGCACATCAAAATCCCGCGCTGCCTATCAACTTCAATATCAAAATGCGTTTGGTGGACGAACTTGCGGATTGTCTTACCAAAATGGGTAAAAAATTGAAAGTTTTGTATTTTTAGGAGAATATGCCTATGAGAAAGTTTGATACAAAAGTACAGCATTTGAAATATAAAGTTCTGCGCGAAGTGGCGCGTCATGCATGGAAAGGCGATCTCGCCGAAAAGATACCGGATATTCCCAAAGAGATAATACCCGGAAAAGAATCCACCATGCGCTGTTGCATATATAAGGAGCGCGCTATCCTTTCCGAAAGGATAAAACTAGCAATGGGCGGCGACCGCGGCAATCCAAACGTTATAGAAGTAATCGATATCGCCTGCGACGATTGCCCCGCCAGCGGATATGAAGTCACTGATTTTTGCAGAGGCTGTCTTGCACATCGCTGTGAAGATGTTTGTCCACGCGACGCTATTACTTTTGACTCACATCTTAAGGCTCATATAGATAAGTCAAAATGTATAAACTGCGGTAAATGCGCGCAGGCCTGCCCTTATACTGCTATCATAAACAGAAAAAGACCTTGCGAGAATGCCTGCAAGGTCAAAGCGATAAGTCCTTCTCCCGTCGACGGAAGCGCTTCCATCGACAACGACAAGTGTATTTCATGCGGAGCCTGTGTTTATCAGTGCCCGTTCGGCGCTGTTTCCGATAAGTCGTTTATTCTTGATGTCATAGATATAATTAAAAAAAGCGAAAACAACAGCAAGTACAAAGTTTATGCAATAGTGGCTCCCAGTATTTCCGGTCAGTTTTCATATGCGGGAGCAACGCTCGGACAGGTCGTTGAAGGCATACGCAAACTCGGATTCCACTCCGTTGTTGAAGCCGCTCTCGGCGCCGACATGGTTGCTATGAAAGAAACAAAAGAACTTGTTGAAAAAGGTTTTTTGACAAGTTCCTGCTGTCCCGCTTTTGTTTCTTATATACAGAAAAATTTCCCGAATATTGTAGAGCATATATCTCATAATTTCTCTCCCATGGCAGAACTCGGAAATTTCATCAAGAATAATGATCCTGATTCCAAGATAGTATTCATCGGTCCGTGTACGGCAAAGAAAATGGAGTTTCAGCTTGAAAAAGTCCGCCCGTATATCGACAGCGTCATCACGTTTGAAGAACTTCAGGCGCTTTTTGACAGCAGAAACTTTGTCCTCACGGATTTTGACGAAACTCCGCTTGACAACGCTTCTTATTACGGCAGGATATTTGCCCGCACCGGAGGTCTTTCCGACGCTGTAGCACAGGCTATCAAGGAACTCGGCATAAAGGATTTCGAGCTGAACGGCATTTCGTGCGACGGTATAGAAGCCTGCAAAGTAGAACTTTTGAAGGCTTCAAAAGGCAAGAGCAGCTACAACTTTATTGAAGGAATGGTATGTGCCGGAGGTTGTATCGGCGGTGCAGGCTGTCTTACGCACGGTCCCAAAAACAAGACTGAGGTAGATAAATACGGCATGGAAGCTCATGAAAAGACTATCAGCGAATCGATAGGTTTTGTAAACTCTCTGAAAAAAGAATAATATTAAAAAAACTCGCATATGCGAGTTTTTTTTGTAATGATTATATTTTAATCGTCATATCAGCTGAACTGTGAGTTATAAAGTGTGCTGTAAAATCCACCGAGACTCAGAAGTTCTTCGTGCGTGCCGTGTTCGCTTATCTTTCCGTCTTGTATAACTAAGATCATATCCGCGTTTTGTATAGTGGAAAGACGATGAGCTATAATAAAACAGGTGCGGTCTTTCATAAGCTCTGACATTGCTTCCTGAATCTTTATCTCCGTTCTTGAGTCTACGTTTGAAGTTGCCTCGTCGAGAATAAGCATTGGCGAATCTGAAAGCATTGCGCGCGCTATCGTTATGAGCTGACGCTGACCTTTGGAAATATTAACGCCTTCGTCGGAAAGCATGGTATCGTATCCGTTTGGCAGATTTTCTATGAAGGTGTCTATCCTTGCCGCTTTTGCCGCTTTTTTTACTTCTTCGGGGGTGGCGTTCTCTTTGCCGTATACAATGTTTTCGTATATCGTGCCGTGGAAAAGCCATGTATCCTGAAGAACCATCGTATATGCGCGGCGCAGCGAATCGCGCGTTATGTTTTTCATATTACAGCCGTCTACATTTATCTGACCGCTGTTTACATCGTAAAAACGCATTAGGAGATTTATTATCGTAGTTTTTCCCGCGCCGGTAGGTCCTACGATGGCGATAGTCTTACCCGGTTTTGCCACGACGGAGATATCTTTCAATATCTCTTTTTCGGGAGTGTAGCCAAACGAGACATTTTTGAGAGATACTTCTCCTTTGACATCTAAAAGAGGCGTCGCAGCGTTTGTATCGGCAGGCTCCGGAGCTTCGTCTATTATACGGAACACACGTTCTGCCGCTGAAAATGCCGATTGAAATTCGTGCAGGATATTTGCAAACTCATTTATGGGGCCTGCAAATTTGCGCGAATACTGTACGAATTTTGCCACGCCGCCGAGTGTGATAAAGAAAAGGGAGCCGGTCTGGATTGCTCCGCTCTGTGAGTACATATAGAGTATACCGCCGAATATCATAACGAGCGAAATGGAAAGGTTGTTTATGAAGTTGACGGAAGGACCTAGTGCCGCGCCGTAATATTCGGCGTTGTAATATGCATCCATTGTGTCCTTGTTTCTCGCGTTGAATCTTTCGCTTATCTCCTCTTCACGATTGTATGCTTTTATTGTGCGACAGCCGGAAAGCATCTCTTCGGCGTAGCCGTTCAGCTCGCCGAGCTTGCGTGAGCGTGTGCGGAAAAGGGGACGCACTTTTTTTGAGCGATATCTTGTGAAAAATATTGATATCGGAACGGTTATAACAAAAACGATTATCATGGGTTTTGATATCTGCCACATGAATATGAGCGAGCCTACAACGGTATAGATACTCGTCATGACCTGTATCAGATCGTGAGAAAGCGATGAATTGACCGTATCGATATCGTATGAGATTCGGCTGATTATATCTCCCGTTGCAGTCGTATCGAAAAAGCTGACGGGCAGAGAAGTGAGTTTTTCAAAAACCTGTTTTCTCATAGTCAATACTATTTTCTGGCTTATTTTTATCATGATAACTGCGAGCAGATATGCCGTTATCGCCGAGAGGACATAGCATATGAGCATTTTTATGACATTTTCTTTTACGGCTGTAAAGTTCACTCCGTTTTCATTTGCTATGGCGTCTATTGCTTCGCCTGAGTATGTAGGTCCGAGCAAAGAAAGCTGGTTTGATATGAGCGTAAGCACTACTGCAAGCAGAAAAAGCGGCCAGTATCTCATTATATATCCGAACAGTCGGATCAGAATATTTTTGGCTGTTTTTCTGTCTATTTTATGATTTTCCGCGTGTTTATTCGGATTCTTATTCAACAAACGCGCCTCCCATCTGCGATTCGCTTATTTCTCTGTATTCCGTGCAGGTTTCGAGAAGTTCTTCATGCTTGCCTGCTCCTATTATCCTGCCTTCGTCAAGAACGAGGATAAGATCGCTGTCTTTGACGGAGCTTACTCTCTGTGCCACCGTGAATACCGTTGTGCCGCGCATATTTTCACGCAGAGAGGCGCGAAGATTCGCGTCGGTCTTGTAGTCGAGCGCGGAAGAACTGTCGTCCAATACGAGTATTTCCGGGCGAGCCGCTATGGCGCGAGAGATAAGCAGGCGTTGTTTCTGTCCGCCGGAGATATTTGTTGCTTTTTGCGAGAGCATATGAGAATATCCTTCCGGAAAAGCGGAGATGAAATCATGTGCCTGTGCTGTTTTTGCGGCGGATATTATTTCCTCATCGGAAAGATGTCTGCCGAGGTCTATATTTTCCCGAATGGTGTCCGCATAGAGAAAATCATGCTGGAATGCGGCGCCGAACATGGGATAGAACTCTTTGAAAGGTATGGTGCGGACGTCGCGCCCGTTTATGTAGACCGCGCCGCTTTTTACGTCATAGAAGCGCATCATAAGGCGAATGAGCGTGGATTTGCCGCTGCCTGTCGCGCCTATTATGCCGAGCGTGCCGCCTCTTGGAAGTGAAAAGCTTATGTTTTCAAGATCGTTTCCGCCGCCTTTATACGAGAAAGACACGTTGGAAAATTCGATATGTGCGCCGTTATCTTTTCGCGGAAATTGTGATTCTTCTGCAACTGTAAGATCCTCAGGCGCTTCGACGACTTCTGCTATTCTCCTTGCGGAAGCAGAACATTTTGTATACATTGTGAAGATTCTCGTAACGGACATCATTGCCATCGATATTTGAGTGAAATACTGCATGAACGCTATGACTGTCGAGGGCGATGACAGATGATCTGCAACGCGCTGAGCGCTCAGCGCAACTACAAGCACAAGTCCCATATTCATAAGAAGCGTCATTATGGGGTTTACGCTTCCCATAATTATGCCGGCTCTTTGTTCATTTTGTGAGAGTTCTTTATTCACTTTATCATATCTGCGGTGTTCGTAATTTGATTTTGAGAGCGCTTTTATAACTCGTATGCCCTGAGTATCCTCTCGTACAACGCGTATCATTTTGTCTGAAGCTTTTTGGACCTTTGTATAAAGCGGAACGCCTTTGCGCGAGATGAAATATACCGTTATGAATATAAACGGCAATACTGCTATCATTGCAAGCGCCAGATATCTGTCCATAAAAAGAGTGATAGCGGTTCCGCCTATAAGAAGTATGGGAGCGCGCACGCCCATTCTCTGCATCATTCCGACAAAATTGTGGACGTTATATGTATCTGTTGTTATACGCGATTCGAGAGAAGGTATCGTGAATGCGTCCGTCTGCGCCGAAGAAAGGCGCAGTGTTTTTGCAAACAAATCGGAGCGCACTCTCTCGGAAAAATTTCGGGAAACACGCGCCGCAATTCTGTTTGCTATTATGTTGCAAATGCAGGCCGCGAGCGCGCAGAGTATCATTATTCCTCCCCAAAATATTATTTGACGTATATCCTGAGTTACAACTACGTTTTCAAGGATATGGCTCAGTATATACGGTATCATCAGCTCAACAACGGTGCCTAATATCTTAATTGAAATTCCGATCGACATACGGCCGAAAAAAGGTCTGAGGTATTTCACTAAAAATTTCATTTTTTGTTCCTTAAAAGATATATAATGATTTGTTATAATTAATAATTATATCATCTGTATGTTTTTTTGTCAACAAAATAGCAAATATTGAAGATACGGCGCAAAAATAAAGCGGACGATAAATCTCATTCGTCCGCTTTTGAGTTAGTTTTATAATATTTTTCTTTTATTTATTATAAGTATTATAGATATCATAACCAATGGAAATGAAAATCATGAAAAAACATAACAGTCATTTTTTGTTTAAAGTTTTTATTATTGCTTCAATTATTAAAAAGAGTGCGACGGCAAGAATCCAAATAAGCCAACTATAATCCCAGTTTTCAGTATAAAAACTGAATCCTAGATATACTACGGTCACTATCAGCCAATATGCGGTATATATTTCGTTAAGAGAGAATTTTTTTGCTTCTATCTTTTTTTCTTTTGAATAATCGCCTTCCTGCAGGAGTTTTTCATAACTTTCCCATACTATTCCGCCGATAATAAAGAAAACTACGCCGAGTCCGGCTATGGCAAGGAGAAGAGATATCATAATCATAAGCAGCAATTCGTTTTTTTCATCTATAATAAGTCCGGCAAAAATGGGTATAACAGATGTGATACAGAGACACGCTCCGATAACATTATTTCGAATATATGTTTTTCTGTAGTTTTGTTTTAAGGCTTTTACCGTTTCTGTGACGACTGTGTCTGTTTCGAATATTTCCTCGCTCAGATATTCAAAAGGCTCGGTCTTTATTCCGCAGGAAATAAATATGGCAACGGCAGTTGATACAAGTGCAAGCAAGACTATCATACCTATGCCAATGGAGGCGCTTTCCGAAAACGCTTTGCTTCTTTCGCTTATCGCGGTGAGTATCATTAAACATATCGGTGATATGATACACAAAAAAGTTGCCGAAGCGACTCTCTTAGCCGTTGTTTGTTTTACCTTTAAAAATTCATTTGCTTCGTGAACGGATACGCGTCTTGACATATGCGTTTCTTCACAGGCATTTTTGTCTTGGCTGTTGTTATGTTCTGCGTTATCTATCTCGTCTTTCAGAAGATAATCGGTGCTTACGCCGAACAATTTTGAAAGAGAGACTATCTTTTCGATTTCAGGCACGGATTGTGCGCTTTCCCATTTTGAAACCGATTGTCTTGAAACATTGAGTTTTTCTGCAAGTTCTTCCTGCGACCACCCGGATTTTTTTCTAAGTTGAATCAATTTGTCTGCAAAAATCATTTCTATGTCCTCCGTTAATTCTATTGTGTATAAATTTTAACATTTTCTGCAGTTGCATACAATCAAGCAGGCTTTTAATATGTCAACCGACGGTTGCTTTTTTCGATACTCTCAAAATATTTTTAAATTTTTTGAATTTATACATACAAATTCATATATAAACTATTTTATATATACATTATAATATAAACAATATCTGAAATCAATTTAACTTATCCATTTACTTTTCAATTTATTCATTTTATATTCATTATTAATTCATAAACTTGTGTATAATGAAATTATACCAAGGAAAAATATTCTTGGCTAAAAATATATCCTGAGGGAGTAGTCACGAGATATGCTCTCGAAACAAGTCAACATGCATGATCTTTTTGATCTGGCTTGAAATAATGAATGACAAGACTCATGGGTAGGTCAGCCCTATCTATGAGTCTTTTTAATTATAGATAGGTCAAATACAAAAAGGAGGAAAACATGAGGTATTATTGTGAAAACATTGACACGGTGCTGAAACAGACGGAAAGCTCCGTTCATGGTCTTTCTGAGGAGGAAGCAAGTAAAAGGCTTCTTGAAAACGGACGAAATAAACTGAAAGAGGGTAAAAAAGATTCAATTTTCGTTCGTTTTCTGAAACAGCTTGCCAACCCGATGATAATCATTCTTTTGGCGGCGGCTTTGGTAAGCGGCGCTCTTGCCATTTACAACAATGAAAGCTTTACCGAAGTCATAATTATTCTTGTGGTCGTATTTTTTAATGCTGTTCTCGGTGTTTATCAGGAGAATAAAGCGGAAAAAGCAATAGAGGCTTTGCAGGAGATGGCGGCGGCGACCTCCAAGGTCATACGCGGCGGAAAGCTTATCACTGTTAAAAGCGAGGAGCTTGTTGTCGGAGATATCGTCGTTCTCGAAGCAGGCGACGCTGTTCCCGCGGACGGCAGACTTATCGAAAATGCCAGCCTGAAGATAGAGGAGGCGGCGCTTACCGGTGAATCCGTTCCGGTAAATAAATTTATAGATATAATCAATCTTAAAGACGAATCAAAAGATGTTCCTCTCGGAGATCGTGCCAATATGGTATATATGGGCTCCACAGTCGTTTACGGACGCGGTGTAGCTGTTATAACGGCTACGGGCATGGACACGGAGATGGGCAAGATAGCAGACGCTCTTGTAAAAGCGGAAGAAGGTCAGACTCCTCTCCAGAGAAAGCTCTTCCAACTTTCCAAGACTCTTACATGGCTCGTGCTCGGTATATGCGTTATCATTTTCGGCGTACAGCTTATCCGAGCCGGCGGCTTTACATTCGATGTCGTTATGGATTCGTTCATGGTGGCGGTTTCTTTGGCTGTTGCGGCTATTCCCGAAGGTTTGGCGGCAGTCGTTACCGTCGTGCTTTCCATGGGCGTCGGCAATATGTCGAAGCGCAATGCCATAATACGTAAACTTACGGCTGTGGAAACTCTCGGATGCGCGCAGATAATATGCTCCGATAAAACAGGTACGCTCACGCAGAATAAGATGACGGTTGTAGATTCTTTCGGCGAAAACAACGAACTTCTTGCCGGCGCTATGTCGCTCTGCTCCGACGCAGAGCTTAATGATGACGGAACCGTGACCGGCGAGCCGACTGAAGCTGCTCTTGTCGAATGGGCGAATAAGATAGGCGTATCAAAAATAGAACTCAAAGAAAAAATGCCCAGATGCGGCGAGGCTCCTTTTGATTCGGGCAGAAAGATGATGTCATCCGTTCATCCCTCTGACGGAAGATTTGTACAGTATACAAAAGGCGCTCCCGATGTGGTAATAGATCTTTGCACGCATTACCTCAAAGACGGAAAAGCAGTCCCAATGACCGAAGAATACAGGTCAAAGATAATTGAAGCTAACAAATCATTCGCTGACAGAGCGCTGAGAGTTCTTGCTTGCGGCATGAGATTTTCCGACAAAGAGCCGGAATCTTATGAACCTGAAGCTCTTGAGCATGATCTTTGCTTTATAGGTCTTTGCGCTATGATCGATCCCGTTCGTCCTGAAGTCAAGGTCGCTATTGAAAAATGCCGCAGCGCCGGTATCAGACCTATAATGATAACGGGAGATCATATCGACACGGCAGTTGCCATTGCGAAGGAACTCGGTATTCTCGAAGACGGCGCAAAAGCCGTTACGGGTTCTGAGCTTAACGATATGAGCGACGAAGAATTTGAAAAAGAGTTCCGCAATATTTCCGTTTATGCGCGCGTTCAGCCGGAGCATAAGACGAGAATCGTCACCGCATGGAAAAAAGCCGGTTTTGTCACTGCCATGACAGGCGACGGCGTAAACGACGCTCCTTCCATCAAGGCTGCCGACATTGGCGTAGGTATGGGCATCACAGGTACGGATGTTACGAAAAATGTTGCGGATATGGTCCTTACGGACGACAATTTTGCCACTATCGTAGGCGCTGTCGAAGAAGGCAGACGTATTTACGGCAACATTCGCAAATCCATACAGTTTTTGCTCGGCTCCAACATTGCGGAGGTCATAAGCATTTTTATAGCGACGCTTTGCGGTTTTACGATATTGCACCCCGTTCATTTGCTTTGGATAAACCTTGTTACGGACTCGTTCCCGGCTCTTGCGCTCGGCGTTGAAAAGGCGGAGCCCGGTATCATGGAGAAAAAACCTCGCTCAGCAAAAGAAGGCGTATTTTCCGGCGGACTCGGCACTGATGTACTGTATCAAGGATTTATGGTTTCCGCACTTGTTATTATATCGTATTTCATAGGACATTTTATCGAAATAGGTTCTTGGGGGATAGGCAACAGCGAACACGGTGTTACGATGGCTTTCCTTACAATGTCCATGGCAGAGATATTCCACAGCTTTAATATGCGTTCTCAAAGAGGCAGTATATTCAAGCTCGGCAGTCATAATAAGTTCCTTATCGGCGCGGCTGTTGCAGCTCTCCTTGCGACGACCGTTATCTGTGAAATTCCGTTCCTCGCTTCCGCTTTTGGATTTACCGGCGTAACTCTTAAAGAATACGTTATTGCGATAGGACTCGGCGCTTGCGTTATACCGATAGTTGAAACAGTAAAACTCTGTCAGAGAACTTTCGAAAAAAGAAAAGCCGTAAAGTCAAATTGACAGCTCATTTTATATGATAAAAAAGATATCCCGTTCCGAAAAAGGAAAGGGATATCTTTTTATGTTTATCATGTTGTTAAACAAATAGACTTGATACGGTAAGAAGTATCACTATAACCGCCGCGATGATGATACCGGGATTTTTAAGAACGGCAAAGCGATAGTCTTCTGCCTGAAGAGGATATTCGCTTTTTATCGGTCTTACTTTCTTTACGTTTGATGCGAAAACTACTATGCCTACGATAACAAGAGCCAATATCGCTATTGCATAGACGGCATAAAGTATAAGCGGAACGGCGTATTCGCGGAACAGTGAAAATCTCTCGCTTGATTCTTGTATATATTCCAGTTCTATAAAAAACTGCATTATTTTACCGTAGAATACAGTGGGAATAACACCCATTACAATATTGAACAATGAATGGAGGGCGGTGACAGCAATATAATTGTCTGAGCGGTAATAAAGACAGCCGAGTACCAATCCAACGCCGAACGCATAGATGAGTTGGCTGAAGTTCATATGGAAGAGCGCGAAGAACGCCGAGGATATAATAACCGAGAGAAGCTCGCCGTACGGACGCATACGGTCGATGAGAAGCTTTCGGAAGAAAAATTCTTCCAAAAAGGGAGCTACGATACCAACGAAAAGAAAATTCTGAACAAGATCAATATTCATTATTATATCGGAGACTTCGTTTGTTACATTGCTGTTAGTGAAAACATTCCAGAAAGCAATGAATTGACTGCTTATGAGATTGCCGATATAGCCGACGGCTATACAAACACTGGTAAGCATCATAATATGGTTGAAGGGGACTTTTTTCTTTTGAAACGGCGCTTTAGGCGAACTGGCTTTAAGAAAACAGAAGGAAATTAGTATGGCTATACCGAGCGAAAGCTCGTTGAAAAACATATAGTATTCCGTAGTGAAAGGTATATATATTGTGAAAAAACTTAATGTAAACCACGATATTATCAATATAATAAATGTCCAGCCGCAATAATTTAAACAGCGTCTCATTTTTTCACGGATATTCATTCTTTCCGCAAGGTCATCAACACCTTTTTTCTGTGAATCTTTTGTTTCGGTTTCGGGTGCAGGCGATGTGCCGCCGTTTTCCGAGGAGTTGAGGCTTTCGGTCTCACATTCCGTATTTTCTTCTCCCTTTTCCGATTCATTCATTTGGAGCGCGTCGTCATTTTTTAAGCTTTTTTTGTCTGTTTCAGTAACAGGCATATCATCATTGAAAACAGATTTTTTTTCATCTGACATAGTTATTATATTCCTTTCATCAGTATTTAAAAAATCAGAAACATCTTTTTCGTTTTTTCTTAAAATAATTTTATAAGTGAATCCACCATATTATATTGGGCCTGCGGTGAATGTTTCGCGCCAGCTTCCGATATATCCTCTGCCGTGAGGAAGCGATTCTTCTTCCAATTCCGGAATGGTGTCAATGATTCCGTTGCAATAGTCGAGTATTATGCGGCGGCAGCTTTTCGTGCGGAGCATAAGTCCGCCGAGACGAGTTTCATGTATTTCCAGTCCGAACGGTTTGTTTATTTTAAGCCACTGTGCGCGGAATGCTTCATAAAAAGCTTCAAGCTTTTCGATAAATATGGGATATTCCGTTTCAGCGAGCGCTCTTAGAGCACTTTTATCTTTTTTATTATATGCTTTGCGCGTTTTTTCATTTAGGTCAAACTTTACGTTCAGAGCTTCGCAAAGCTTTATCTGTGTATCGAATATGAGGAACAACTCATCACCGGCTTTTTCGCGCGCTTTGCGAAGAACTGCGGCTTTTTCAGTGAAAATCGATGAGTCTATGCCATTAATACTGCTGTCGCTGTTTTCATTTGCTATGCCGTTCAATGGATCATTATACAGTTTATGTTTTGAATAGTTCGATGAATCTACACTGATGTTGTCTCCGTAGATGTGATTTGCGGTGTCGAGCATAATGGCGTCATCATACGGCACGCCGGTTATCTTTTCGAATTTTGCTTTCATTTCCGTTTCGGATAGTCCTTCCGCGTATGCCGCGGCGTGCATTAGCGCGGGCAGTACCGAAAAAGGAGGGCATTCGCCGCCGTTGTCGCCCCACATTGTCAGAATGACATTTTCTATGCCTTCTTCCTTGCATATCGGCAGAGCCAGAGAGTTTCTTCTTATGCTTAATTTGTTGTGCGGTGTAAATCCGCCCCAGCACCATGCGCCTCCTGCAAACCAAACCTTATCCGAAAGCTTTTTGGAGTTTTTGCACATAGCTTTGTAAACTTCCGCTCTTTCTGCATAATAATCCCAATATACCATGGAGCAGTTCGCGGGAATTTTATCCGTTATCTCTTTCGGGAAGTCTATATTCTGTGAAGTGCGGTAATCGCCGTTCTGCATAAAACGGAAAAACATATCTTCCCACATCAGCGTTTCGTAGCCGTATTTTTGAGCTATTTTGCATACTCTTTCAAGATGTCGGAGAAGCAGTTCGTATCTGTTGGAATATCCGTGAGAGTCGAGATATTTGCCAAGACCCACGTTGTGAGCCTCATCCATGCCGATATGTATTTTTCTCGAACTTATGCATGAGGAGAGAGAGGAGAACATCTTGTCTATCAACTCATATGTACGTTCATCATCGATGAGAATAATATCGTCTATATCCCAGATAGGCTTATAACAATTCCAGCGGAACATCGCGCTGAGATGAGCGAGCGTTTGTATACATGGTATAAGCTCTATGCCCTTGCTCTTAGCGTAGATATCGAGCTTTCGCAGTTCGTCTTGCGAATATCTTCCGCGTTTATATCCGAAAAACGGTTCAGAGGGGATCTCGTATGTGTCCTCGGTATACAGCATAACGCAGTTATAGCCCATTTCAGATATGATATCGAAAAAATGTTTGAGAGATGTGACATTTGGGACGGCTCCGCGTGAGCAATCTACCATAACTCCGAAATATTTGAAATTATTCACGATGTTCCTCCTTATGATAAAATAAGTGTATCTTTATTTTAATTTTACAATAAAAAATGTCAAAATTCAATAGCGATCGATGAATTATGCAAATTCGAGAGACGTTTGATAAAGAGATATTTGTAAGAGCTGAATTTTGAATTTTATATATACAACACCCAAGAGTTCTTTTGGAAATAATACAACTGTAAATGTTTGAAAAAATCATGTTTGATGTTGACAAAAGGTGTGCGATATGGTAAAATGATAAGAAATATATCAAAGAGGTTTTTTATTTATGGATAATTATATATCTTCGTCTGAAAGAAGCGCTCTTGCAAGAGATATAGCAAGAGAAGGAATAGTTCTTCTCAAAAACGAAGAAAAAATGCTTCCTTTCGGAAAAGAGAGAGTTGCCGTGTTCGGCAGAACTCAGATAGATACGATAAAATGCGGAACCGGTTCTGCTTTTTGCAAAAGCGAATATTGTGTCAGCATACTTGACGGCATGGAAAATGCCGGTATAAATACAGACGCCGAACTTGCGGCGCGTTACCGTAAATGGTGTACGGAAAATCAAGTCGCTTCTTTCGGCTTGTGGGGAAGCGGTTCGCATATGAATCCGGAAATGCCTATATCGGAAGATGAGATTGCCGATATCGCATCAAGGACTGAAAAAGCCGTGCTTGTTATAGGAAGAACTGCAGGCGAGAACGATGATGTGATTTATCGTGAGGGCGATTTTTTGCTGTCGGCGGAAGAATCTGCGCTTCTTTGCTCTTTGCGTAGGAATTACGGAAAAATTGCCGTAATCATAAATTCCGGCAACCTCATAGACCTCTCTTTTACGGAATGCGATGAGATAAAAGCGTTGCTTCTTCTCAATTTTCCCGGTATGGAGGGAGGAAACGCGCTGGGAGATATCCTTTGCGGAAAATGTTCTCCGTCCGGTAAGCTTACCGATACTGTCGCACGCCATTATGTGGATCATCCCTCCTCCGAATATTTCGGCAAAAAGTCGGGAATAATACAGGAATATTATGAAGATATATTTGTAGGATACCGCTACTTTGAAACGTTTTGCGGAAAAGGCGAAAAGGTGCTTTATCCATTCGGACATGGACTCTCATATACCGAATTTGAAAAAAAGCTTCTCTCGTTTGAATGTGACAGCGATGCTACAGGAGAAGTACGAGTAAAGATACTTGTTAAGAACACAGGATCCGAATACTCGGCTAAAGAAACTGTAATGCTTTACAGTTCTTCTCCGTCATGTTGTCTGAGGACTCCGAAATATGAGCTTCGAACATTTAAAAAAACAAGGCTCCTTTCACCCGGAGAGGAGGAGATACTGACGCTTTCTTATCCTATTTCCCGTATGGCTTCGTTTGATGATACGGGCGCTCTCGGAAAAGCCGATTCTTGGGTAATGGAAAAAGGCGAATATTCAGTCTACTTCGGAAATAATGTACAAAAACTTGAACTTGCAGGTGTTTTCGGCAATCCTTGTTTCGCTGTTATAAAAGAATGCGCCCATATTCCCACCGAGCTTTCAAAACGTCTTACGCCTGACGGATGCTTTGAATCACTCGATGCAATTTCTCCTAATGTTGCCGACGGAATACCGATAGGTCCTTTCTCAAAAGTCGATATAGGACCCGAACAATATATCTCCATAGACGGAAACTCCGTTTTGTTCCGCATAAATGTGACAGTAGCAGGTGCTTATAATATGCGTTTGAACGCTGATGAATCGTGTGAAGTTTACATAGACGGCTCGCTCATAGAAAACAGCGAAGCATATTTCAGCGAAAGCGGCGGGGAAATGATATTACCTTTGTCAACATGTGAGTTTGTTTTCCGCGGCAAGGAAAACGCTCCCGAAGTTTCGATGTCGTTCGAAAAATTGGATGAGACAGTCCATATTTCTGCCGAAGGCGTTTCCGTTGTTGAAGGCGGAAAATTTTCCGAATGTGCTTTATGTGTAATATCAAGGGAGTTTAAAGACCCCGACGGTGATGTTAAATACGGAAAGGGACTTTTCCGTATGCATACTCCCGGAAGAAATGCGACTTATAAGCTTGATGTCGAAAAAGCGGGGTTTTATGATGTTACTCTGCGTTATACGACTTATCGGCCTTCAAGAAAGCTTGAGGACACATATTCGTTCATGATAAACAATGTCAAACAAGATATGGAATCCGTAGAACTTCCAACGACTACCGATGATGAGGAAGTTCATGTGTTCCGCACCGTCGGCCCCATCAGCCTTGCGCTTCCTGCCGGCGAAGCTTATTTGAAATTGATATCTCTTACGACGGACACTCCTCTTCTCGCATATATGGAGTTTAAGCCCTGTACAAGAGTTGTGAACAGCAAAAAGAAAGAAAAAGCAGAAGTTTCAACTCAAATAAAACTCGACGAAAATATGCCCGACGGCGGAAAGTTCCCGCGCAAAGTCCTGCCTCCGAAAGAAAGCAGATATGATTTCAGAAACGTTTTGAGCGGAGAGCTGTCTCTTGATGAGTTTATATGCAGTCTTTCCGACAGTGAGCTTGCGCGCCTTACCTGCGGCAACAGCAACGGTCAGATAGCTTATATACCGGAACGCGGCATACCCGAAAGCTACTGGTCAGACGGTCCTGTCGGATTCCGCCAGAATTATGCGGTAACGGTATATCCGTCCGCGACGATGGTAGCCGCTTCTTGGAACACGGAACTTGCATATGAGTTTGGCAAGTCGATAGGTACTGAGGCGAATCTTTACAATGTCGACGTATGGCTTGCTCCGGCTATAAATATTCACCGTGACCCGTGCTGCGGGCGCAACTTTGAGTATATGTCGGAAGACCCGTATCTTACGGGAACTATTGCCTCGGCAATAGTAAAGGGTGTTCAGGAGCATGATGTCGCCGTCACAGTCAAGCATTTTGCGGCGAATAATACGGAATATCAAAGATTGAAATCAAACAGCCGTGTTTCTGCGCGCGCCATGCGAGAGATATACATGAAAGCTTTTGAAACAGTCATATCCGAGTCAAAGCCATATTCCATAATGACTTCATATAACATATTAAACGGCACAAGAGTAAGTGAAAATCCGCTCTACTGCCATGATATACTGCGCGGAGATTTCGGATTTGACGGAATGATAATGTCTGATTTTGCGAATGCCGCCGACCATGTAAAAGAGCTTTCGGCTGACCAAGACCTCAAAATGCATTTCGGTGATTCTGACGGCGTAGTTGAAGCGATGAAAAACGGCACGCTCGAAAGGGCGCGTGTACGCGAGTGCGTCAAGAGAATACTCACTCTTGTAATGCTAACGACTGTTAAAAACGAGAAAAAATAAGTTTTCTGTGAAAAGATTACAACTTTGTAAACAATAAATTAAAAAAGCAAATTTCGCTTGACTTTTTATATAAAAAGGTCTACAATTTTGCTTGTAAAATTTAATTTATCTATAACGGGATATTATAAATATGGAAAAGAAATCTTTTAAGACCGAATCCAAAAAAATGCTTGATATGATGATAAACTCTATATATACTCACAAGGAAATATTCCTTAGAGAGCTTATATCAAACGCAAGCGACGCTATTGACAAAAGAGCTTTCCGCGCGCTCACGGACAGTTCTTTGGGACTTGACAGAAGCGCATACGAGATAACGATAGAAAGAAACAAGGAAGCAAACACTCTTACCATACGCGACAATGGCTGCGGTATGACTCAGGACGAGCTCGAGAACAATTTGGGCACGATTGCAAAGAGCGGCTCTCTCGATTTCAAGAATGAAAACGGCAAACAGGACGGGCTCGATATCATCGGACAGTTTGGCGTAGGTTTCTACTCCGCGTTCATGGTAAGCGACAAGATAACGGTAAAAAGCCGTGCGCTCGGCTCCGCAGATGCTTTTGTTTGGGAATCGGAAGGTGCTGACGGATACACGATAGAACCGTGCGAATATTCCGATTACGGCTCCGAGATCGTGCTTCACATAAAACCCGATACGGAAGAAGAAAAATACAGCGAATTTCTCGACGAATACCGTATCCGTGAACTTATCAAAAAATATTCCGACTATATACGTTATCCGATAAAGATGAGCGTAGAGAAGACCCGCCTTATAAAAGACGAGAACGAAAAAGCGGAAGAAACTGACAAGGACGCTCCCAAATACGAAACTTATACGGAAGTTGAAACGCTTAACAGCATGGTCCCGATATGGCACAAATCTTCCGATGAAGTGACGGAAGATGAATATGCGAACTTCTACCGTGAAAAATTCTATGATTATGAAGCTCCGGCGAAGGTAATACGCTCCAAGTCAGAAGGTACTGTTTCTTATGAAACGCTTTTGTTTATCCCTAAGAGAGCGCCGTACAACTACTATTCAAAGGATTTTGAAAAGGGACTTCAGCTTTATTCTTCCGGCGTTATGATAATGGAGAAATGTGCCGACCTTCTTCCCGACTATTTCAATTTTGTAAAAGGACTTGTTGACAGCGAAGACTTCTCTCTTAATATATCCAGAGAGATGCTCCAGCATGACCATCAGCTCAAAGCTATCGCAAAATCGATAGAGAAGAAGATAAAAAATGAGCTTGCTAAAATGCTCGAAAACGACAGAGAAAAATACGAAGAATTTTTCAAGGAGTTTGGTGCACAGCTCAAATACGGTATCTACTCCGATTTCGGCAGACATAAAGATGTTTTGCAGGATCTTATCATGTTCAAATCCTCCTTTGAGAAGAAATATGTAACTTTCAAAGAATATGTTTCACGCATGAAAGAGGAGCAGAAAAATATTTACTATGCTTGCGGCGACAGTATAGACATTATAGATATGCTTCCCAAGACGGAAGCCGTTAAAGAAAAAGGCTTTGAAGTTCTTTACCTTACGGAAAATATCGACGAGTTTGCGATTCGTACACTCGGAGAATATGACGGCAAGAAGTTTATAAATGTTTGTGACGACAAGCTCGATATCTCGACAGATGAAGAAAAAGAGCAGATAAAGACTGAAAACGAAAACGCGGCAGAGCTTCTTAAATTTATGAAAGAGAGCATAGGCGATTCTTCGGTAAATTCGGTAAGATTTACAAATACGCTCAAGGAACACCCTGTCTGCCTTTCCAGCGAAGGCGGTATCTCCACAGAGATGGAGAAGGTACTTTCACAGATGCCCGGCAACGAAAACGCTCCCAAGGCAGAAACCGTTCTTGAGATAAACGACGGTCACAGCGTTGCTACGACTCTTAAAGGATTGTTCGCAACGGGCGAAAAGGAAAAAGTCGCCGAATACGCAAAGATACTTTATACAATGGCTCGTCTTATCAGCGGACTTCCGGTTGAAAATCCCACGGAACTCAGCAATATGATATGCGGTCTTATGAAATAAGCGTCTGAAATACAAAAAAATAAAAACAAAAAATCGGCAGTTCATTTGAACTGCCGATTTTGTTTTTTCTTCTATTAGCCGTTGAGCTTGATAAATCTGTTGATAACGTCGGAGAGAGAAACTTCGGCATAGCCTTTGAGGTAGGTGCCGACCGTATCGTTGAAATTTTTGTACCAGTACTCGGGGATAGCGTCGAAACCAAGGCAAGCGCCTGCGATGGAACCGACAGTAGCGCCTGTGCAGTCGTTGTCAAGACCGATGGCAACACATTCGCTTATGCACTTCTGGTAGTCATTGCCGCCGAGCATGAGAGCAAATACGATAGCTACCATGTTGTTGATGGTGTGAACGGGATGCATTCTCTTGAACTTTTCGTCGATGAGTTCACGCGCTCTGAGGTAGTTTGTAACTTTGTCTTCAACGGAGAACGCCCATTCGAGAGCCTGATAGAGTTCAGAATCTTTTGGGATCTGTTTCATACCTTCTTTTACTGCGTCAATAGGAGTTTTTGCTGTGAACGCAGCGGCAACGGAAGCAGCGCAGAACATTTCGCCGTAGATACCGTTCTTTCTGTGTGTGAGGTAAGCGTCGTTGTAGGAAAGTTTGGCTGCAGCAGCGGGATTGCCTGCTTCTGCGTAACCGAAAGCGTCGGCACGGATAGCAGCGCCTATCCATTCAACATAGTTGTTGAAGTTTGCGGCACATTCGGGTCTTGTGCCTGCGCGCATCTGCTGGAGAGCTTCGTCTTCTGCCGTGCATGCGATGGGAAGAATGTCGAGCCAGAGCTTGCCTGCGTCGTCAACCGTGTAGTTTTTGCCGTATTTTTCGAGAAGAAGAAGGTTGAGTATAACGTATGTAATATCATCGTCGACGGGAACTTTGTTGATGTTCTGTTCGAGGTAATCCGTTCTTACATTCGTCTGGTAGTGGATCTTTTCGGGCTGATCAGTACCTTTCCAGTATGTCTGAGGCGGGAACGTAGTGCCTGTTTCAAGAGCAACAGCCTGCATTCTTGCGATAGAATAAAGTTCAACGGGAATACCGAGCACGCAGCCTGCAAAGCGACCGATCAAAGCACCTTTCATGCGGTTTTCAAGGTTATCTACCTTTTTGCCTTCATCACTTGCACCTTCGGGACGAAGCGCAAGTATTTGCTCAAGCTTATCGGGCTGAAGAGCGTCTGTATTGTTGTACATGGTAATCAATCCTCCATATATAATATTGTGTTTGTTAGCACAAACTTTCTATAATCATTATACCATATAAAATATGGCTATGCAATGTATTTTCAAATATTTTGCTTTTATTTTTGCATGATGAGCATATATTTCTGAGATTTATATTTACACGGTGTTTTCGCGCAAAGTTATTCTTGGGCGAGAAGAGTTTCTTTTTGAGACAAGATTTTTTGCATATCTTGCCTCGTCCGTGGAAAGAATGCTCATCTCAAGCGCGGCTTTGGCCGCAAAATTCACAGTGTCGAGCGGGCCTGTGATCTCCGTAAACATTTCAGCAAAAATGTCGAGAATGACGTGATACGGCTTCAAGTCCTTGCCGTTTTCGCGGATATCGTATATTGCTCTGAGGCAGAGATTTATAAATTCGGCAACTTTTTTGTCCCTGCCTTCGGTAGAATATGCGGTGAATCTTATGCCGTATCTTTCTTGTAGACGCATACTCTTGTGGAAATCTTCTTCCGCAAAAATATTCTGCATTTCCTTCGTCAGTCCGCATTCGTCAACGTCCATTGCTCCGAGTATGGCTATTTCCCATAACATAAAGTCAAAAATACGGATATATTCGAAAGTATCGCGCTCATCTTTTTCAAAATGTTTTTCAATTATCTTGCGGCTTGCCGGGCGCAGAGCGTTTCGCATATACCAGAAAGTTTTTTTCGTTATCCAAAAATCAGGAGCTTTTGCCATTTTGTTTATGGCAGACGACTCCTCAAGTGATGTCGAGGGCGGAGCGCAGTAGTAGTTGTAGAGTACTTTTCCTATACTCGCTATTTTTTTAGTGTTTTTAATGTTTGCCAGACAAAAAAGGTCGTCTTCGCAAAAATTTGTCGTTTCGTCGAATCTGTCTGTTATGGCGCTTCTTTTCCAGAGCTTGTTCCAAGGCAGGAGGGAGGCGAAAGTATTTTGATAAAAGGTTCGCGCGCCGTCTTTTGATGTCATGTCGATAACGGCATCTCCGAGATAATTTATTATACAGGGGTGCGTATGATTGACTACAACCATATCTGCGCCTGTTTCTTTCATTTTTGCAACTGCGAGCTCAAACATTTCAGGCTCTATATAATCGTCGGCGTCTATGAACTGTATGAAATCACCTTCGGCGCGGTCAAGTCCGAAATTGCGCGCAGAGGAAACGCCGCCGTGAGCTTTTTCAAATAGCTTTATACGCTTGTCATTTGCGGCATATTTTCTTATTATGCCACAGGAAGCGTCCGTGGAGCCATCGCTTACGGCAATAAGCTCAAAATTTTCGTATGTCTGTGAGATTATGCTTGAAATGCAGCGGTCGAGAGTCTTTGCGTTGTTGCCGAAAGGCACTATAACCGAGATTTTTTCCATAAAATTTTCATTCCTTTTCGTTTGCTGTATTGTAAACAAGTTTTTCTCCGTATACGTTTTCGTAAACCTCACGGCAGGCATTGTAAGCGCCGTCGCGCAGATAAGCTATATTTTCCTGTTTAGAGAGTTCTTTTTTTGGATATATCGGGGGGCAGTATGTGGAGAGTATAGTAAGGGATATCTATTCCTTCCGCGTCTTTTTTGCCGCTTTTTCTGTATGTTAAAAAATGCGGAACGACGGGAACATTGTATTTTGCCGCAAGATAGAATGCTCCGTCTTTGTACGGGCGCGGCTTTTTGTAGTGCCACCACATGGAGGCTTCGGGATAGATGAGAAGAAAATCTTTTTTTACTGTCAGCACTTCTTCGACCATTTTATTAAATGAAGCCGTGCCGTGTACTGTTGTATTCATCGGCAGCATATTGCCTGCGCGCATCATTTCACCCAAAAAGCCTTTCATATTGTTGAAAGGCGCGGCGACAACGAAGGTTCTGTGTCCTCGCGCACCGTATTTAACAGCAAGACAGTCGAACTTATCTACATGGTTGCAGGTGAGCACGGCGGCGCCTAGTCCTTTCAGGTTTTCTCTGCCGATGACTTTCAGTTTGTATCTTGCCTTGTTTTGATAAACGGTGAATGGCTTTACAATAAATATTTTTTGAACGCCGAACTTTAATTTCTCCCAAAACGTTCTCTTGTTCGGATAATGATAATCTTGGGTGACGGGAATTATTATTTCTTCGGGGATAGGGTCTACATGCATATCAAACATGCCTTTTCTTTCGCAATCCTCTATTGCTGCGATAACGTCGCGTCTTGTCATTCTTTCACCTTTTATCGAGTAATTGTATTTTCAAATTCATCAATATATGCAAGACATCTGCATATCAAGTCGTCAAATTCATAAGTCTTGTGTTTTTTATGAAGTCCGTTTATGTCCCATGGCTTGACGTTTACCGTGTGGACATATGGGAACAGACGCAATGTTTTTGAAAAATGACGTATAATGGTATCTTTTTTCATTTTATGCTGTTCGTTGAAGCGCGAAGGGAAGAAGCGCTTCTTTTGGGCGTAGTGATTTATCGCGTCCTGATCCGGAAAAGCTGATCTTTTTTCGGCGCAGAAACGCCTTGCTTTTCTGAAAAGTCCGGTTTCCTTTATTTTGTCTATATCCAGAAGCAGAACGCCGGAGTTGATATAATCGGGACGTATAAATATCTTTCCAAGATAATCACGCGCACCGGCAAATTCCGCGCCGTCAAGCTCCATGGCGAAAAGTGGAGAAATATCTTGGCGCGCAACTGTGTCGGTGTCAAGATATATCACACGACCTCCAATATCCGCTTCGTCCGCAAAGAGGCGTAAAAAGGCGTACGGAGTATAAAAATTTTTCATGTTCGGCGAGTTCATCATTTCGCCTTTGAAGATATTTGTAAGGTCGTGAAGAGTTATGCGGCTTTGCTCGTTTTGCTTTTTTATTATTTTTTCGGTGAAATCGCGCTGTTCTTCGTTTATCGGGGAAAAATCCGCATTTATATCGGAAAGATCCATCGTAAGGATATGAACGTCGAGCGCTTCACAAGTGTTTTTCGCAACGGAAACGAGTGAAATGAGTAGACCTTTGAATACCTTTGCGTTTCCGCTGTATAGAAGGGATATCATGTACCAGCCTCCTCTCGGCTTTTTTTGATGTATTCTATAAATGAATAATTTTCCTCTGTATATGCTCGCCTGCACATAGCGTCATAGACTGCGCCGCACAGTTCTTTTTCTCTTTCTCTGACGCTTTTTGCGCCGCTTGCAAAAGGGCCGTCTATATAAACGACTATGCGGGGCTTGCCTCTTTTCGAGCGGCGGTATGTCACGGTAAAGGCGAATACGGGACGGCTGTCCTTTGCAGGATAACGAAACGATGTCGAAGGAAAATGACGTATTCCGGTGTAATAAGGCCAAATGTGAGCCTCGGGATATACGATGACGGCGCGGTTTTGCGACAAATGTGTGTCAAGCGCCTTTTCAAAGGCAGAAAATCCTTTAAGCGTTGTAGGTGTGGGAATCGCGCCGAGCATTATCATAAGATTTTTCGTTCCTCTCAGAGCTATGTTGTCAGGACTGACGATAACATGCGCCGACTGAGGAAAAGTTATAATGTTCGGTATAAATCCGTCTGCCGGAATCTGAGTGTGGTTGCCGTAGAGATAAAGTCCGCCTTTTTTAAACGGCTTTATCTTCTCTGCGCCGACGACCTTCATGCCGAATTTTATTTTGCAGAAAAGAAAAGCGAACGGAGTCATGAAAATTCGGTATACTATAAATGCGGCCGCCATGTAAAAAATATTATTCTTGATATACTTAAAATTTTCATCTATTTTCATTTCACGGCGCTTTCCAACGCCGGCAAAATCTTCTTTAAGTTCGTCTGTATAATAAACGGTTTTCTTTTTCAATATGAAAAACTCCTTATTTTGAAATTTTTCAGCTCGGCAAAACTAGTATTGGCAAAACGATGTCATAAATACCGTACCGAACTGTATAAATTTTATCATGATCCATCGTGAAAAGCCAAGGACTTTTTGACGAAAGCAAGGTATAAAGATAAAAGAATGAATTTCCAATTGTCTACACCAATTAGAAGAGAACTCTACAATTTGTAGAGTGACTGAATTTAGTGACTGAATTGACGCGAAAAATGTTGATTTTTTTATTAAAAAGAGTTATAATTACTTTATTATGATAACAAAAGATGTAAAACCCGTGATTGCGGAAAATCTTGTAAACCTCCGCAAACAAAAAGGCATAACTCAGGCCGAACTTGCCGCGCGCCTTGATTATTCCGATAAAGCCGTTTCCCGATGGGAACACGGAGATACGCTCCCTGACATAAACGTGCTTTGCGAGCTTTGCGATTTTTACGGCGTAACGCTGGATATGCTTGTCCAAAAAGGAGATGGGCAACTAAAAAAAGCGACGCGAAACACCAACCTGATGATAAATAATATAGTTGTCTGCGCGCTTGCCGTTACGACGGTGTGGCTTATTGCCACAATGATATTCATATACGGGCATACGATGATGGGCAAAAATCTATGGGCGGCATTTATATGGGGGATACCCGCATCATGTATCGCCGTCTTGTATCTTGGCAAGGACTGGCTTGGTAGAACGGCAAAGATGATAATTTGCTCTGTGTTTCTTTGGACATTTATAACAAGTGTAGTTTTGCAGTTCATGCACTATAACCTGTGGATGTTCTACATAGCCGGCATACCTGCACAGGTAATAATAATTTTAAAATATGTTCAAAAATTTTTGAAATGAAGGATCCCGTATATTTTGTTTGATACTATGAAAATACTGACTCTTACTTTGAACCCTGCCTTTGATATTCATTGCACGGCGGATAAATTTCTGCCCGAGCGTGAAAATCATATGAAAACATACAGCCGCTACATCGGCGGCAAAGGCGTGAACATTTCACGTGCGCTCCGCGAGAACGGCGTTGACAGTACTGCTTTCGTCGTGCTCGGCAGACAGAATGCCGCAGATTTCGAAATCGAACTTTCCGCTTGCGGAGTCGATTATGTTCCCGTATATGCCGAAGGACGCATACGTGAAAACATAACCATACACCCTGAAAACGCTCCTGAAACACGCATAAGCTTTGAGGGCTGTCCTGTCGCTGAAGAAATCGTCAGGAAAGTTTTCGATATGATACTTCCTCTTTGCGGCAAAGATACGATATTCACCTTCAACGGACGTCTGCCGGAAGGACTTTCGGTTTATGATGTATCGCCTTATCTCGAAAAAGTAAAAAGCCTCGGCGCGAAACTTGTAATAGATTCAAGTTCTTTTGGAATTGATGATTTTTCTCTTGTAAGACCGTGGCTTATAAAACCAAATCAGGAAGAGATATCCGACTGCATGGGTATCAACATAAATACGACGGAAGACGCTGTTGACGCGGCACGCATGATACATGATAAAGGTATAGAAAATGTGATGGTGAGTCTTGGCGGCAAAGGTGCCGTTCTTGTTTCCGATGAATTTGTTTGCACGGCCTCCGTGCCGGATATAAAGGTCGTGTCAACTATCGGTGCCGGCGACAGCAGCATTGCCGGATTTTGCGTCGCTTATGCCGAGGGCAAGTCGAAAGATTTTTGTCTTGCCGAAGCCGTTGCTTACGGTTCCGCGGCGTGTCTTACGGATGGAACAAATCCTCCGAGAAAAGATGATGTTGAAAAGATACTTGCCGAAGTATTCGTTAAAACAACAAGGTGAAAAAAGTCTCTCAAAAATTGATAAAATCCCTTACGGAAAAATAAAAAACTGCCGTAAGGGATTTTGCATTATATTGTGCGGTTAAAAACTGATTTTGCTTGAACTGCGAAGTCAGTTTGTTTTTATTTAAGATATATTTTTATGATATTCGAATGAAAATGAAACGGAGCGGTTGCGCTTCTATTTTGATATTCCGAAGAGGGTTTTTGCGTTTTGAGTCGATGTCTTTGCAAACGTCTCTCTGTCCATGCCGAGCAGATCGGCGGTAAAATCGGCGGTATAGTGAAGATAGCCGCTGTGGTTCATTTTACCGCGCATGGGAACAGGCGCAAGGTACGGGCAGTCTGTTTCTACAAGAATACGATCAGTTGATACTGCGAGTGCGCTTTGTACCGCTTTTTGTGCGTTTTTAAAAGTTATCACACCGGAGAAGGATATATACCAACCCATTTTCACATACTCTTTTGCAAGTTCCGAGTGACCGCTGTAACTGTGCATGACGCCGATAACTTTGCCTTCGTATTTTTTTATGATATCGAAAACGTCGCCGTGAGCCTCTCTGTCATGGATAAGTACGGGCATATGGGTTTCTGCGGCAAGCTCCATCTGATATTCAAACAGTTTTTTCTGCTCCTGTATATATGTCTTGTCCCAGTAATAGTCAAGTCCTATCTCGCCGAGAGCGACAACCTTGTTGCGTGTAAGACTGCGTTCGAGTTTTGCTTTTTCTGCGCTTATATCGGATATTTTTTGTACTTCTTCAGGATGTATGCCGGCAGAGGCGTACATATTCTCGTATTGCTCCGCAAGAGAAGCGCATTTCTCGCTGTCGTCCGCGTTTACAGCCGCAGTTAGGATATACCCGACGTCGCCTGCAAATATTTCACTCAGAAGTTCGTCGTTTCCGTAGAGTTTCTCGTCGGTGAAATGAGCGTGAGTGTCGAAAAGCTTTTCCATATCAATGTATTCTCATTCCGACGGTATCGTCGTTGTAGAAGGCTATCGAAGCGTCGCCGTCCGTCGTGTCGGCCGCGAAAATCATGCCCTCGCTTACGTATTTTCCGCTCATCATGGAACGGGGCGCAAGATTTACAACGACGCCGATGTTTTTGCCGATAAGGTCTTCCGGCTTATACCATTTTGCGATTCCCGACATGATGCATCTTTCTCTTTCGCCGTCGAAAACGGAAAGCTTCAAAAGCTTTTTGCTCTCTTTTATGGCTTCACAATTCATTATCTTGCATACTCGCATTTCGATTTTGCAGAAATCATCAAAGCTTATCTCCTCTTCATGGTCGGTTATCTCCATGGGAGCAGGCATATTTGTGTTTGTTTCTTTTGCATTTTCTTCGGTGTCTGCCGCCGCTTTTTTTGCTTCCTGCAGTGCTTCAAGCTCAGCGAGTTCTTTTGCCGCATCTATTCTGGGGAAGAGATTTTCGCCCTTGCAAAGAGAAGCATTCTTGCTCATAAGTCCGAACTCTGCCGCGCTCTCCCAAGTGCGGAGTTCTGACGGCACACCGAGCTGATCAAATATCTTCACGCAGGAATCCGGCATGAACGGTGTGAGAAGTACGGTGCATATACGGAGTGTTTCAGCAAGGTTATAGAGAACGCGCGCAAGTCTGGGCTTTGTTTCTTCGCTTTTTGCAAGAGTCCACGGAGCTGTTTCATCGATATATTTGTTTGCACGTGCTATTACCGCGAAAACTTCTGCAAGAGCGGACTGGAATGCGTATTTTTCCATATGAGCTTCGTATTTTCCGCGCAGGGCGCCTGCCATGGAGATGATATCCTCATCTTCTTTGCCGGAAGCCTGTTCTGCGGGAAGGCTGTGCTCGAAGTATTTGTTTGCCATGGCTGTCGTGCGGGAAAGAAGGTTGCCCAGGTCGTTTGCAAGGTCTGTATTTATGCGGTTTATAAGAAGTTCATTTGAGAAATTGCCGTCGGAGCCGAACGGGAAGTCGCGCAACAGGAAGTAACGCAGTGCGTCTGCGCTGTATCTTTCCGCGAGGAGATACGGGTCTACGACGTTGCCCTTGGATTTGGACATCTTGCCGCCGTCAAGGAGGAGCCAGCCGTGACCGTATACATGCTTGGGAAGCGGCATTTCCATGCTCATGAGCATTGCAGGCCAGATGATGGAATGGAAGCGAACTATCTCTTTTCCTACAAAATGGACATCGGCAGGCCAATACTTGTTATAGTCGCTGTCATCGTATCTGTCGTTGAGGAAACCGAGCGCCGTTGTGTAGTTGAAAAGCGCGTCTATCCAAACGTAAACGACGTGTTTTTGGTCGAAGTCAACGGGAATGCCCCATTTGAAGCTTGTACGAGAAACGCAGAGGTCTTCAAGACCGGGTTCGATAAAGTTGTGTACCATTTCGTTTACTCTGGAGCGGGGAAGAAGAAAATCCGTATTTTCAAGCAGGTCGCGCACTTTGTCCGCATATTTGGAAAGACGGAAGAAATATGCTTCTTCTTCTGCGTCTGTTACAGGTCTGCCGCAATCGGGGCAGCAACCGTCTTTGAGTTGGCTTTCTGTCCAGAAACTCTCGCAGGGGGTGCAGTATTTGCCTTTGTAGGAGCCTTTGTAGATGTCGCCTTTTTCGTACATCTTTTTGAATATTTTCTGAATGGAGGTCATATGGTAGTCATCAGTCGTGCGGATGAATCTGTCGTAGCTGATGTTCATAAGCTTCCAGAGGTCTTTTACGCCTTTTTCGCCTTCAACGATATTGTCGACGAACTGCTGAGGTGTAACGCCTGCTTCATTTGCCTTGTTTTCAATTTTCTGACCGTGTTCATCTGTTCCCGTAAGAAACATTACGTCATAGCCCTGAAGACGTTTGTAGCGAGCCATTGCGTCTGTTGCGACGGTGCAGTATGTGTGACCGATATGAAGCTTATCGCTGGGATAATATATCGGCGTGGTGATGTAAAATTTTTTGTTTTCCATAATTATTTTAAGACCTCCGTTGATGAGATATTTATACAGATTTCGGTAATTTATTTTATCATTACCTGATTATATATTTCGCTTTTTGCAACGCCGCGATCGTGTGCCGCGGCTTTTATCGCGTCATTTTTGGAGTTTCCCTGCGAAACATAGTATTCTACATGTTCGCTTACGCTCATATCCGCCCAGAACGCGCGTGATTTGAGTTCGTCAAGGGAGGCGCCTTCCATTATCAGAACGTATTCTCCGCGAGGCGAGCGCTCTTTGTAGTATTCACGTGCGCCGGAGAGAGTCGTTCTTATTACTTCTTCATTAAGCTTTGTAAGTTCGCGGCAAAGGGATATTTTGCGGTTGCCGAAAGCTTCGTAAAGGTCGTCGAGGGTGCGTAGCAGCTTATGCGGCGCTTCATAGAAGATTATCGTTCGCGTCTGGTCTTTCAGCTCCGACAGCGCCGCGCCGCGCTCTCTCTTGCCTACGGGCAGAAACCCTTCGAAAATAAATTTTGAAGTAGGCAGACCAGATACGGCAAGCGCACACACTGCCGCGCACGGCCCCGGAACTATGCATACTCGCACTCCTTTTTCGGCGCAAAGACGAACTATGTCCTCTCCAGGGTCGCTTATTGCGGGCATACCTGCGTCGGTTATAAGCGCACAGGACTCTCCGCCGAGCAATCTTTGCGCTATATATCCTCCGCGCTCATGTTTGTTATGTTCAAAATAGCTTATCATCGGCTTTTTGATACCGCAAAAGGAGAGTAGTCTGCCGCTCTCTCTTGTATCTTCGGCGGCGACAAAATCAACCTCTGAAAGAACTTTTTTTGCTCGTTCTGAAATATCGGCAAGGTTGCCTATGGGCGTTCCGACAAGGTAAAGAGTGCCTTTTTCGGTAACGTTTTTTTCTTCTGTGCTACGGATAGCTTCAAGGTCGTTTGTAATATTCATCAAAATCACCGTGTTCATAGATATATTTCATATCGTCAGTATAGTTGGCGTCGGAAAAATCCGACTTGTCTTTGTATATTATAAGCGGACGCGTTACGAAGATATCATCGGCGCCGCCCTTTTTTGCTTCGACGAGGACGGTGCAGGGCACATGTTCTGCCGTAGGATAAACGAGAGTCATGCGCTTAGGCTCAAGACGTGCGTTTTTCAGCGCATGGATAAGAGCAGGCAATCTTGATGGCGTATATACAATATTGAATGTGCCGCCGTGACGCAGCAGTTTGTATGCCGCCGCCGCAAAATCATCTATCGTTCCGAATATCTCGTGCCGTGACGCGGCGTCTGCCAAGTTGTCCGGCATTTTTCCTGAGTCGGCTCTCATATACGGCGGATTTGAGAACACGACGTCATAAAGGCCGTTGTGCTCTGAACTTATTTTTCGTATGTCCGAACATACGACGTCTATTTTCTCCGAAAATCCGTTAAGCTCGACATTTTTCGCCGCTATTGCGGAAATATTTTCTTGTATTTCAAAAGCGGTTATCGACGAGAGTTTTTTTCTTGCGGCAAGAAGCAGCGATATCACGCCGCTGCCTGCGCCCAGTTCAGCGCCTTTTGACTTCGCTGCGCGTTTTATGTAGGCGGAGAGCAAATATGCGTCGGTTCCGAAAGCAAGAGAGCCTGCGTTTTGATATATGGAGATATTATCGTTTATTTTTTCGGGGGAACTCATTTTGTCTCCTTGCGGCGGTTTTTACGGAATATTTCAAAAGCTATTATAGAAGATGCGCTCGCCGCAGAAAGCGCGGCGCGGAAATCTCTGCCGTAATCGAGCATGACGGTTTGGTCGCAGAAGTTTGCAAAAGCGCCGGAGATGCCTCTTTTCTCGCCTCCTACCACAAGCAGTACGGGGTAAGATATATCCGTGTCGTAAACTGACACGGCGTCTTTTGTTTTGTCCGCCGCCACTATACAGTAGCCGTGTTCGTGAAAAACTTTTGCTATTTCCTCAGGCTCGCCGCGGCAAAGGTCGAAAAGCTCGCTTGCGCCTGCGGAAGCACGGCATACTACGCCTGCGGCGTTCATCCAGTTGCGGTTTTCCAAAACGACGCCGTTCACACCTGCCGCATACAGTGAACGCAGGGAATAACCGAAATTATAAGGATCCTCGATTCCCTGAAGATAGACGTAAAATCCGTTTTCGCAAATGTTCGCTTCGCAGACGTTTTTTATCGTTCTGTCCGAAGTATATGCCAAGATACCCCCGTGGCTCTGTCCTATTGCAAGAGTGTCTATTTCAGCGGCGTCTGTGAATTTTATCTCGAACCCAAGGGTGCTCGCCTTTTGACGAAGATATGCAAGCTCCCTTGCTTTAGCGCGTTCTTTTGCTTTGTCGAAAAGTACTTTTGTTATTTTTCTGTCGTTTGTTCCCGCTTCCGAGCCTGCTATCACGGCGCGGACGGACGTCATTCCTTCCATGAGAGAAGAATCAACAAATTTTTCGGATTCTTTTGTCGGCATATTTTTTCCTTAAAAGTTTATTTTTGTTTTTATGTATATGTGCCAAAGCTTCCGTTCTGAAGCATACGATAAAGCATGAGAGCAAATTCCTCTCTGGTGAGGGAATTTTTCGGCTTTATCGTACCGTCGGGATATCCTATGAGGATATCTAGATTTATTAGCTTTTTCAGATTTTCGATATATTCCGCGTCTGCTGATTCGATATCCGAAAAAGCTTCGGGTTTTGTAGTAGCTATCACTGCGTTCGAAAGAGCGCCTATTATATGAGAGGCTTCTTCTCTTGTGATATATTCGTTAGGAAGAAAATAATTTTTTCCTTCTATCACTTCGGCGGACACTATTCCGCAGGCTATGGCGGCGCGTATAAAAGGCATATCTTTTTCTGATATCTCGTCGGCGTCCTCAAGTTCAAGCTCGAAAGAGGAATACTTGTCCGTATCTATACAGAGCAGCTTTACGAGCGCGCAGACGAAATATTCCCGCGTAACTTCATTTTTCGGAAAAAATAGCGAATCTTCGCCGTCGTTTTGCGTTTCCAACACGCCAGAGTATACAAGATATGTTATTTCGTCGGCTGCAAAGCTTTCGGATATATCGTTCGGCAAAATGACAGCTCCCGCGTTTTCGCCTGATGAGAACACGATAAAGATAATGCAAAGCGCCAAAAGCAACGAGCAGATTATGACCAGAGCAAACAAAGAAAGATTTTTTTTCATATAAAAACACCCTTTCGCATAAACTTTGTCGGAAAGACATATACTTTCTTGTAAAAGAGTATACAGTGTTTTATATAAAAAAACGGTCGTTTGGCGAAGAGGAAAAAAGTTTTATTTAACGGATTTTTCAGCCATTTTGCGGATTTTTGCGTTATGAGCGCGCGCCTTTGCGGCACTTGTCGAATATTTTTTTATTATTCGTGAAAAAGAGCGTTTTTCCTTGTATGTCAGTTTTTTTCCTTTTGATATCATCTTCATTTTATCTATTGCCGCCGAGAGAGTGTATACTTCGGGAAATTCTTCGGAGAAGACTACTTTGTTTGAGGAGAACATGACTATGTTGTATATGGGAGGCGCGGTTATCTTTTCACGTTCGAATATTTGTGAGAGCGCTATTATATGGCGTTCGTTTGCTATTATGGGATTTTCAAAATCCCGTTCTTTTCTTTGACCGCTTTTGAGCCTTACGCTCTGATGCCATTGTTTGGGATCGCCTGTGAATATCTGACCTTTCATGCTTTGAACTTTGACTACGGCTATACACGTCGGCAATATCACTATATTGTCGATACCCGTAAAAACCACGCCGCGCGTCGTTCTCAGCGGCAGATATACGTTTGAGTGGACGGCACACTTGCCGAAATATGATATCAGCAGAACGCTTGCCGCTTCCTTGCTTGCGCGGCTGTATGAAAGTATTCTTCTGCGGATGGCAAAAGAGCTTATTTTGACCGCAGCTTTCCAAAGGCAAAATGCGATAAATATAAATATTATACACATTATAAACGGTGTGATCTTTTCCATCGCATAATCCCTTTCGCAATCATTTGACACATATTAAGGTATATATAATATAATATCATATCATATCATATCACAAAGAGGAAATTTTGTAAATAAAAAACATAGATAAAAAATGATTTTTGATGGCGTTCGCTTTTATATCGGGACAAACAGAGGCGTGCTTTGAAAAAAGCAAGATTACGGAAAAACTTGACTTCAAAGGGGTGATGTGATAATATAATACATTATCAAAACAAAAATCATGGATTTTCGGAGGTTTTTGTGGTAACGCTTTTGGCTGAAATTTTTATCCACGACCGAAAAAATACCTCTTCTCCTGCGGTGCGCGGCGCATACGGTACTATATGCGGCATAATGGGGATATTTTTTAATATATTGCTTTTTACAATAAAGCTTATCGCCGGACTTCTCAGCGGCGCCATCTCCGTCATGGCAGATGCGTTCAACAATCTTTCCGACGCCGGTTCTTCCATCATAACGCTTTGGGGCTTTCGTATGTCGGGGCACAAACCGGATAAGGATCACCCGTTCGGGCACGGAAGGATAGAGTATATTTCCGGATTGATCGTTTCCATGCTTATTATTCTCGTGGGTTTTGAACTCGGAAAAAGCTCAGTCGAAAAGATATTTTCTCCTGAACCTGTGGAGTTCAGCGTGATCTCTGTCGTGATACTCGCCGTTTCGCTTTTGATAAAAGCATATATGGCTTTTTATAACTTCCGCATAGGAAAGATGATAGAGTCTTCTGCGATGAAAGCCACGGGAGCAGACAGTCTTTCTGATTTTGTTGCAACGAGCGTAGTTCTCATGTGTCTTTTTATCTCACATTTCTTTGATATAAATATCGATGCTTACTGCGGTCTTGCCGTTGCTTTGTTTATTTTATTTTCGGGCATACGCTCTGCCAAGGAAACGATAAGCCCTCTTTTGGGCGAGCCTCCCGGCAAAGAACTCATAGATAAGATATCCGGCATAGTATTTTCTCACGACGGAGTCGAGGGTATACACGATCTTATCGTACACGATTACGGTCCCGGCAGAACGATGATATCGCTCCATGCGGAGGTATCTGCGGACGCCGATCTGATTGCTACGCACGATATGATAGACAATATAGAGAAGGATTTGAGGGAACAGCTCAAATGCGACGCCGTCATACATATGGATCCCATAATCACAAACGATGAAGTTACTCTTGAGGTATACTATAAAATAGAAGCGCTTGTCAAATGCATAGACAAAAATATGACTATACATGATTTTCGCATGATAAGCGGTCCTACGCATACGAACGTTCTGTTCGATGTTGTCGTACCTTTTGATGTGAAAAAAAGCGAGGACGAGATACGCGCCGACATAAACACGATAGTTAAAACGATAGACAAGAATTATTTTGCAATCATAAATATAGATAAATCATATGTATAATGAAAAAGCAGAGTTTTCACTCTGCTTTTTTTGTGTTCTTTATATCAATACCTGCTTTTTCCGCCTGAGAATGTTGATATTTTCTGGGAATTATATATATTTTTCCGTCTTTTTTTAATCTTGCTCCCGTTTGATGAAAGTGAAAAGGTACGCATGCATCTGTGCATTGTCTGCGTATATCGAGTACCCACGAGTAATCGCATATACGCGCCTGCGGTCCTGATTCTCCGCCGACTGTCACTTGAGATATAGTGTTGTCGAGATATGGTGAAAGGTCTATTTTTCCTAAAAGAGGCTCACACACGATTATTTTTTGCTTTATATTTGCAGCTTTGTATATTGGCAGTCTGAAGCGCGCAGCCTCTTCGTTCTCCACAGTACAGCATATCGTTACATTTAAATATCCCTCTCCCCAGTCCTGCGGGATACATTCGGAGAACCTGTGTATTCGCTTCGTTATTATAAAAAAGTGAAGGTCGAATCTGCGTTTTATCATCTGCCAACATTCCTCGCGCCATTCGTCCGCTTCTTCAATAAAGAAATCGGACGTTAAGCAAGTGTACACGATACCTTCTTCTGTGGTAAGCTTGTAAGTTTTGTCTTTTTTTAATTTTAACGGAAGGTCGAAATCAGCGTTTTTAACCACCTGAGAAGAGTCTTTACCGTATTTTCCGTCACGTCCGTAAACATAACAGTTTGCACATCCGGCGCTGATTCGTCGGCAGCCGTGCCAAGGATTCCATGATGACATAGATTTATCCCTTTCTGCTTATTATCAACGAAAATCCCGCTTGTTAGGCGGGATTTTTGATATCGTTTTTATTTTGTCACCGTTACTATAAAACCGTCCGCGTTGTTGCCGGAAACAGTATATTTGCCTGAAGCGGGAACGGGGACTGCCGTAGAACTTTCAGCCTCGTTTGCCGGAACGAAGTATATTATGTATTCGTTATCGCCGGAGGTATATTTGAGCGGTTCGGCTTTTCCGTAAGTGTGTTCTTCACGGAGAAGCTCGATATACTCTTCAAGGCAAAGTCCGTTTTCCGTGATATACTGTGCGTGAGGAACGCCTATATAACGGAAATGCCAAGACTCTTCAAGTATCTGAGTTATATCGGTCTTTTCTGAAGGATAGCGAATGATAAAGCCATAGTTTGCACAGTTGCTCGTGAGCCAATCCTGCTCGTTTGCGCGAAGATCGATGGTAGCGCCTTTTGACGTATATATCTTTAAGTCTAAAGCGAGTCCTGTGTGGTGTTCGGAATAACCCGCTTTGGCGGAGTAGCCCTCTGTGCCTGATGCAACGGCTTTGTCGTAAAGTTCTTGCTGATATTCAAGCGTTCTGTGACCGGAGCTTATCAGAAGTTTGTCGCCGTTGCTGAGAGTGTCGGCGTTTGCCTCTTTCATATCATCGAGCATTTTTACAAGACTCGGAACTATCGTTGTGTTGAGCTTGATATTGGAACCGAGCACATATGAAGTGCCGTGACCTGTTTGTCCGTACATGGATATTATTTTCTTTTCCATAGAGGAGGGGAAAGAATATTCGTATTCATAGTTTACAAGGACAAGGTCGCCTTCACCGACTTTTGTATTGCTGTAATTTTGAAGCACATAGCCCTCGTTCCATGCGCCCGCCTGAGGAGCTGTTGTTACAAAGGCGGTGGTAGTGCTTTCAGTTGTTGTGCTCGAGTCAAGGGTATCTGAGGTGGTTATGTAGCTTTCCGTTGTCGGCTTGTCGGACGAAACCGCGTCTGAGATAGCTTTTACGACGCATACGATTATGGTTATCACAAGTATGACTCCGAGCAAAAGGGCGATTATAGCCATAATGCCGTCTTTATTGGGGTGAAAACGCACTTTTTTCTTTGGCGGCTTGCCTTTTTGAGGGGGACGCGCGCCGCTTTGCTGCGGACGACTACCGCCTTGCTGCGGACGGCTGCCGCCTTGTTGCGGACGGTTGCCGCTTTGCTGTGGACGGTTGCTACTTTGCTGCTGATATGATGGATTTTGAGTGTTTCTGTTTTGTCTATTGAAATTTGAATCGTTATTGTTCAAAATAAGCCTCCGGATAAATCATGTTTTAAGTTTTTCCTATAATCTATTATTTGAGTTCCCACAGCGACTATTTTCAGCACCGGCGAGGGAACCGATATTAACTTTGCTGTCGAAATGCCGATAATCTTAAATTATTTGCAAATATCATATCATATTTGCACAAATAAAACAATACCTTTTCCAAAAAAATATTTGCGACATTATACGACAATTTATAAAAAAATTTGTTGCTTTAATTTCGATTTTATAGTATAATCAAAATAATAATTTGAGATTTTAACATAACTTTTTATTATCGAAAGGACGGTATTTACAGATGTCTTACGAATCAGGCGGTCTTTCCGAACGCTATC
The DNA here is from genome assembly GCA_949299535.1 of uncultured Eubacteriales bacterium. Lineage (GTDB taxonomy): Bacteria > Bacillota > Clostridia > Oscillospirales > CAG-272 > UMGS731. The sequence goes on along the minus strand of CASGAQ010000003.1, from coordinate 25,639 downwards.
TTTCCGCCAAGAAGTCTCTTTTTGAAAAAAAATACTGTTTTCTCAATGAAATGCAGCGAAAAGCCGTGTTTTCCGTAAACGGACCTCTGCTCGTGCTTGCCGGTGCCGGCACAGGAAAAACAACATTGCTTGTAAACAGGATATCTTTTATTTTAAAGTACGGCAACGCTTATTTTTCTGAGTATGTTCCGAATTCCGTAAACGAAGAAACCGTAAAGAATTTGGAGGCGTTAGCCGAAGCCGACGAGGTGCCTGAAGAAATACTTGACGGCTTTAAGGAATTTCCGCCGGAGCCTTGGCAGATACTCGCCATAACATTTACGAACAAGGCGGCGAATGAAATGAAGACTCGCCTGAAAAATCTTGTGGGCGAGACGGCAAACGACGTTTGGTGCGGCACTTTTCATTCAATGTGTCTGCGTATGCTTCGCGCCAACAGCGCCGAAGCGGGACTTTCACGTTCATTCACGATATACGATTCCGAGGATTCCAAAAAGATTATCTCTGACTGCATGAAGCAGCTCAATGTCGATGAAAAGACTCTCTCTGCAAAGACTATAATGTCGGAGATAAGCCGCGCCAAAGACCGTCTTATGACGCCGAAGGATTTTGACGAGGATATCTCTCACAACGACTTCAAAATGCAGATGATATCATCCGTCTACACTATGTATCAGACGCGTCTTTATGAGGCTGACGCGGTTGATTTCGACGATATTATCATGAAGACTGTGCTTATGCTCAAAAACAACTCCGAAATTGCGGCGCATTATCAGAAGAAGTTCAAATATGTACTTATAGACGAGTTTCAGGATACGAACTTTGCACAGTTTGAACTTGCAAATCTCCTTTCCTCCGGCTGGGGCAATCTTATGGTCGTTGGCGACGATGACCAGAGCATATATAAGTTTCGCGGAGCAACTGTCGAAAATATACTTACTTTCGACGAAAAGGTAAAAGATACGTCTGTTATCAAACTTGAGGACAACTACCGCTCAACGAACGCGATACTCGGCGCGGCAAATTCCGTTATACGCCATAACTTCGGCAGGCGCGGAAAAGAACTTCGTTCATGCCGCGGCGACGGTGAAAAGATAGTAGTCAAGAGAGTCGATACGCAGCATGACGAAGCAAAATTCATTATCAACAAGATAATGGAGCTTGTTATCCGCGAAAAGAGAAAATACGGTGATTTCGCTGTACTTTACAGGGTAAATGCACAATCGGGCGCGCTCGAAAACATATTTGCCAAGAGCGGTATCCCTTATAGGCTTTTGGGTGGCTTGAGATTCTTTGAACGCAAAGAAGTAAAAGATATCATAGCTTATCTGTCCGTTGTGGCAAATAACAACGACAATCTGCGCCTGCGCCGTATCATCAACGAGCCTAAGCGCAAAATAGGCGAAGCTACTATGAATCAGATAGAACTTCTTGCTGAGACTGAGGGCAAGAGTATGTTCTATATTATGGAAAACGCGCGACTTTATCCCGCAGTTTCCAAATCCGCAAGCAAGTTTGAAATGTTCGTTTACCTTATAAAAGGATTGCGAACGATAGCGGAAAAAGAAGGTCTTGCAAAGCTCGTGGAAAAAACGATAGAGCTTTCCGGATACGGTGAAATGCTTGCCGCAGCCGAAGCGAACGGAGAATCCACCGAGAGAAGCGAGAACGTGCGCGAGCTTATCTCGTATGCTGCAGAGTATGAACAGAACAACGAAAATGCAACGCTTGAAGGGTTCCTTGAGGATATAGCGCTTGTTGCCGATGTGGATAACTATGACTCCGAAGCCGACGCGGTGGTGCTTATGACGATACACAGCGCAAAAGGTCTTGAATTTCCTGTTGTATTCCTGCCGGGCATGGAAGAGGAACTTTTCCCCAGTGCGCGCTCTGTCATGATTCCGGAAGAACTTGAAGAAGAACGCCGACTCGCTTATGTTGCCATAACCAGAGCGAAGGACAGGCTCTATATGATACATACTCGTGAGCGCCTTTTCTACGGAAGAACGATGTATAATCCTCAGTCGCGCTTTATCGGCGAGATAGCTCTTGAATATAAAGACCAAGAGATTCCGAAGCAAAAGGAAAAGACGAAACCCGAACAAAGCGACAAACCGAGAAAAATACGTATTTCAAACGAACTTTTTGCTCGAAGCGCGATTGCGGCAAACGTCGGAAAGGCTCAATCTTCCGGCGAGACTTTTGCCGCCGGCGACAGGGTAAAGCATATCACTTTCGGAGAGGGAACGGTTCTTTCCGCAAAAGCTATGGGTGCGGATATACTCTATGAAATAGCTTTCGACAATGTCGGAACAAAGAAACTTATGGCAACATATGCCAAACTCTCAAAAGCATAAGGAAAAATAAGGATATTTGAATAGTAAACAAGGCGTTGTCAAAAACAAAGCATTGTTTTTGTTATGTACAAAAAGAGGCAGATGTTTCTGTTCACAAATTATCTCATTTTTCGACATATTTTTCGGATATATTCTATTCAAAAGAGTCTTGTGCCATCAAGCTCATTATATCGGGAGGGAGTTTTATTGAAAACAATTAAAAGCGCTGTACCGGAAAACAATAAAAGAACACGAAAAATATTTGACCTTATACTTTTGTTTTTTATCGTGTCTTTTTTGGGCTGGACGATGGAAACGTTATGGTTTGTTCTGCTGAGAAAACCGATGGACAGAGGATATTTTACCATGCCGCTCTGCACAGTATACGGGAGTGTAATACTTGTTGTATATTTTGCCGTGGGTATGCCGCGCACGGGCAGATTCAGGCGCCTGTTCGAACGCTGTAATTCTCTTTCGCGTCCTTGCCGTATTTTGACGCAGGGCTGTACATATGTGCTGTACTTTTTAGTTGTCACATTCATTGCTTCGGCGGTAGAACTTGTTACCGGTATAGTATTCGAAAATATATTCGGTATAGTACTGTGGTCGTATAAGGGATATCCGTATGAGTTTATGAAATATGTATGTCTGCAATATTCAATTTTGTGGGGATTTTTGATAACGCTCGCAATGAGCACCATTTTGCCTCTTTTCATGCGTCTTATATCAAAACTCTCCTACCGAACGGCGAAGCGTATAAGTTTATGTCTTGTTATTCTGCTCTGCTGTGATTTTTTATTCAGCACCGGATATATATTAGTGGTCGGCGAAAGATTTCACTTTTTCTGAAGTTATATAAAAGGTGTACCATAATCTGTGTGGTTATATGTGGTTATATAGGACAGTAATGATGCTTTTGCTCGTTACTGTCTTTTGCTGTTATTCTTAAATAAAAGCTTTATTATAAAATAAAAAAAGTAATCGAATCAAAACGGAATTTTGCGACTGATAAGTGAAAGCTTTCAAAAGAGGTTAAAAATGGATTTTCACGAAATACAAAAATATACGGAGTTTTTTGTTTGCCGGTGTATGATACACAGCCCGATTTGACGATTTTACTAAAGCTACACCGCCTATGGTCTTTGTGGTGGACGATGAAAATAAGTGTATTCGATAAACTATGTTATAAACTATGTTATATTGTCTCATATCGTAAAAAGCAGGGATTTTGTAAGACAATTTCCGAAAAATTAAAAATACTCGTCAAGTTTCAAAACAGCCCGAAACAAAAATTGTTTCGGGCTGTTAGCGTAAGGCCAATAAAACTGCCAAGCGTCCTTTAGGACACTTGGCATAAATGCGCTTTTTATCAGTCAGGTTCAGTTGTTTGCGTCTCTCATAGAGAGGTTGAGTCTGCCTTTTTCGTCTGTGCCGAGGAATTTGACCGTAACGACATCGCCGATATCGACAACGTCTTCCACTTTTTCGACTCTTCTGTTGGCAAGCTTGGAGATATGAACAAGACCTTCTTTTCCGGGAGCTATTTCGACGAACGCCCCTATGGGGATTATTCTTGTTACCGTTCCGGTGTAGCAGCAGCCTTCGACCGGTTCGAATACGATAGCGTCTATAATATTCTTTGCTTCCTGAGCGGATTCGCGGTTTACTGCGAGAATATATACCGTACCGTCGTCGTTGATGTCTATCTTCGCGCCCGTGTCGGCAGTGATCTTCTGAATGATCTTGCCGCCGGAACCGATAACATCACGTATCTTGTCGGGGTTTATCTTCATCTGAATGAGTTTAGGAGCGTAGGGACTTACTTCGTTGCGGGGAGCGGGGATAGCTTTGAGAATTATATCGTCGATGATATAATCGCGGCCTTTGCGAGTCTGTTCAAATGCCTGTTTTATTATTTCGGGAGTAAGACCGTCTATCTTGAGGTCCATCTGTATGGCTGTGATGCCTTTGTGAGTTCCCGCAACTTTGAAGTCCATGTCGCCGTAGAAGTCCTCAAGACCTTGGATATCGAGCATCGTATCGAAAGAGCCGTCTTCGGCCGTGATAAGACCGCACGAGATACCTGCAACGGGAGCTTTTATCGGGATACCGGCGTCCATGAGGGCAAGTGTGGAACCGCATATGGAAGCCTGAGATGTAGAACCGTTGGAGGAAACTACTTCGGAAACAAGTCTTATAGCATAGGGGAATTCTTCAACAGAGGGAAGAACCGGAACGAGTGCGCGTTCAGCCAAGGCGCCGTGACCTATCTCGCGTCTGCCGGGACTGCGTATAGCCTTAGCTTCGCCTGTGGAATATCCGGGCATATTGTAATGGTGCATATATCTCTTTTCGGTTTCTTCGTCCAGTCCTTCGAGAAGCTGGCTGTCGGAAAGAGCGCCTATCGTTGCGATAGTGAGTACCTGAGTCTGACCGCGTGTGAAAAGACCGGAGCCGTGAGTGCGGGGAAGAAGCGCTACTTCTGCGGCGAGAGGACGGATCTGATCCATTGCTCTTCCGTCAACGCGCTTTTTGTCTACAAGGAGCCAACGGCGAACGATCTTTTTCTGTATTTTATATATGAGTTCGGGGAGCACTACTGCAAGATCGGGATATTCTTCGGAGAAAGTTTCTTCAATTCTGTCTATGATGGGCTGCATTCTTGCGTCGCGGACGGTTTTGTCGTCCGTATCAAGCGCTTCCATAACGTCAGCTTCGCAGAAGTTGAATATCTTGTCGAACATATCGTGGTCGAGCTCGCAGGAAGGATAATCGAATTTGGGTTTGCCCACTTCTGCTATTATCTCATTGATGAATTTGAGGAGATCTTTTATCTCTTCATGAGCTTTCATGATAGCATCGAACATGATATCGTCGGGAACTTCTTTAGCGCCTGCTTCTATCATGACGACTTTCTTTTCGCTTGCCGCAACCGTAAGTTCAAGCGAACTTTCTTTGCGCTGAGCTGCCGTGGGGTTGATAACTATCTGTCCGTCTACGAGTCCTACGAATGCGCCGCCGATAGGACCGTTCCACGGAATATCGGAAATGGAAAGGGCGACAGAAGCACCTATCATAGCTGTTATCTCGGGAGAACAGTCTTGGTCAACGGACATGACTGTAAGAGTGAGAGCTACGTCGTTACGGAGATCTTTTGGGAAAAGGGGACGAATAGGTCTGTCTATTACGCGACTTGTGAGAATTGCTTTCTCGGAGGGTCTGCCTTCTCTGCGAAGATAACTGCCGGGAATTTTGCCGACGGCATACATTTTTTCGTCATAGTCGACGGAAAGAGGAAGGAAGTCTATACCGTCGCGGGGTTTTGCGCTTGCGGTTGCACAGGCGAGAACAACTGTTTCCCCATAGCGTATCATGCAAGAGCCGTTTGCAAGTCCTGCAACCTTGCCCGTTTCAACAACGAGAGGTCTGCCTGCGTATGTGTAATTGAACACTTTGTAATTTTCGAACATTTTTGCCTCCTGTAAAATTATGGTTTTTATTTGTCACAAAATGTTCGAAGTTGTTTAGCACTTAGATGAAAGCTGAAGCGTTTCAGCTCTCGTTTAACTGCTATACAAAATTCAAACACTCTGCGATATGAACTTTTTTTCGAGCGGAAATTACGTTTTCTGCCGAAATGCGACATTATCAAAAGGGACGAACAGTAAAAGTCCGTCCCTTTATGTCGAGCTTATTTTCTGATGCCGAGTTTTTCGATGATTGCGCGGTAACGGTTGATGTCCTTTTTCTGAAGGTAACCGAGAAGGTTTCTTCTTTTACCTACCATTTTGAAAAGACCGCGGCGGCTGTGGTTATCCTGGGGATTCTTTTTAAGGTGCTCTGTGAGTTCTGCGATTCTTGTTGTAAGGATAGCGATCTGAACTTCGGGAGAACCTGTGTCGCCTTCGTGCGTCTGATTTGCGGCGATGATAGCCTGTTTTTCTTCTTTGAGTAACATAATTTTCACCTCATAAAAATAATAAAATTTTGATAAAATTGATTAAGATATGCACCGAAAGCAAAGCGGGCGGTGGGTGAAAGCGCTTAAAAGCCTCTGTCCGCGTGCTGTGCCATGGTCCGTACAGTTTGAAATTATATCATAATTTTTTCTTAAAGTAAAGAGATTTTTGAATCTTTTTTGATTATTCCCACGAGTTTTTTCAATATTCATTGGAAAATGATATTGCAAAAATCCGAAATATAGTGTAAAATATTCTCATAAACCGTAAACAAAAAATTTTGCATACTCTGCTTAAATGCGGATATGCGGAAATGAGGAACAAAAAATGGCAATAGTAACAACAAAAGAAATGTTCAAGAAAGCATACGAAGGCGGTTACGCGGTAGGCGCTTTCAACATCAACAACATGGAGATAATTCAGGCTATCACGGAAGCCTGCGCCGAAGAAAAATCTCCCGTTATCCTTCAGGTATCTGCCGGCGCGAGAAAATATGCAAAACACGCATATCTTATGGCTCTTGCGAAAGCGGCTGTTGAAGATACGGGTATCGACCTTGCTCTCCATCTCGACCACGGCGCTGATTTTGAGATCTGCAAAGCGTGCATCGACGGCGGATTTTCTTCCGTAATGATTGACGGTTCTCACTATTCTTTCGAAGAGAACATCGAAGTTACAAGAAAGGTTGTTGAGTATGCTCATGCTCACGGCGTTGTCGTAGAGGGCGAGCTTGGAAGACTTGCAGGCGTCGAGGACGACGTTAATGTTTCCGCTGAAGATTCCTCCTACACAAGACCCGAAGAAGTTGAAGAATTTGTAACAAAAACGGGCGTAGACTCTCTCGCCATCGCTATCGGCACAAGCCACGGCGCATACAAATTCACGCCCGAACAGTGCACTCTCAGCCCCGAAGGTGTTCTTCTTCCTCCTCCTCTCCGTTTCGATATCCTTGAAGAAATCGAAAAGAGACTTCCCGGCTTCCCGATAGTTCTCCACGGCGCGTCTTCCGTTTCCCAGGAACACGTTAAAGAGATCAACTCTCTCGGCGGCAAGCTTCCCAACGCTATCGGTATTCCCGAAGAACAGCTCCGCAAAGCAGCCGGCATGGCAGTCTGCAAGATCAATATCGACTCCGACATTCGTCTTGCAATGACGGCAGGTATCCGCCGCGTTCTCGGCAACGAACCGTCCGTATTCGATCCCAGAGCTTATCTTACTGTTGCTCGTGACGAAGTTAAGAAGATGGTAAAACACAAAATCGTTGACGTTCTCGGCTCTAACGGAAAGGCTTGACCGACTTATTATAAACCAATAATATATACAGACACTGAAAAAGAGCTTTCACAGAAAGCTCTTTTTTGCTTATGTTTCAGGTACTGTATGTTGCTTGCACATTCAGTTGCGCGCCGTTTTAAAATTTGTTGACAGAATGGTTTTGTTGCTTTATACTGAAATATATATTGATGTATTAATGTTTTTGAGGGGGCGGAATATGGCGGAAAATATAAAATGGACCGAAAGCCAGAAAAATGCAATTTCGGCGCGCGGTTCAGCACTTGCTGTTTCCGCTGCGGCAGGTTCGGGAAAGACTGCGGTGCTGACACAGCGCATAATAGAAAAACTTAAAAGCGGCGCGGATATCTCGCGTATGCTCGTTGTAACGTTCACTAATGACGCAGCCGCCGATCTGCGCGAGAAAATACGTTCCGCGCTCTCGAAGGCGCTTATAGATGCTCCGGGTTCGGAGCATATGTCACGCCAACTCGTTCGTCTTTCCGGTGCGAAGATAAGCACTATCAGCAGTTTTTGCTTATCGCTGGTAAAATCAAATTTTCAGTTGGCGGGACTTCCTTCCGATTTTTCGGTACTTTCGGAAACTCAGGACGTGCTGCTGCGAAAAAATGTTGCGGACGAACTCATTTCCGATTTCTTTTTCGGAAGAGTCAGCCGAAGCGAGGCGGATATAAAAGATTTTTCTTCCTTTGCCGATACTTTCGGAAAGCCAGGCAGCGACAAGGCACTTTCGGAATCTGTTTCGCGTATATATGATAAGCTTGCCAGCACTGCCATGTTTACGGAAACGCTGAGAGAGTTCAGAGACGCTCTTGCGGCAGAAAAATGTGATTTCGGAAAAACAAGGTTCGGCAAAGGTGTTTTCGATTATATACTGAAGATGTGCGCTCATTACGGAAGAATATTTTCGTCGATGGCGGAATACGCGTCGGAACACGATGAAATAGCAGGGTATGCCCCGGCTTTTGCCGACGACGCTGCTTTTCTCGACGAGGTGAACCGAAGTATCTGTTCTGAATCCTGTTTTGAAGATGTTCGTAAACTCTTTCGATCACATTCCTTTGCTAAGCTCGGCAGGGCCGCCAAGGGGTATATTCCTACGGAATATGTTGCGTTTTGCCGCGAGGCGAGAGACGAGTTCAAGGAGGAATGTAAAAAGCTTTGCTCAGGCATTTTTGTCTTTGATGAGACTGCGTCGGAACAGGGCAGAGAGATGCTTGTCAGCGCAGTTTCGGATTTATACGAATTTATGAGATTATACAAGCGCAGGCTTGATGCCGAGAAAAGACGCAGACGTGCGATATCTTTTTCCGATATAGAGCATAAAGCCCTCTCTCTGGTTGTCGGAGAAGACGGCGCTCCCACACCGCTTGCGCGCTCTCTCAGTGATGATCTCGATGAGATATATATCGACGAATATCAGGATACGAACGAGGTTCAGGATAAGATATTCTGTGCGCTTTCGCGCGGCGACAACAGATTCGTCGTCGGAGATGTAAAGCAATGCATATATGCCTTTCGAAGCGCGGATCCTTCTATATTTGAAAAGCTTATAGCCGAAAGCGAAAAATATTCCCCGACGAATACTTGCGAAAAGCAGAAGATATTTCTTTCGCAAAATTTCAGATCTACTGACGAAATACTTGAGTTTTCCAACGCGGTCTTTGAAATGCAGATGGAGCGCGGCGGGATAATGTCTTACGGAGCAGATGAGAGGCTTTACGGTACGGGCCGACACGCGGACAGACCTAATGTCGCCGTCTGCCTTAAAGAGACGGGAGAGCAGACCGAACCTGAAGCGGAATATGTGGCGCACAAGATATCAGAACTGTTGAAGACGGGCAGAAAGAGTGACGGAACTCGTATAATGCCTTCGGATATAGTTATAATCCTGCGTTCGGTAAAAAACCGTGCCGCGGTATTTCTTGCTGAGCTTGAAAAGCGCGGTGTACCCTGCGAGGACCTTGCAACAGAACGTTTTTTTGAAAGTCCTGAGGTTCTTCTCGCCGTTTCTTTTCTGAATGTGATAGACAATCCAGCGCGTGACATTTATCTTGCGGCTACGCTTAAAAGTCCGCTTTACGGAGTCACGCTCGAAGAACTTATATATATTCGCAGATATTCTTCTGATGGAACGCTTTATGACGCGCTGTGCCGCTTTACGGAAGATACGGATTTTGCCAAGGGCAAGCGTTTTCTTGCGGACCATGAAAGATACCGAGAGGAGTCGCGTACAAAGCCTTGCGATGAACTTATATGGCAGATATATATCGAAAAGGATATGCTTTCTCTCGTCGCCGCCTCGGAAAGCGAGAGTGAGCGCGAATCTGCCGAAGCTAATCTTTTGGAGCTTTATAATTACGCGCGCTCGTTTTCCGGAGGCACTTTCCGAGGAGTGTACGATTTTCTTTCGTTTATTTCGGACGTCATAGAAAACGGTACAAAAATAGATATCCCCGGTTCGTCGGGAACTGCAGACGCTGTGCGTATCATCACATCACATCAGTCAAAAGGTCTGGAGTTTCCCGTATGTTTTGTCAGCGCCTGCGGAGCCGCGCTCAACAAGCGTGACGCCGCCGCAGATATAATAATCGATAAAGAACTCGGAGTTATACCTAAGATAGCTTCCGCCTACGGTTTGCAGAGAGTGAATACTCCTCAGCGTTCCGCCGCCGCTTTTAAGACGGCAAAATCGGCGTGCGAGGAGGAGATGAGGGTGCTTTACGTTGCGCTTACCCGTGCTAAAGAGCGCTTATTCGTTACGGGCGAGGTAAGCGGAAATATCGCGGACAATAAGTGCAAGTATGATATTTTTCCCGAAGACGGAGATTCTTATTTCGGGTACGAGGGTAAATTTTTTTCGGAGTACAGCGCGCTCAATTCAAAGAATTATCTTGAGATGATACTGCCCGCCGTAGCCGGAAGAAACGATATATGTACTTTTGAGATATATACTCATAAGGAAGAATTATCTGACGAATTACCGAAGGAAGAAACCGCCGATATCGAAAGCGATGAATCGGATATCACTCTGTATGCCGCAAAAAAAATGATAAAGGAGCGTTTTTCTTTCGTTTATCCGCGCGGAGCGCTGTCTAAGGTGCCGTCAAAACTTTCGGTGTCGCGTCTTTATCCTGATGTGCTTGATGAAAACGACACGTCAAAAGATGAGACGGAAACGGCAGAAGGCACTGCTGATGTTCCGGTACCAAAATTCATGCTTGCCGAAGAAAGTGCGGCGGACGGAGCTAAACGCGGAAACGCCACGCACTTGTTTATGCAGTTTTTCGATTTTGATTATGTTGAGAAGTTCGGAGTGGACGGGGAGATATCGAGGCTTGAGGCTCGGAAATTCATATTTCCGGGCGACGCCGCGCTGATCAACAGGCGCGCGCTGAAAAGTTTTTTCAGAAACCCGCTTGCCGAACAGATGAAAAAAAGCAAGCGCATATACCGCGAAAAAAGATTTATCATAAATTATCCCGCGGAAAACTTTACGCTTGAGGAGTCGACAAAGCTCGCTCTTGCCGGGGAAAAGCTTTTGGTGCAGGGAATTATAGACTGCGCGTTTTTCGATGAAGCAGGGGAGCTGATACTTGTGGATTACAAGACCGATTCATTTGCCTTCGGCATTCCGCCCGATGAGGCGGAGAGGATATTGCGTGAGCGTCACAGCCGACAGATAGGTTATTACAAATATGCTTGCCACGAGATGTTCGGCGTGCCGTGCGCTCACGCGTATATATATTCTTTTGCATTAAATAAAACTATTGAAATATGAAAGGGTAACATTATGCTGAAAAAAGAAAACAAAAAACAAGAAAACAACAAGCTGAGCGTCAAAAAAGCTCCTTTCTGGGTATGGCTTCTCTCGCTCGTTCCTCTGCTTTCCTCGGCGCTCTATCTTTTGATACTGTCAGACGCGGTGCCTTTTATAAAGGCGGAGATGTTTCACGTTTCCGGAATTATAGTGCTTGTTTTTGCAATGCTTTGTTGGGGCGCTTGCGGAGCTTTGTTTGCTTATTATCATGCTGATATCAAGGTGGCTGTCGTCGTTGCACATGCCGTACCGATAATCTGCACTCTCGTTTATACCGTTTCGCTGTTCTTCACGGGATTTGAAGTATCTGAACTTTCCGATGTTGCTTTGTTTGCCGGAATCGGCATGGGACTTTTCTCATATGTCGATACTTTTATTTATGAGTTTATAGATATAGGTATATTCGGTCTTTACCTTGATCTTATTTTTATGATATTCACATTCATAGCCGGATATACTATCGGAAAATCAAAACGCTTCAAAACTAAATAAAAGCTGCGAGCTTTAAGGAATATTAAGAAAGGCTATTGACTTTTGTCCTAAAACAGACTATAATCATAGTCGTGTCATCGGAGGACTGAGCAATGCTCGGCTTATAAAAAAAGCCAAGGTCGATTGGAAGATGTCGAGTGCGCCCGGTTATTGAAAAAATAACCGGGCGCTTTTTGTTTTGCTTTGTGTCTATTATATTTATTAGGAAATATTTTTGAAAGGAAGTGTCAAAAATGAAAAGTTTTGATCTTTATATAAAGACTTCGGCGATAAAATTATTTCTGATGGTAGCTGTACCGGGTGCCGTCAGCATGGTCGCGTCTTCGTTGTGGGGAATATTTGACAGCATATTCGTGGGCAATTTTCTCGGTGATAATGCTTTTGCCGCAATGAATCTTGCGATACCTTTCGTACTAATCAATTTTTCGCTGGCAGACCTTATAGGCGTCGGCTCGGCGGTTCCCATCTCGATAGCACTGGGAAAAAATCAAAATAAAGAGGCGAATAATTATTTTACCTGCGCTTGCATTTCAATAGTCGTTGTTGGGTTTATATCGGGTATTGCTTTATATTTTTCCGCTCCTGCGATTCTTTGGGCTATGCAGGCGGAGGGCGAGGTTGCGGAACTCGGTATCAAGTATTTGCGTACTTACGCCGTTTTTTCTCCGTTTACGACATTGATATTTGCAATGGACAATTTCCTGCGTATATGCGGAAAGATAAAAAGCAGTATGGCGCTGAATATTACCATGTCTGCTGTAATACTCGTCATGCAGTACCTTTGTATATGCGTTTGGAAACTGGGCATTGCAGGTTCTCCGATAGCTGTTTCTTCCGGCATGATAGTTTGCGCCGTTATATCACTTATCCCTTTTATACAAAAGAAACTGACTTTGCAGTTTTGCATACCTCGTTTCAGTTTTAGGATATTTGGTCAGTTCGTGTCGAGCGGCAGTCCGAATTTTCTAAGCAACACAGCGGCGAGGATAACATCTATACTTATCAATGCAGTGCTTCTTCGCGTTGGGGGAACGTCGGCGGTATCTGTTTACGGAATACTTGTAAATATAGGCGATATCGTTCAGCAGCTCTTATACGGAACATGCGACTCTCTGCAGCCGGCAATAGGCTATAACTGGGGCGCGGGATATTTCGACAGAGTAAAACGTATTGTAAAGTACTGCCTTATATCAAGTGCGGCAATATCTCTGCTCGGAATGTTCGTAATGCAGATGTTCCCTGAGACGTTTGTATCGCTGTTTTTGGGGGAAAACAGCGAGGAGATCCTTTCCGTGGGTGTAAAGGCTTTGCGTCTTTACTGTCTTGTGAACATTTTTAGGTGGTTTCCGTTTGCCATACAGGGATTTTTGATAGCGCTGGACAAACCTTTGCCCGCAACGGTTCTGTCTGTGTCAAATACTTTTGCGGTGCCGATACTTCTTCTTGTTGTGCTGTATCCTTTGGGATTGAATGGGATATGGTTAAACTCTGCCGTTACGGCTTTGATAGTTTCCGTGTTGGCTATATTTATCCTTTTACGAATGAAAAGGCGCGGAGATTTTGACAGTAATGCTTCTACGGAGTCTCCTGCTGATAAAAATGACATGGTTTAAAAATTACGCAATGCAGTTCTTTCACACTCCGGCACTTTTTGCATATAATGCTTACAGGAGCGTATAAACGGCTCCGAAAAAGCGCGTTGGCGCAGGCAAAAAGTCGTTTTTTGGAATTGTCTGTCACAAAAAGACAGATACGGCATACAATAATAACAGATAGACGAAAGCAAAGCTTGAGTCTATGCAAAGAACATTACTTAACTTTAACTATACAGGAGGACATTATGAACTGCCTTTGCAATCTTTTTAACAACGAAAACTTTATCTGGATCTTTATCATAGCCATTCTTCTTCTCTGCTGCTCCTGCGGCGGTTGCGGCTGATAAAACCTAAAAAAGGCGCGGTTACCGCGCCTTTTTTTGTATTAAAACTTTTGTTTTTGAGAAAAATCATTAACAAAGCCTTATCTGTAATATATAATATATAGTAAATTTAAAAATTACCGCCGCGATTGTTAGGGCTTATCAAGTGCGGGAGAGGAGAATATATAATGGAAAAAATATACGAAGAAAAAATTATTTCATTCAGACAACACCTTGAATTTGAGGAAAAGAGCAGGTCTACGGTCGAAAAATATATTAGAGATGTAAATGTATTTGCTTTGTGGCTCGGCGGCAAGGATTTTGATAAAGCGGACGTTTTGCGATATAAAGCTTTTCTTTCGGACAGGTATGCCCCTGCCAGCGTCAATTCCATAATATCATCGCTCAACAGCTTTTTCTCATATATGGATTGGCATGATATGAAATTGAAAACCATAAAGATACAGCGGCGTATATTTGCCGCAGAGGAGAGAGAACTTGATAAAAGCGAGTATGAAAAATTGATTTCCGCCTCGCGTATGAAAAATAATGAGCGCATAAATCTCATCATACAGACCATATGCTCGACAGGAATAAGAGTGTCTGAACTCAAATATATATCAGTTGAGGCCGTAAAAAACGAGAAGGCGGAAATAAACTGCAAAGGAAAACTGCGCGTGGTATTTCTTCCGCGTCAGTTATGCAAAGCCTTAAAAATATATGTTTTAAAGAAAAATATAAAAAGCGGTCCTGTTTTTGTTACCAAAAACGGAAAACCGCTCCATCGTTCTAATATATGGAATGATATGAAAAAACTCGGCAGGGAAGCGGGCATAGAGGAAAGCAAGATTTTTCCTCATAATCTGCGCCATTTATTTGCTAGAACGTTTTACGGCGCTTGCCGAGATATAGTTCGCCTTGCCGATGTCCTCGGACACAGCAGCGTCAATACAACGAGAATTTATACCATGGAAAGCGGAGAAAATCATCGCAGGCAAATTCAAATGTTGGATCTTTTGCGGTTCTGACAATACGTGTTTATACAGCATAATTTTGTACAACATAATATCGATTACGTTGTATTTAATGGTTGTATTTATTATACCATAAAACAATATTATAGTCAAGTAAAAAGGTAAATATAACTACATAATATCGATTACGTTATATTATTTCACTAGTGCGTTGTATTATTTCGCTAAAATGATATTTTTTAAATCAACAAATTCAAAAAAATTCTCGTATATCTTGTATATATAGTATAAAATTTACGTTTATATAGTATAAAATTTACGTTTTTTGAGTAGC
The DNA here is from genome assembly GCA_949299535.1 of uncultured Eubacteriales bacterium. Lineage (GTDB taxonomy): Bacteria > Bacillota > Clostridia > Oscillospirales > CAG-272 > UMGS731. The sequence continues at coordinate 10,513 of CASGAQ010000003.1, read as the reverse complement.
CGTGCGACAACCGAAAAAAGAAAAAAAGCCCTAATTATCCAGTTTTTTGATTGACTATAATATTGTTTTATGGTATAATAAATACAACCATTAAATACAACGTAATCGATATTATGTAGTTATATTTACCTTTTTACTTCTATATCATATTTGATTTTAATATCATAATATAAGTATATTTTTATAGTATAAATATCTTTGGGAACCTCTAAAAATTATAAATGATTTTCTGATTATGTTTTGGTTTGTTTCCGCAGTCGATTTCACTCGTTTGCCGGAATGAAATTTTGACTGTAGGTTTTGAGAAAGGATGCGATAAACAGTATGAAAATTTCCTCATATTCCAATAGAGTTGGCGGTTTTGTTTCGTATAACTCCGGCACGATAGTCGACTGCTATACGGATTCGAAGATAAAATACAAGACGAATGCCGCGGGCTTTGCTTTCGAAAACAGCGGCTCGATAACTCGTTCGGTAGTACAGAAGCGAACTTTCGGCAAAGAGAACATAGCCGCGTTTTGCAGTATCAGCAAAGGAGAGATAAAGGACAGCGGTTTTGTCCGTTACTCCAAAAATAAAAAAGACGATCTTTATATAGACCAGTCTTTTATAGTCGACTGCAAAAATGCCGCCGAGGCAAAAAGCAAGCTGTCACTTTCTTCCACATGGTATGTGCCTGATGAAAAATCTGATTCGCTCGGTTTTACAGAAGGTAAGATAAAACTCGAAACCTCTGCGGAAAACGCGATCGAGATAAGCAACGCTGAACAGCTTTTCTCCATGGCAAAGAGAATAGCTTCCGGCGATGTTGAGGCAGCCTCGTCTTCGTATATTCTGACTAAGGATATAAATCTTCACGGCAAAAAGTGGCTGCCGATAGGTCTTTATGATTCAACACCGTTTACCGGTACTTTCAACGGCAATGGTTTTCGCATATCAAACTTCAAAATAGTGTCCAAAGGATTGCCTCAAGCGGGATTTTTCGGCTGTATAAAGAACGGATGTGTGGCAAACCTCACGTTAGACTGCGTTTTGAATGCAAAAGACGGTTCCGTTTCCGGCGGAATGTGCGCTTTTAATGACGGCGGAAATATCATTAACTGCACGGTTATTGCCAAAGTCAGTGCACAGAACGTATGCGGCGGTTTCTGCGGCAAAAACAGCGGAACTATCGCAAGATGCTGTTTCATAGGCAAAGTAACGGAAGTTATACCTATTATATTATTCCTGCTTCCCATACTCTCGTTATGCCTTTTGCTTTTGATAATAGGTTGTATAATTCTTTGGCAAAATTTCAACTCTCCGTACAAACCGATAACGATAGACCCGAACGGCAAACCCATTGTGGATAATACTCCCGTGACGCCTCCTCCCGCAGGTTCGAACCGTATCAGTTTTGAACTTAACCAAGAGGTCTATGCGAATGTTGAAACAGGCGTTGCGATAATAAATTATGTCAATCCGAAGCGTTCTACTCAGGACGTCGTGATAAAAATAGTTATAAGCGACGCAGAACTGCTCCGCACGATAGGAAGAACGGGACGCTCCGAGGAAGAGCAGAACGAACTTGAAGCAAGCGGAAATTACGATCCTGAAAGTACATATCAAACTCTTTACACGTCGGGAAGACTTCAGATAGGTTACGAACTTGAGCTTGCTCAGCTCTCGGCTCTTCCGGACGGAACCATGCTTCCTGAGGGCGATTACGAAATGATAGTCACTATCGACGCTTATGACCCGGAAACTTTTGAAAAATCCGTCGTAAACGCACGCGCCCCGATTACCGTTCATATAGTTAAATCATTGGTAGATTGATAAATATAATTTTCAAAATAAAAAATAATCAAGAAGCAATATATTTAATTACTTTATGATATATGTAAATTTTTTAATCGAAAGGAGTATTGTCGAATGAGATCAAGTATTAAGCGTGTCATGGTTTTTGCGCTCACGCTCTGTATGTTATTGTCGTTTGTACCTCCTTTCGAGATAGATGTATTTGCGGCAGATTCATATACATTTGATTTTACTAAAGATTCGCCTGTAATAGTTATCAATCAGGCTTTGATAGATAACAAGGGTACGAGCAACTTTGTCATCCCGGACGGAGCTTACTCCGTTACTGTAAACGGAGATATTGAGGTCAATATCATATTCGACAAAGTGACCATAAACAGATATGAAAGTGTATCTGGTGCTACTGCCGATCAGTTATATGCCGCAGGCGTTCAACTTGGCTGGACTCGTGCAGGCGGCGGAGTATATGTTCCGACGGTGCCGTTCCTCATAACAGGCGGAGCGAAAGTCAATGCCAGATTCGATGGTGAATGTGTGTTCCGCGCAGGTACCAACGGCTGGTATGTATCAAATTCAGATTCCGTGTTGCGTGAAACTTGGGCTTATTATGGCGGATATGCGGGCATACAGGTCGACAGCGGCGCTTCGCTTACAATAATCGGCGCAGACGATCTCTATGCTTTCGGCGCATATCAATATTATGGAAAAGACAAAGGTGTTCCTACTACGCCGAAAGAAATGCTTGCGGCTGCCATTGCAGGAACCCCGATTTTCGAAGTCGGTGCTGCATATGAAGGTCCCACTGGATATATGGATCAGGAGAACGGCGGCGGCGCGGGTATCGGCGGCGGAACTTCTTACAACACTTCCGTAATCACGTCAGGGGGCAGTTATACAGTCGGCACGCCCGGAGAGATAATCATAAACAGCGGAAAAATAACGGCGGTCGGCGGACACACCGCGGCGGGTATAGGCGGTGGTGTAAACTCTGCGGCAACGTCTTCACAGATAGTGATAAACGGCGGAAAAATAACGGCGGTCGGCGGCAGATTTGCCGCAGGTATCGGCGACGGTGACTCGACAAATAATAAGGAAAGTGATACTTTTTCAAACTCTTATCATATAGAGATAAACGGCGGCACCGTAAAGGCTTACGGCGGCACGGCTTCGGCAGGTATAGGTACTACGGATAATGTTACCATATTGAACGGCGGCGCAGAAGGAAAAACTTCCGGATTGTCCATAACGCTCAACGGCGGCGATATAACAGCGCAGTCCGGCGAGCCGGAGGGAGCCAATGAAGCTACTGCGGCAATAGGTTCCGGTAAAAACACCGATATGGCTGATAACAGCATAACGGTAAATTCTGCGGCTTATGTTTCTGCGGCAAGTTTTTCCAAGTACGCTATATCGAATAAAGGTACAAATATTGATGAAGCGCCTTCCATAATTGTTGATCCTAACGGATATATATACTTTATCAGATTTGCGGAGAATATAAACCAACGTACATTCAAACTGTACCCTGTAAAAAGAGACAAACTCGGAAATCCCATGCTTGTAAACACCACTGCTTCAGACCTTTTGGATGGGATTATCAACTCTCCTACGTACAGCCCCGGAACCAGAGATGAGAAAGGTCAAATTCGCTATTATGCTTGCGATAGCGAACAAGGAAAATATTATAGAGTTGACGAATACGGAAATCCTCTGCGTGTTAAGCCCGGGCATGATAACAATGCAGTAATTGGAAATTCCGATTTGCAAATTACGCAGGATAAAGGAAGTATTTATTATCCTGGTCCCAACATAGAGCCACTTACATATTATTATGATACCAATAACCCGATAAGAACATATACTGTTCCCGGAAATTATAAAGCGGTTGCAATCTCACTGCCGCTGCCTGAATTGTACGGCGGTCGTTATGTTCTTCATGCTCCTTATAAAGATGCCTCGGCAAAGGATGACGACATATATGCTCTTATAAAAAAGACGGAGTCCGGTCCTAATTCATCGGAACTCCATGATGGTACGGAAGACTACCCGATTTCTCAGACGCATGTTCCCTTCGGTCCTAACTCTACGAATCGTGAGACTCCGAATATGAGCGTCGACCCGACAGCAGGTTCATTTTTGAATATAGACGTGTTCAAATACAACAGCGATAACACACTTGATTCGTCGTATGACTATATAGGAGATGATGTTTTCAGCAGAGGCACATACGGATATACTGTTTATATGCCGACAGGAACCGAAAGAGTTCATATTGATCTTTATTTTTCGAATACAGAAACAACGGACGAAGGAAAAACTACTACATATGAATCCTTGTATTATATAGGAGATGCTGTTTTAAACTATGGAGTCTATAAAGTGGAGCAAACGGCAGCAGATCCAATAACATACACCGCGGAATGTGATGTTGATATCACAAGCGGTTACGAGGTTGTTTGGTTCAAGAAAACGGACAAAACAACGGACATCAATGGTGAAGAAATAACGGTAACTGTTACATACAGAATAGTTATTGTCGTAAAGCCGGAATACGAGTTCGGAATCGCTGATATGGATAAAACCTATGACGGTGCAGCGGTTTCTGCTGAGGTCAACGGTATGTTTATGTATAGTTTTACCGGTGATGATCCGACACAATACGATGCCGGGATCAGCATCGAACAGGATACAAATGACATCGCAAGTTATATTTACACATATGGACGGTATGGTTTTAATGTTCAAGTTGCAAAAGAATCGACTGGTACAGATGATGATGGTCAGCATTATATACAATATACAACGTTGATTTCATATGGAGATCAACAGATTTCAGTTAATACAAAGTACTATATCACAGGTAAATATGTTCAGGAAATACCTAATGATAATTATTTTGAGATTGGCCGGTACCGGTATTACATCGTCGAAAATGAAAACGATCGTTCAATAGGTATTAAACGAGGTCGAGACGGAACTGTTTATAATATAGTTGATTTTAATTATTTTAATCTTGTAAGTTCGACATATGATCTTAGCGATTTGGACAAAGCAAGGGAAGACTTGAAAAACGCAGGCATTATCGGCGGAAAAGAAGCTTATGAAGTTTACAGAAAAGACAATTATATAGTAACGATAAAACGATACTCAAGTAATAACGATGACACCCCTGAAGAAATAGAGCGAAAATTCAACATAATATTAACTGTAAATGGAACAGTTACCTACAATAAGGAAGATATATCATCAATCCTCACCGACGAGGATCGCAATAGTATAAACTATACTTATTACAGTTATGATGATGCTGATGGCAACGGAACTTATGATGAAGGCGAAGCAAAAACACTCCTTTCCTCCGCACCCAAAGACGCAGGAACATACTTTGTTGTAGCCGAGCTGGAGACGAAGAAGTACGAAGCTTACGGTATGAAGTGCTTCACAATATCCAAGCGAGAGATAAAGATAGTATCTATTCAAAACTGGCATACGACCGTAAAAGATCTTGCTGAATTTACCCCGACAATTGGAAACCCCGGTGCAATATATTTTGACGATGTAATACAGGGTGATACGGTAACTCTTGACGAGGATGCCGATGGATATACTGTCGCATATAATGATAAAACGATAGGCTATAGCGATGTAAAAATCAAAATAACCAACCCCGTTTTGTCTGCAGAAAGCGGTAAAAACTATGTTTTAACCGGATTAAAAAAAGATTCGGGAAACTACTACTACTATCTTGTTCCGGGACAGATATCGTATGATACTACGGGCGCAATGTTCAAAAAAACGGAAACGGGTCAATGGCGCAAATTCTTCCCGACGACAGAAGACACATACCTTATTTTCGATGGCACCGATAAAAGAGTGGATTATCATTCTCCGAGCAGCACAAAGCATCTTGAGCACATAAAAGCTCGTACGATAGGCAGCGGTGAGCGTGGAGCAAAATATGCAGTTGATATCGAATACGGAAATATGGAGTTTACATATTCCAAGACTGTTTGGGATGTGAACAACTATAGTTATGAGGAGGTTCCCAACGAAAGTAGATGGGGTGGATTTGATGACATAAATAACAAAATAACAATTAAAAACCGTTCAAACAGAGAAGTAAAATTCTCGATAGAATCCGGCATACATTTTCTTTACCAAATGCAAGGGGATAGCGAAATGGGTATCGAATCGATTTTGTATCATTACCCTAAAGGTAAAAAGACTGAAATTAAACAGCCAGATCAGACAGAAACACCGCAATTTTTTACTGTCGATAAGGCAACTCCTCCCGAGGGCGAGGAAACTCAAGGTACAGCGGGAGAATACTATGTGACACTTGAACTTACGGGAACTCCGCAGATCGGTGCGTCAGATGAGTTTACGACAGTAGGTTGGATCACGGTAACGATATTAAAGACAACCACAACAAATACACCTTGACCAAAAACAAAGGCACAGATGAGAGGATATGATTATGAAAAAATATATTATAAAAAATTTCATAGCTGTTTTTCTTGCATTGGGTATGTTTTCAATGCATACCCTCGGTGCTTCTGTTGATAAATTGATAGGCGGCGAAAACGGTGTGGATTCCATAATTTCTGATACGGATTCCACAACAGAAATAAAACTTAAAGTTGTGGAAACAGAACATCGATATGCGGTGGATCTGGAATATCCCGCAGAAGGTTTTAGCATGACGTTTAACGGCGAGGCGGTTTGGGATGTCAACAATTATGAATATGAAGTAAACGGAACCGCTGACTCTTCTTACTCTTTTGATTGTAAATTTATAAATCACTCTGACGTCGAAGTTAAAGTTTATGCCAATATCAATTTAGCAGATGGTGTGGAGCTGGAAGAAAGCGTGCAATATGGAGATTCGTCGGATTATCTGGCCATTCCAGGCACACAAGTCAATAGCAGCAACCCTTCTTCAAAAACAATGAGGGTTCAGATCACACCGTCGACGTCGAGTTCATGGGACGCTATAGTAAAGCATGTTTTGTCTAACATAACTCCCGACGGAGGCATATACCGTCTCGGTTCATTGACCGTGACGGTAGAAAAAGGAGCGTAGAACTCCAAAAAAACATATTATTCAGTTTATAAAATATATTTATAAAAATATATTTATAAAAACAAAAAAATTTTTACAAAAGGAGATTTTCAAAATGAAAAAACAAAAAATTTGGGCGACACTTCTTTCATCCGCACTTATCATTTCGGCATTCAGCATGAACTCATTCGCAGCAAGAATTGTTGGTGGTTCAGACGGTGTACCCACTTTTGAACCGGAAAGGAGTGAAACAAACATCACTCTGAATATTACAGGAGGTGTCCAGCATCGTTATGCAGTAGACATCGAATACGGTCAGGTGGATTTTACATTTGATACGGGTTGGGTTTGGGATGTTAACGCGCATAAGTATGTTGCACAAGGTGGAGAAGCAGACAATACACCGCAAGAAATATTAACTACAATAAAAATAGTCAACCACTCTGACCTTCCGGTATATCAGAATATTAACGTAACAGCTATAAATGGGTGTACTTTGACAACGGAATTTTCAGCTATTAAGGAGACAATTAATAAGACAGAACCCAACGCCACCGACGATGAAGTAAGTTCCTTATCAACACCTGTCGAGTTTTTCGTTCAACCTGCTGACTCCGGTACTTGGAGTGATGTAATTAACAACTATTTTGCAACAGATTCTGAAACAGATGGAGATTCTATGAAATTGCCTGTTGCAACGATTGTGGTAACTATTTCCAAAGACTCAACACCAGCAGGCGCTTGATTATAATAATTTAAATTTTTTCACACAGAGCAAAAAACAGTCAAAAAACAGCCAAAAAACAGCAAAAAAACAGCTATGACTAAATAACAATTTTGTTTACAAAACGCTTTTGCGTTTGTAAAAATAAATTTATTCTAAGGAGGTTTTTATGAAAAAAATCCTTTCAATCTTTGTTGCTGTTTGCATGATCGCGGCTCTTTGCACAGTAACAGCTTTCGCAGCAGTAACCGGCGACGGTATCCATGAGGAAACAGGCATTGGAAATCTTACAGGTGCCACTGCAGAAGGTTGGACCGGTGGTACAGGATCTGCTGATATCACTTTCGAAGTAGATGGCAACTTTTTAAGTAAATATGCAGTTGATATCACTTTCTCTGATACGAATTTTAGATATAGCACAGGTGCTACATGGGATCCCAACAAGCACGAATATATAATTGGTAACGACGGTGGTGTATGGTCTCCTGCAAGCTCCACAGTAACGATAGACAACCACTCTGACAAGGCTATTACCTATGCAGCTAAATTTGAACGCAAAGAAGATTTTGATGTTGATAAATACGGAAACATTAATCTTGAGTTTGATGGTTATGTGGCAGATACGAAAGTTGAAATTCCTGGTTGTCCACAAAGCGGCAAAGCTCCTAGTGATACTGTTACTTACGGACTTACAGGTAAACCCAATATTTCTCAAATAAACAGTATTACTCTCGGTACATTGACTGTAACCATAGCTCCTGCCACCTGAAGTTGAAACCGGTAACTGATATATTGGTTTGATGATAATGTATTGACGCATTATCTCGTTTACATGTTTAATTGACTAACTATATGATAACGGCGGAGGAACCAGCCGCGATGGATTCCTCCGCCGGAACAAAAAAAGCGAAAGAAAGGCGGTAATAAGAATATGAAATTATGTGCGGCGTATTTTGTGAAAACAGCGGTTGTTATTGTGTTGATAGGCTGTTTTACTATGCTGAATTTTTTATCCTTTGCCGCCGACATCGATTCGGCTGAATCGGATATTCTTATAAATGTTGAAATTACGGGGTACAAATACCGCTATTCCTGCGATATAATATATTACAGCATGAAATTCTCTTTTAATCTTCGCGGCGTCGAAACAAACACCGAAACGGGTGAATCAAGCATATCTTACGGTGATTGGCTGATGTTGGGAAAAAAACAGTCGGAGGTTGAACTTATCGTTATAAATCACTCCGATACTCCTATTTCGGTTACAGTTCATTTAAACAAAGAAGATTTCGATAAAAGCGGTGTTGTTATCTTGAGAAAAGGTTTGGAAAATACTTTTATAGATTCTTGTCCCGTTGCACATGAATCGGAACCTTATTTTGAAAAAATGAATATAAATATAGAAAATTACCCGTATGTTGATTCATGGAAAGGCGAAAAACGCATCTATGTCTGCGTGGATATAATACCTGCAAGCGGTTATGCCACAAACGGGGAATATTTCTACGGAAATTGAAAAAACGGTGAAAAGAGGTGTTGCTATATGAAATCTTTCGAAAAACTGAATAATACCGCAAAGTCTCTTTGCGCTGTTTTGACGGCATTGATTTTGATTCTGACTTGTACGTTAAACACGTTTGCTGTCGATGAAACAACGGAGGATACAACTTCTCCATCTGTTGATATTGATCCTGGAAATAACGAGCGATATATATATGCAATAGAGATAGAATTCGGCTCTTTCGGCTTCTATTATGACTACGGCACATGGGACGTAAATGATCTTTGTTATAAAAGCAATCAAAGTTCTGCCGATCCTTCCGCCGACACTAAACAAGGCAGTCCCGGTTGGTATGGCTTTGACGGAAACGCAAATAAGATAAGCGTTAATATCATGTCTATCGAAGATCCTGTTCGTATAAATTTGAATTTTGAATTGGGTAATCTTGATGCCAACTGCGTTAATCTTGATGCCGACTGCGTTAAAATGTTTTTTTACTCAAGCAACGATTTTTTATCGGTAAATTGTTTGAATGAAAATAATCCCAATTCATATTCTTTTGATATGACTGAAAACGGTAATGAAGAAATTTATTTTTCGCTTTCAGGAAAACCGACTATTACGACTATTACTTCCGATAATGAAATCGTACAGGATTTTGTTAGTTCTAATCTTGCCGTTATAGGTCAACTTACTTTGGAAATATCGTTATCTTCCGATAATGAAAGCGGACAGAATTAAATCAATTTTATTGAGTGACTCAGCATAGATGTTAAAGAGGATTTTTATGACTGGAAAAAAGATATGTTATACTTCATTAGTTCGTAATATAATATTCGGTGTGGTTGCGCTCTTGATAATATCACTTTCGATTTTATTGTTTGCTTTCATGATAACGAGGGAGCCGGAGCTTTTGGATTCGAAAAGAACTGTCGGCACTCCGGGTGAGCTTCCCGAAGAATACGGATACAGCGTTTACAGCGCAACGGATATTTGCGACATCGCCATATGCGGCGCTCCTGATATAATCGACGGAAAAGAAGTTAAGTTATATCTTACAAATCCCGAAACGAACGATTTATATATCCGCGCCGAGATATACACGGTGAAATTCACATATAATGAAAATGGCGAGATCACGGCGGCGGAGCCTGATAAACTTATCGGCAAGAGCGGCTTTATTTGTCCCGGAGAATATGTGGAAAGTTTGACTCTGAAGAAAAGACTGAGCAAAGAGCAAACTCCGGTAATGATAAAGATAGCGACTTATTCTCCCGATGATGAAACGAGCCGCGGTTTCTTCTATATAAATACTACTCTCGTAAAATAAAAAAAGGGGCTGTCTCATTAAGATAGCCCCAAAACAGAAAAAGCGGATGCTATTTACCGAAAGGTATTGAGCATCCGCTTGCTTTTTGGTATAATTAAA
>CASGAQ010000002.1 GCA_949299535.1 uncultured Eubacteriales bacterium | reverse complement strand
TTTGCCTTTTCGCTTTTTTATTTGTTGCCCTTTTTGCTTGTTTTTCCTCTTTTTCAGAAAAACTTCTTTGAGAAAACGCGCTCTTGCCGAGCGCGTTTTTTCTTAATTTATTTTTTCAGCATAGCATTTTTCAAGCTTCTAAAGTTCTATTATCGATTCTTCCCTGTCTGTTCTTTTAAGCGCAGATTTATATTCTTCTATCTTATCATGATTGTTTAAGAGCGATTTTATTCCGAGATAAATCCCATTCTCTGACATATCGCATATCAAGCCGAGTCTCCCACCCATAAGTTGCTCATTTGCCGACTTATAGTTAGTCACACATACAGGAAGCTGCAAAATCTTTGCTTCTTCAACCGCCAAAGGTTTGCCCTCATGACGCGACGGTTGCAAATATATGTCGCATCTTGACATATATTTATAAGGATTATCAGTACACCCCAAAAATATTATATATTTTTCCGCGTGGTTTTCGCTAACGATATTGGTAAGCTTACGCCTGTACTCATCATCGCCGTCTCCGATTATATAATATCGGATATTCTCTCCCTCTCGGCAAAGCCTTGAAACAGCCGAAATAGCCATATCAAACCCTTTTTGGTCACAAAGTCTGCCTACGCTCAATATGGCAGTACCGTCAAAATCATCACGAAAATCACATTCTTCATGTGATTTTTCAATTATCTCTCTCTCATTTACAAAGTTCTCTATTGTTTCTATCTTATTTGCAATCTCAGGAAATTTTTCCGCGAGCGAACTTTCAATGTCTTTGGAAACGGTGATTATTTTATCACATCTCTTGAAATACGGTAAATACAGAGCGTCTTCTCTCGGCGGCTCGTCATAATCAAAGTGGAGCCATGATATCTTTCTTTTAGCGTTAACCTTGTCTACCATATAAAACATGGTATGATCGCCCCAATATGCAACAGCCGTATCATATTCACCATCCAAAATCGGCATTTTCTTCATCAGCTTCAACCATATCCTGTTTGCCGCATACATTCTTTTTTTGCCGCCTTGACACATTTTTATCATGTCCGGCAAAATCGAAAATGCAAAAAAAGGATTTCTTTTCAAAAACAACCTCGATATCACAGAGAAAGAATTTCCTCTGGTTATTTTGAAAATCTCCCCCAACTCTCCCATATCCTTTATTTTTATCTGAGGAGGAACCAGATCCAAAAAAGCGCCCTCGCGGGAAGCGAGCAACAGTTCAACATCATATTTTTCATAATCAAGCCTTTGAGCGAACGAGAGAAACGAGCGTTCCGTTCCCGCAGCCTCCATGATTATACCTATAACAAGTATTTTTTTCTTCATTGCATTTACCTTTTTATCTTTACATGGTTTATATGATATCATACAAGAACTTCATTGTCAAATTCATTATTGCCAAAAAGCGAAAGTCCCAAACATTATGAATAAATGCGCCGCGGAACGAATAAGATTTAAACAAAAGCCAAAACGGAGGACTTTAATGAATAATTTGTATAAAACGGAAGGAAAACTCATAGGCACTTCCGAAAACAGAGAATATTTGTCATGTGCGGCGTCACTTGAGCGCGCGTGCGCCGTCGGAAAGATACTTGAGAGTATCGCCGCATACTGCGAGGACGGCGAATTTGGCAAAGAACTTTCTTTTGATCTCGGACCCATGCGCGGAATAATGCCGAAAAACGAAGTTGAATACAGCAAATCAGGAGAAGAAATAAAAGATATCGCAGTGATAACGCGAGTCGGCAAAGCGGTATGTTTCAAAATAATCGGTTTTGACGTGATAAACGGAGAAAAAGTAGCGGTTCTTTCACGCAAGGAAGCCCAGAGAGAATGTATGGAAAATTATCTGTCTTCTCTTTGCGCCGGAGATATAATTGACGCGACCGTTACGCATATGGAACAGTTCGGAGTATTTCTCGATATCGGGTGCGGTATAGTTTCGCTCATGTCGATAGACTGCATTTCCGTTTCCCGTATTTCTCATCCGCGCGACAGATTTTACACCGGCATGCAGATAAAAGCCATAGTGAAAAGCATCGACTATGAATCCGGAAGGATATATATGACTCATAAAGAATTGCTCGGCACATGGAGTGAAAACGCTTCGGCTTTTACGATAGGGCAAACGGTATCGGGAATAGTGAGAAGCATAGAACCTTACGGCATTTTCGTAGAATTGACTCCGAACCTTGCGGGACTTGCGGAATACAGAGATGGAATAGAAGTCGGAAACAGCGCGGCGGTTTACATAAAAAACATAATTCCCGAAAAGATGAAAATAAAACTTGTCATCGTAGATACATTCCCTGCTCCTGCAATCTGCGAGAAAAAATTCGATTATAAGATAAACGACTCACACATAGATTCTTGGACTTATTCTCCTGAAGAATGTTCAAGAACGGTAGTGAGTGAATTTACTGCGGTGTAAATTTATTTTGAGTTTTCCTTTCAAAAAAACTTGATGAAATTACTAAACATATAAAAAACAAGGGAGTCTTAACCCCGGTGCCGATAAGACAGTAATTTGAATGAATTACGAAATCGGCACTGTCAAACAGGATTGGAAACCCAAGCAGACGGCGTTCAACTTCAGTTGAACGCCGTCTGTTTCTGGGTGTTTAAGAGTGAAAAATCGCTTATTTCTTGCCTTGTGATGCCTTGAATAAGCCATAAAAGCGGCATCTGTACTTATTTTGGAAAGTTTGCTTGAGGGCATTGATTATTTCTGCTCTTTGTATTATACTAACATGTAACAGGCAGCTTATGGTTTTGTGAGGAGGAAAAATTACGGTGACGAAAGACACTACACTAAACGAGCTTTTTGCTGCAGCTTGCCTGTCAGCAGACACTATCGTTCAAAGCGGCGAGAATTTCAGAGTTAAAGATTTGTTTCAAGGTGTTGAGTGGAATAGAATTCCCAAAGGGTTAAGAACAAAGCTCGGGGCAATATTCTTTGCCTATGTTAATGGCGAAGCAAAAAACAAGTATGGACCTATTGGAAAAACTCTGCAAAATCAGAAGATTTACAGGCGGAAATCATCAAATAAAAAATTGATTAAAGAAAGGAAAAATCAAAATGTTTTCAAAAAAATTCGTGTGTGAATGCAAAGAGTATTCCACCTATCTTGCACCGGTTCGTGCACCGATTTTTCGAAAGGCTTTTACGCTGAAAAACAAGCCCGCAAATGCTGAAATTACAATTTGCGGACTCGGCTTTTATGAGCTTTTTGTAAATGGTAAAAAAATAACAAAAGGACTTCTTGCCCCTTACATAAGCAACCCCGATCATTATACCTATTTTGACTACTATGACCTTGCTCCTTATTTGAAAGAGGGCGCTAACGCAATCGGAATTATGCTTGGTGACGGACACAACAATGGAAAAACCTGTAATTGGGATTTCAAAGACAATATTTTTAATTCTTCTCCCAAGCTTGCGCTTTCGCTCGAAATAGAGGACGGAGAAGAAAAACTCCTTTTCGAAGCGGATAGCTTTCTGTGCAAAAAGGGACCGATTCTTTTTAATGATTTGCGTTCCGGAGTCTTTTATGATGCTCGTCTGTACGAAAAAGATTGGTGTTTGGCTGAGTGCGACGAAAGAGACTGGCACGCTCCGTTAAAAGCCGACCCGCCGAGAGGAAAAGCAAAAATTTGCGAAGCCGAACCAATAAAAATTTATCGAACCATCGCACCGATAAGCATCAAAATGGGCGAAATGGCACCTTACCGCGTCAGCGGACAGGCAAAGAATTGCTATGAATATTTCCATGCATTTGAAAAAGGTGTACCCGTAAGTGGTGGCTATATTTACGATTTTGGCGAAAACAACTCAGGAATATACCGCCTTAAAATCAAGGGAACGAGGGGACAAGCAGTCAGTATACAATGCGCCGAACAGCTTGAAAACGGCAAGGTCAGCGCAAACAACATAAATTTCTACCCCGACGGTTTTTCTCAACGCGATATTTACACCCTAAGCGGAGAAGGAGAAGAAATATTCGAGCCGCCATTTACCTACCACGGCTACCGTTATCTTTATGTTACGGGTATTACAGAGGAACAAGCAACTCCCGACCTTCTCACATATTTGGTTGCTTCTTCGGCACTTTCGAAAAGAGGTGACTTTACTTGTTCAGACGATGTGGCAAACAAGATATATGATATGGCAAAAAGAAGCGATATATCAAATTTCTTCTATTTTCCCACCGACTGCCCTCACCGCGAGAAAAACGGTTGGACGGGAGATGCTTCCATTTCTGCGGAACATATGATCATGACGATGGGTGTGGAAAATTCGTGGAAAGAATGGCTGTATAACATTCGAGCGGCACAGCTTGAATGTGGAATGCTTCCCGGTATTGTTCCCACAGATAAATGGGGATACAAATGGGGCAACGGGCCTGCTTGGGACAGTGTTATTTTTAACCTCCCCTTCTTTGCATACAAGTATCGCGGACGCACAGATCTTATCACCGAAAATGCAGAAGCAATGTTAAGATACCTTGAATATGTATCCCGCAAAAGAGATGAAAACGGGCTTGTTGCCATAGGACTTGGTGACTGGGTACCGGTTGGTCGCGGTGGAGATGACTACGATTGTCCGCTTGCATTTACTGACAGTGTTATGGTATACGATATGTGTAAAAAATCAGCTGAAATGTTTGAAGTGGTCGGTCTTTCTATTCACAAAGTTTTTGCCGAAACGTTAGGCAGAGAAATGCTTGTCGCAATAAGAAAAGCGTTTGTTAACAGCGAAACCGGCGAAATAATTCATCCCGCTCGCTATAAAACGCCTCGCGTTGATCTCTGCCAGACTTCTCAGGCAATGGCGATATTTTTCGGTATAGTTACGGAAGAAGAAAAAGAAAAGGCAATAGATGTCCTTGTGAGAATCATTGCGCGTGACGGTGGAAGCGTGAACTGCGGTTTTCTCGGACTTCGCACAATATTCCACGTGCTAAGTGAAAACGGATACGCCGATCTCGCCTACGAAATGATAACAAAGGAAACCTATCCATCCTACGGTCATTGGGTGGCAATGGGAGAAACAACTCTGCTTGAGCAATTTTTGCCATATACGGACTATTACAGATCATCTAAAAATCATCACTTCCTCGGCGATGTATTAAATTGGTTTATGCGTGCGGTAGGTGGTATTCATGTCCAAAGTGCAAATAGTGTTAAGATTGCACCGAAATTCATCAAAAAGCTTGATTTTTGCGAAACCTATCACGTGCTTCCGAACGGAAAAATAAGTGTTCGCTGGGAGAGAAAAGACGGCGAGATCCTGCTTAAAATCGAATCCGAAGGGAACATCAGCTATCATGTTTGTCTCGATGAAGGCGAAAATGTCACTTTGATATAGGCAAAATCACATAAAAATGAGCCGGACTACGCTGCGATGCTTGCAAGCTTCGCCTATGTCAGAAAAAAACTCAAATCCTGCGATTTTCGCTTTTGCTTTCTGCGGCATCTTGATGGGGGATTACGCTCCCATACCCTTGTGTTCGAAACAAAAGTGCCCGACTTCCATTTTTCAAAAATGGTCGCACCGCATAAATGATTGCAAAGAAATTCTGCGTTTTAGCTCCGTAGGAGCGTAGACGATTTTGGATAAATCGTTAAAGGGTTTTGGCTCTTGCTCGGCAAGAAATGCACGAGTGGGTACCGCCGTGCCCTGCTTGACAAGTATGATTTCATCTTGGCGAGCAGAATGGATTTTTGCAAAAAATCGCAGAGTGTAGCTACACCTGCTGTGCTTTCTATTCGTCATTCTCCATAATGGCAAGTGCCATTTCCTTAAATATAAATAAATATCCACCCGCATGGCGGGTGGATATTTATTTATATTTATTTCTTTTTCTTAACAAAAATCACTACGCATACAGCGCCGATAATTACTATAACTGCAACTATGGCGATTATAACGCCAACATTCACTCCGCCGCTCGGCTCATTTGGAGTAGTGGGAGTTTGCGTACTTTCGGAAGTTTGAACAGACCCGGCAGTCGTTGTATTGCTTTCCGTTGTATTATCATCGCCAGAAAGAGATTTCCAGCTTGCCCAAACCGTTATCGTGCCTGTCTTATCCACAGGGGCGGAGAAATCAAAAGGTACGGTCAATGCTTCATCAGCAAACCAACCGATAAATTCATATCCTTCGCGTTCCGCAGCAACGGGTTCAATAAATGTTCCGCCAACCGTAACGGAAAATATCTTGTTAGTAGCCGTTGCATTAACTATTTTAAGCGTTGCCGCTTCAGTTTCGGGAACCCATTTTGCGTAGAGGTTAAAATCTTTAGCCTCGTCCTGCGTGAAGTTCATATCAAAAGCCTGTGTTAAGGCTTCGTCAAGATACCAGCCGCAGAAAGAGTAACCTGTTTTATTCATCGGGAATGAATAAGTAATCTTTTCTCCTGTTTTAACCGTAATTTTATAACCTTTGTCGTTATCCTTGAGGTTTTTGAAGAAGGTTACCGTGTATTTGTCCGTCACCTCAACAATTTCGGGATTTGTAAAAACATTGATAGAAACCGTGTTTGCGGAATAATCATTTGTGCCCGATACAGCAACTTCGCAAATATAAGTCGTGTCGGGTTTAAGTCCTGTAAAAGTATAAGCAAAGGAACCGTCTTTTTCAAAAGCAACATCCGCTGTCGCAACAACTTCTCCGGAAGATTTTGTCTTCAGAGTTGCTTTAATGGATTTTACATCGCCCGCATTGAGGTCCATGATAAGACCGCTTATGCTCAAATAATCCGTACCGCTTTCATTATTATTGAAAGCAAACTTAACGGGGAGCTTGACCGCATTAGTAACGGTTATCTGCATTTTATGTCCCGGAGTGTCGAGTATTTGGATAGTTGTATCGCAATCACGAAGTTTAACCGTCGTTTTGTCAGTGCCTTCGTACTCAGGGGTAAGACCGGCTTCTGTATGAATATCCTCTTCCCCCTCAGCAACGCAGTTAGGCAAAATATATGCGTCCATAACGTCCTGATATACTCGCCAAATTATGATACCGTATTCAAGTTCATCGTGAATGCCGTCGTTGTTATTATCACGCGAACCTATATTGCCGTCGAATGAGTCGGGATCTTCTGTGTATCTGTTTTCGATAAGATAATAGAGGTCGGGATTATTGGTATTAACTTTAATGATATTATAGCCTTCCTCAGTCTCTCTGGAATAGAGTGTATATGTTCCGTCCAAAACAGTTTCTGCTCTTTCAAATCCGTACATAATGAGGTGATAAGGATCAACTGCAGCAGGAGAATCGCCGGAAAGCTCGCCTTCGCGGTAGTTGTTGGAACCTGTACCCTGAAGAGCCTTATCTCCGGGACCGCCAAGCCATGTGTAACCACTATATGTATAAAGGTCGTTCGCGCCGAGAACGTGGCCGAGCTCATGCACGATAGTACCGATAGAGGCTATTTGACTTATACCGTTTCTGCATTCGCCGTCAACAATATATCTGCCGCCGTAAGAACCATTGCAAAGAGAAACGCCGTCAACCATAATATTGGCAGCGGAATTGGACGTTTGATAGTTGTTAATACCCCAAACCTGAACACCGTTGGACGAATTTACCCATTTTTCATTATAACCTGCGATTACAAAAGACAGTGTCAGTTCTTTAAAATCTATGTACCCGTTTCCGTTTTTGTCAAAAGAGGAAAAATCGACGTATTCTGAGGCGGCTCTCAACGCAAGGAGTCGCGTTTCATAGTCGCCATCACCTTTAGCTTTAGGATGTTGTGCATTTATCGTAACGTAAACAACACCGTTGTCGACTCCGCCGTAAGTTTCCTTGGCGGGTTCGAACCAAAAATGACCGTTGGACATTGTCTTATAGTAGTTTTTGATAGTTTTGCCTTCGTCGCCGAAAATTTTCTGCGCCCAGTCGCTTTCATCTGTGTAAGCCCACTGTTCTCCATATGTGGGAAGATTTTTGTTTGTAGTGGATATACCTGCCGCGCGATCGTCTATACCGTTTCCGTTCGCGTCATAGCTTACGACGATAACAAGGAGCGGAATAGGATCATAACCCGCATATTCCGTGTCAAGACTTGAAAGAATAAAGTCATCTTCAGCGGCAAAAGCTGTGAACGGTATAAAGCAAACGAGCATCAAGCATACCGTCAAAACAGAAGCTATAAATTTCTTCATAAAAAAATCTCCTTTTTTCTTTAAATTTATTTTAAGGTTTTCTTCAAGCTTCAAAGAAAGCCTTTATAGCTTTATGAGTCATGTAAACATCGGTTTTTGAAACTACTTCATAGGGAGCATGCATTGAAATAACGGGAACGCCGAGATCAATAACATCAACATTGTTCGAAGCAATATATTTCGCAACGGTACCGCCACCGCCGGCATCAACTTTGCCGAGTTCGCCTGTTTGCCATATAACTCCGGCTTCATCAAGAACTTTACGTATATAACCGCAAAATTCGGCACTCGCGTCATTGGAACCGGATTTTCCTCCCGAACCGGTATATTTGGTTATAACCACACCGTTATTGATATAACAGCAGTTATTTTTCTCCATCGGTTCAGGAAAGTTGGGATCAAAAGCAGCGTTAACATCAGAAGAAAGGCACTTGGAATTTGCGCGAACCACAGCATCGGAAACATTCATGTTTTTTGCAAGAGCTTCAATTATATCAAAATAAATCCTGCTCTGCATACCCGTATTTCCTGCAGAGCCGATCTCCTCTTTATCGGAAAGAATTGCCATGACAGTGTGCTTGGGAGAATCCATCTCTGCAATAGCGGTAAGCGATGGATATGCGCAAACACGATCATCATGTCCGTAAGAGGCAATAAGGCTTCTGTCAAGACCGACATCGCGGGAATTAAACGCAGGCACCGCGGAAATTTCCGCGCTGAGAAAATCGTCTTCTACAATACCGTATTTTTCATTCAGCAGTTTAATGATATTTAGTTTTACGGCGTCTTTTTCATCCGAATCACCGTAAGGACGAGTTCCTGCTATAAGGTTGAGCTGTTCTCCGGTGATTCCGTCTCCGAGCGTTTTCTTCATCTGCTCTCTGGCAAGGTGAGGAAGGAGATCGCTGATATAGAATACGGGATCGGACATATCTTCACCGATAACTATATCCACACATTCTCCGTCTTTTTTTGTAACGGTGCCGTGAAGAGCGAGCGGAATGGTTGTCCACTGATATTTTTTTATTCCGCCATAGTAGTGAGTTTTAAAGTAACCTATGTTCTCATTTTCGTAGAGAGGATGCTGTTTTAAGTCTATACGAGGACTGTCGATATGTGATGCAGCGAAATAAACACCGTTTTCAAGACTTTCGCTGCCAACGACAAAAGCAACGAACGATTTTGCACGATTATCGTAATAGTACTTTTCTCCGGCAGACACCTTCATTCCGAAAGTATAAGGTTTAAAGCCTTCCTTTTCAAGCATTTTTCGAGCTTGAGCAACACATTCGCGCTCTGTTTTACCTGCGTCCAAAAAGCTCATATATCCTTTTGCATAATCATATGCGGCGTCGAGCTCGTCCGATTCAAGCGACGTAAAAGTATTTTTGCGCGAAGAAAGAAGCTCATTTTTGAGCGTTGCTATCTCTTTTTTTATTTCCTCTTTTTCCATTTTAGATCATAACCTTTCCTGATAAAAATATAATTTATGAATAAAGTTCGGCAAAATACTCATAGTTTGCAAGAACCTTTTCAACATATCTTTTGGTTTCTGCCTTCGGAATCTTCTCAACAATAAGTTCGCCGTCTTTTGAAAGTCCCTCTGTGTTGAGCCATTCTTTTACGGCGTTGCAGCCACCGTTGTACGCGGCAGCGATGTTTATCATACTGCAGTTGAGCTGACGCGAAGGCGCATAAAGCCAGTGCAGATAGTATGTGCCGCACATAACTGCAAATTCGGGATCTTCGATAAGGTACTCAAACTCCTTGTCAAGTCCCAAACTGGGTTTAATATCTACATTATACGTATCAGGCATTATCTGCATAAGTCCGTATGCGCCGGACGACGATACCGCATTTACAACAAAATCGCTTTCCGTTTTTATAATTGCGAGCACAAGTATAGGGTCAACATCTTTATAATATTTTTTGCAAAGATCTACCGCCCATGAGTAGCAACAAAGATCGTTGACTATTATCTGACCATCCTTATATCCGGGCTTAGTTATCCAAAGTATCGGACTGTCCTTGTATTTTTCAGCCGGCGGATACTCGCCTCCATTGTATATATCATCACTTTTATAGAGCGTATTATATTGCTCATAGTAATACATTACACGCGTGATATATGTTCTAGTTTCTCCATAAGGTATATTTTCCGGTATAAGAACTCTTCCGTCTTTGCTGTCCGTCCGTTTGGCGGAATATCTGTCATCGGACAGCCATTCGTTCACCCTTCCAGGACCTGCATTGTAAGCTGCAAGAGCGGAAGTCACATCGTCATAGTATTTGAGCCAACGGGAAATATAATACGTACCGCAGCGAATATTGACGCTCGGCAGACAAAGCGCGTTCTTTGCCGACATATGAAGATTGAGAGCGCCCTTTATTTCCGTTTCGTATGTAAGCGGCATTATTTGCATTAGTCCCAGCGCTCCGACACGCGATTTCGCGTCGATATCAAAGTTACTTTCCGCTTTTATCATCGCAAGGATAAAATTTTCTTCCACGCCGAACTCTTTAGAAGCACTCTCTATTACGCCTATGTATTCCAGATCGTATTTCGGGTATTCCAATTCGTCAAATTGCCGTTTTACATTGTCTGCGTTCACGGAGATCAAGATTATGGCGCATACCAAAATAAGAGCTATAATCTCTGCAGAGACAGCAAAAACAGAACGTTGTTTTATTTTCATTTACAGTTTCCTTTCAAAAGTTTCTCCACAACCATTCGAACCCGTTCTGCAAGCACATCGCAGTCTGCGTCATTTACGATTATATGATCGCAGTGCTCGCGCAGGAACGAGTCGTCCTTCTGAGCGGCAAAACGTTTCCTTGCAAAATCCGCGTCTATATTATCGCGCTCGCAAAGACGAGCTATCCTTACCGTTTCCGGAGCGATAACAGCTACCGTCGAGTCGCACAATTCGTCAAGTCCGCTTTCAAAGAGAAGCGGAGCGTCTATAACGGCAGAAAGTCCTGTGACTTTTGCTTTATCTATCTCTTGTTTTACCTTATTTATTATTATGGGGTGACTTATTGCGTTGAGTTTGGCGACAGCATTCTCCGCCGCGTCTTTGCCGAATATTTTTTCTCCCAAACGCTTTCTGTCTACACGCTTCCGTGAACCGCAAAAACATATAACGTCGCTTCCGAAAGCATTTTGGATATCGGAAATATAATTATTGTCTGTGTCCAAAGTCCTCGATATGGCGTCGCAGTCCACTATATAAAAACCTAAAATATCAAGAAGTCCGGCTACTGTGCTTTTCCCTGCTCCGGATTCTCCGGTAAGTCCTATTATCATATCTGCACCCTTTTAAATTTCAATTATATTAAAGCCGGAAGCTTTCAACATACGGTTGTATATCGCAAGTCCCACGCCCTTTAAATCGGAAGCCGTCGCATATATTTCAGGCGCGTCCGTATCGTCAAAACGGCGAAGTATGTCAAAAAGCCTTTTGGCGTGTTCTTCGTCATCTGCTTTTTTTCCGAAATAGAAAACATTTTTTCCTATTATATCTTTTTTATATTCATCAAAGCATATAATGCCCGTTCTCGGCTCCCTGTCAAGTTTCCCGGAAAGGAATTTTTTCACACGTTCGTCAAAGTCCGCTCTGCCGGAATCTTTTATAAGAAAGACTGTTGCGCTCGGAGCGTAATGACGGTATTTCATTCCCGGAGCCAAAGGCGCCGTCGTGCTTTCATTCTTCTCGGTGATGCCGCCGTCAAGACTCACATCTTCGAAAACTTCCCGAAGCATCTCGACGGTAATACCGCCCGGTCTGAGAACCTTAACTCCGCCGTTTCCGGGTAAAACGATGGTGGACTCCAAGCCGATCTCGGAATCTCCCCCGTCTATAACGGCGTCTATTTTAGAATTGAGATCTTCTATGACATGGCGCGCCGAAGTCGGACTAGGTCTGCCGGAAGTATTGGCACTGGGAGCCGCTATCGGCACTCCTGCCTCGCTTATAAGAGCGCGCGCCACCGGATTTTTAGGACATCTTACCGCAACAGTATCAAGTCCGCCGGTAACGGAAAAAGGCACGATATCTTTTTTCGGCAATATGACCGTGATCGGTCCCGGCATAAAAGCTTTCGCTATTTTATAATATGCTTCGTTTGTCTTACAATATGCTTCTGCATCTTCAGGGGCTGCTATATGGATAATAAGAGGATTGTCGCTCGGTCTGCCTTTAGCCGCATAAATTTTTTTTGCCGCTTCCGAATCGAGTGCGTTTCCTCCAAGGCCGTAAACCGTCTCCGTAGGAAAAGCAACAAGACCGCCGCGCTTTATTATGTCGGCACAATCCCTAACCTGTTCCTCAGGCGGACGTGAGAAATCCATCTTAATTATTTTAGTTATCATTTTCGGCACTTCCCTTTAATTTTTCCGCAGTATCCGCAGTGATAAGCGCGCATATCATTTCATCAATATCGCCGTTAAGAAAGCTTTCGAAATTGTGCGTCGTAAAACCTATTCTGTGGTCAGTCACACGGCTTTGAGGAAAATTGTAAGTTCTTATTTTCTGGCTTCTGTCCCCGGTGCCGACCTGACTCTTGCGCTCGGAGGCAATGGCGTCGTCCTGCTTTGTCTTTTCTATGTCGTAAAGTTTGGCTCTGAGCATTTTCATCGCTTTATCGCGGTTTTTGAACTGACTCCGTTCCTCTTGACATTCAACGATAAGTCCGCTCGGTTTATGGATTATTCTTATGGCGGATTCTGTTTTGTTTACATGCTGACCGCCCGCGCCGCTTGATTTACAGGTCTCTACCAAAAGATCTTCCGGACGAATTTCTATCTCTATATCCTCCACTTCGGGAAGAACAGCTACCGTTACCGTAGAAGTATGGATCCTTCCCTGCGTTTCCGTTTCGGGAACACGCTGTACGCGATGGACTCCGCTTTCAAATTTAAGTTTTGAGTAGGCGCCCTCCGCCATTACCATAAACGATATCTCGCGATATCCTCCGAGTTCCGTTTCGTTCGAACTCATAAGCTCTGTTTTCCACCCCTTAGACTCAGCGTACATAGAATACATTCTGTAAAGAGATGAGGCGAAAAGAGCCGCTTCGTCACCGCCGGCGCCTGCGCGTATCTCCATAATGACGTTTTTATCGTCGTTAGGATCGCGGGGCAAGAGCAATATCTGCATTTCGTTAAAAAGCTTATTTTGCTTTTCTTTGAGCGCCGATATCTCCTCAGATATCATTTTTTTCATCTCCGTATCCACAGCTTCTTCAAGAAGAAGCTGAACGTCTTTAAGCTCGTCAAGAGAACTTTTGTATTCGCGGTACTTCTCCACAATAGGCAGGAGCTTTTTGTGTTCTTTCATAAGACAGAGAAATTTTTCCTTGTTGCTCACAGTCTCCGGCAATGAAAGTTCGCGTTCCGTCTCTTCAAATTTTGTTTCTATCTCAGCCAGCTTCTCCAGCATATATATCTCCATGAATTCTAAGAATATATTACAGTATTTATAGTTTATTATACACTAAATGCAAAAGAATTTCAATAATAAAATCAAAATAACAGTCAGCCTATATGGTGCGGCAAAAAATCATATGGAACGCTTTCAAATAAGAGAGAAAACACGAGAAAGAAAGAGAAAAAAAGAGATATACAAAAGGTAAATTAAAAAAACCAAAAATTTATCAAAAAACATATTGACATTCAGTAAAATAAATGATATAATCACTATCGTTGCAAATATGCATGGGAAGTCATGCTGAAATTTTAGATACTTCCCGGCTTGATAAATTATTACGGAGGAATAAAAAATGTCCACTTTCATGGCTAAAGCAGAAACTCTGGAACGCAAGTGGTATGTGATTGACGCTACGGATATGCCTCTCGGCAAAGTAGCTGTTGTTGCCGCTAACATTCTCAGAGGTAAAAATCGCCCCGAGTTCACACCCCATGTTGACTGCGGCGAATATGTTATTATCATCAACGCTTCCAAAGCGGTTCTCACAGGCAAAAAACTCGAACAGAAATTCTATCACCGTCATTCCGGTTATATCGGCGGTCTTAAATCCGTAGACTATAAGACTCTTATGGCTACAAGACCCGAACTCGCTATGCAGCTTGCTGTTAAAGGTATGCTTCCCCACAACCACATCGGTGACAAATCCATCACACGCCTCAAAGTTTACGCAGACGCTGAACACAATCACCAGGCACAGCAGCCTATACCTGTTGTTGTTGACTGAGAAAGGAATTTAAATTAAGATGACATATACAAGTGCAAAGCCTTACTTCTACGGTACAGGCAGAAGAAAAAAATCTGTTGCTCGTGTTCGTGTATATCCCGGCACAGGCTCCATCACAATCAACGGCCGCGATGTTGATGATTACTTCGGTCTTGAAACTCTCAAGCTCATCGTAAATCAGCCTTTTGCAGTTACAGAAACAATGGGCAAATTTGATATCGTTTGCACAGCTCAGGGCGGCGGTATTTCCGGTCAGGCAGGCGCTATCCGTCACGGTGTTGCTCGCGCTCTCGTTAAAGCAGACGAAACATTCAAACCCGCTCTCAAAAAAGCAGGTCTTCTCACTCGTGACCCCAGAATGAAAGAAAGAAAGAAGTACGGTCTCAAAGCCGCTCGTCGCGCACCTCAGTTCTCAAAGAGATAACAAAGTTCAATTTTCAAATCCCCAAAAACCCTTGTGTTTTGGGGATTTGTTCGATGTTAGGACTGTGTAAAATCGTCAAAATTTCGTTCGGTATGACAAAAGTATGACACACAGTATGACATAAAATCAGCATAACCCAAAGTGGAATTCTGCTGATTTCTTCTTCATAGTTTGTTCTTTTTACAATAATAAAAAATCGATGTAAAAACATCGATTTTTTTATTTTCTCAAAGAAGCCCTGCGCTTTTGTATATTGTTTCCCTTAATTTAGGATGTACGATCCATTCAAAACTGTTCAGCATGTGCTGTGAATAAAAAACGGAAAGTTTATTCGCGGGATCTGCAATCACCATAGCACCGGCAGCGCCGCACCAACCAAACTCACCGAAAGAAAAATGTCCTTGTACAAGATCAGGCTTCAAGGCAGTTCTGACTCCGCAGCCATATCCAAATCCCGAAAGATATTTCCAGCCTTTCCAAAAATCTTTCATTTGGTTTTCACTGAGCTTGTTTGTACGCATAAAGTTTACTGCATCTTCGGACATTATCCTCTTACCGCTATCTGACAAACCAAGATTTGTAAGCATATTCGTAAACTTGATATAATCGCCTACGCTGGAAACAAGACCTGCTCCGCCGCTCTCAAACTCCGAACCGAGAATATAGCAATTCCCGTCCTTTCTTATCACAGCCTGCTGTTTATCATTATCAAAAATATACAGCGGCGCGATATGCAATTTTACATCGTCCGTCAAGTTAAATGTGGTTCTGTCCATGCCGAGCGGCTCAAAAAAGCGATTTTTTAAATAGTCCCCAAATTTCTCGCCGGAAGCTACCTCAATTACAGCACCCATAACATCAAGAGAAAGACTGTAATTGAATCTCTCTCCGGGTTCAAAAATAAGTCCGTCCTTGCCTATCGCTTCGACGGTTTCAACGGTAGGACATCTTCCCGATGTTTTTTCTCTGACTTCAAGGATAGACGTTTTTTCCAAATTATAGTCAAGTCCTGACGTCATTGTAAGCAGGTCGATTATTTTGACAGGACGTTTGGCAGGAGTTTCTGTAAATGTTCCGTCCTCATTTTTTCTGCGAACTTTTATATCATTAAATGATGAAATGTATTTTCCAACTTCATCGTCGAATTTTATTTTTCCCTCTTCCGCAAGAAGAACCGCTGCGGCGCCTGTAATAGGCTTGCTTGCTGAAAACAAATAGTAAAGATCATCAGGAGAAACAGGAATATGGTTTTCAATATCTCTGTATCCCGCCTGATATCTGAAAACGACCTCATTATCTTTCATAACGACGATATCACACCCTGGTATACGCCAAGAAGTAATATCATCCATCACATTTTTTAAATAAGTAAAATTCATTTTATCCCCTCTCATAAAAAGATTCTTCACTTGCGCGAAGAATCTTTTTATTTTAATTATTATCAATAATCTATAACTACCATCTGATGGCAGGAGAATTTCTCTACTGTATATGTAAGTATACCGTCGGTGTAATCAAAAGGAATATCTTTCATCTGTGGGGCAAGATATACTCTTTTCGGCTTCGAGTACATATTCAACGAAACCTCAGTATCGCAGATTGGAAGAAGATCTTCTATAACTTCAACATTCTTGCCGCGCTTAACCGGAGAAGCATACAGAAGGTGGTTTACATATCTGTGTTCGTTTGCCTGATCCATAAGCGTCACAACACCCTGAGCAGGCAGATTTGTCGTAAGAGTTTTATCCTCGCCGAGAAGAACATCAAGCACATGTTTTATCGTTTCTTTTGCTATCAAAGCGCCGTTGTTGGCGTATTCAGAGAACATATTGAACGATATATACGCGCCGTCCGCTCCAAGTGTTACAGAGGGATAGAGATTACAGGGATCATTGGGAGTCTGAGCATGGCTGCAGAAATGGAGAGCCGTACGGTTGAAATACGGATTTTCCCTGTAAGCGATGACCTCTCCGGATGCCGTGATATCGGAGGAAGGCTCATATATGGCATAAGCAGATTCCCAAAGTCCGTCCATCTCAAATTTAGGACGGATATATGCCGGAACGAACTTGCAAGGGCCGTTATACTCTGCGCCGAGGTCAAAGGCAAAGCCTCTGCCGTCGGCATAAGTTGCAGATTCACCCGAAGCAAGTATCTTTCCGCCTCCGCTTACAAAAGCGCGGAGTTTTTCTGCAACGCAGTCATCGAGTTTTTCCGTATCAGGTAAAATTATGAGCTTATATTTGTCGAAATCGCCGTCACAGTCTACGACGTCGAAAAGATATTTTCCTTCAAGCAAAATTCTGGAAGCACCGATAGTGCCTCGCCAAGATTTCTTTCCGGGAGGACAGATATCAGGATTCATATGGCGGAAAAGCGCCTCCTGTGAAAGAATGGCGATATCCGCAACGCTTTCTACATTATCGAGCCACGGCTCTTTAGCCTCAACCTCGGCGAAAGCTTCGCCTATTAATCTGTATGTCGCGGGATCCATTTTGCCGCTGGGGTGGAGCTGATCGCCTATTGAAACTTTTGCACCGTTTGCAATGGAGAGCGAAGCTTCATAGCGAAGAGCATTTGGGTGCTTAAATCCTCCGAACTCGCCCCATGACGCATGGAACTTACCGGTCATGCCGAGATATTCCATTCCGAGCGTTCTCGCATATGCCGCGGAAAGCGGAAAATGGTCGTATCCCCAACCGCCGGTAGGCAGGCTTTCCAGCTCAAGGTGAGTGTTTGCAAAGGCGTACTCACGATTGCCGACGGGCAGATGACCTGCATTGTGGAATACAGGCAATCCGGGACGGTATTTATCTACTGTTTCTCTTACGCGTTTTGTGTATCTTATATATGTGTCGTACGCAAATTTGTATGCGTTTTGTTCGTCAAACGGATCCATGCCGAGCGCAGTCATATCCTGAACGCATTTGCTGCAATAACAAGGTATAATGTGTACCATATCAAGGAATATTCCGTCAGCATCATAGTTCTGACACACTTCCGCAACTTGATCGAGCAAATATTCAAGATACCCTGTATTGTAGCAAAATCTGTGGTATCCGGGCGTCGTGAAATCAGATGTCCATGCGATAGTCTGATCCTTGTTTCTGAGAAGCCATTCGGGACGAACACGGGCGGTTCTTTCATCAAAGCCGGCGGAAAGATATACAGGGGTTTTTACGCCTATCTCGTGAGCAGCGGATATCTGCTCACGAAGAAGATCGAAATCGAGATTCGGGTGGATCTTGTTAGCGCGGGAGGGGTGATATGCCCAACCATGATGACACTTTGAAAAAAGTGTTATAGAATCGACATGCCCCATTTTCAGACACGCCTGAAATTGTTCGCGTGAAAACTCTTTGCCTACATTTTTCATATCTTCACTCGTATGAAAATCGAGATGTACCTGTCTGAATCTCATTTTATACCTCACAAAAATATATTTTTAATCCTTTGCTACTTCTTCCATTACGAATGCTTCAAGAACGTCATTCTCTTTGATATCGTTGAATTTTTCAAGACCGATACCGCATTCATATCCGGAAGCAACTTCTTTCACATCGTCCTTGAAACGGCGCAAAGAAGATATTTTGTCCTCAAATATAACGATACCGTCGCGCACGATACGTATTTGAGAAGCACGCGTCACCTTACCGTCGGTAATGTATGAACCTGCGATAGTGCCGACGCCGGGAACATGGATCGTCTGTCTTACTTCGGCGTGACCGAGAATGTTCTCACGATATACGGGTTTGAGCATGCCTTTGATAGCGGCGGAAACTTCGTTGATACATTCATAGATAATGCGATATGTTCTTATATCGACGCCCTGCTCTGTCGCAGAATCCATGGCGGATTTGTCGGGGCGAACATTGAAGCCTACTATGAGGGCATTTGAGGCGGAGGCAAGCATTACGTCATTTTCAGTGATACCGCCGACGCCGACGTGAATAACATTTACGCGAACTTCCTCGTTAGAGAGTTTTTCAAGAGAACTCTTAACAGCCTCCGCAGAGCCTTTAACATCTGCTTTTACTACTATATTGAGATCCTTGACGCCTTCTTTGATCTGAGCAAACAGTTCATCGAGGTTTACTTTGGCGTTTGCTTTGAAGATGTCCTCTTTTTCTTTTGCTTTTCTCTGATCTGCAAGCTGACGTGCCATTCTTTCGTCTTCAACGACGTTGAACTCATCGCCGGCGGAAGGAACACCGTCAAGACCGGTGATTTCAACAGGGACAGACGGTCCTGCGGATTTGAGGTTTTTGCCTCTTTCGTCTGTCATTGCACGCACTCTGCCGACAGCCGTGCCACAGATTATCGTTTCGCCTTCTTTGAGCGTACCGTTCTGAACAAGAACCGAAGCAACAGGACCGCGGCCTTTATCGAGTCTGGACTCGATAACGATACCTTTCGCACGTCTTTTGGGATTTGCCTTGAGTTCTTTTAGTTCAGCGACCATGAGCACGCTTTCAAGAAGTTCGGTCAAACCTTTTTTAGTATGAGCGGAAACAGGAACGCATATAACATCACCGCCCCATGCTTCGGGAACGAGATCGTATTTTGTAAGTTCTGTCATAACAGCTTCTACATTTGCAGTGGGTTTATCTATCTTGTTTATCGCCACTATAATGTCGACTCCGGCAGCTTTGGCATGATTGATAGCCTCTATCGTCTGAGGCATGATACCGTCGTCAGCCGCTACAACGATGATAGCTATATCAGTAGCTTTCGCACCTCTTGCGCGCATTGCAGTAAACGCCTCATGTCCTGGAGTATCAAGAAAAGTTATCTCCTGACCGTCGAGATTAACGCGGTAAGCGCCTATGTGCTGTGTGATACCGCCCGCTTCGCCCGTCGTCACGTTCGTGTGTCTTATAGCGTCGAGAAGCGAAGTTTTACCGTGGTCGACATGCCCCATAACGCAGACAACGGGACTGCGTGTTTCAAGGTCTTCTGGCTTATCCTCAATCTCATCAAAGAGTTTATCTTCAATGGTAACTACAACCTCTTTTGTAACTACTGCTCCCATTTCGTCCGCGACAAGATAAGCCGTGTCATAGTCTATTACCTGATTTACAGTTGCCATAACGCCCATCATCATCAGTTTTTTAACGATCTCGGCAGCTGTTACTTTCATAAGTTTTGCAAGTTCTGCAACCGTGATCTCGTCCGGAATAGCTATCTGAATAGGCTGAGCCTTTTTATTCTTATCATCTTTTTTAGTGTTCATCATAGGAACTTTGCCCTTTTCGCGTTTTGCATACGGATTGTTGTTTTGCTGCTTTTTAAGCTTCTGTCTGTCGGGAGCCATATTGTTTCTGCGAGCAGATTCCGGAATAAAGTTTTCAAGTCTTTCGTCGTATTTCGCAAGATTTACGTTTGTCGTTCTGGTATCGACTATACGTGTTGAACGAACAGGTCCGCTTTCTCCGGGAAGAGAAGATTTTATATGGACCGTTGTCTGGTTGCGTCTTGTATCGTTTTTGGATGTGGAAGCGGCGGTTTCCTTAACAGGTTGTTTGGAAGCAGGTTTGGCTTTTGACGCTCCGAAGTTGGGAGTTGAGAATCTGTTGTTTTTGTTATCGTCCTTACGCTGTGTCTGCTGCGTCGTAGTTTTCTCCGAAGTATTAACTTCTGTCACATTGGCTGCTTCCGGCTTTACTTCGGATTTAACCTCTGGTTTAACCTCGGGTTTAACTTCGGATTTTATCTCCGTCCTTTCTTTCTCTGCTTTTCCGGCTTTGCTTTCCGTTTCAATTTTTGTGTTTTTTCTTTTATCTTTGGCTGCGGAAACAACGGTGTCTTTGGCAGCAGCCTTTTTATCGGAAACATTTTCTTTCGATTTTTCGAAAGTTTCCGTCTGATCTTTAGCCGCATTTTTTTCAGATGCGGGCTTCACGGCTTTTTTGGGTATATATGCGTCTCCTGCAACATAAGAAGCCATATTTGATATTTGATTTTCCAGTGTAAGTTTGTCAAAAAGAATAGTAAATTCTTCGGGGGTTATAACGGCGGCAGAGGTTTTTCCCTCAATTCCGCATTTGGCGAGAAATTCAATCAAGTCTTTTGTTTTCATATCAAGTTCTTTGGCAAGATTGTTTACTCGGTATTTTTTATTTGAAACCATATTCTACCCCATCCTTTCTTGATTTTTCAGTATAGGCTGCGTTCAATGTTAAACGCTAAATTATTGTCTGTCACTCCTATGCAGGCAAGCGACGCCTTTCCGACGGCGCCTCCCAACTCTTCCGGAGTGAATGTTGTATATAGAACTTTTTTATTATAGTATGAAGCACAGTTTGAAATACGCTTTTTTGAGTTTGCAGAAGCGGAGGCGCTCAGAACGACGAGTACGACCGAGCCGGAACGAATGCCGTTGCAAACTATCTCCGTACCGCACAGAGCTTTTCCTGCCTTTCTCGCAAGAGAAAGCGCAAAAGTGAAGCGTTTGACTCTTCCCTTATCGTTTTCATTTACGGGCGCATTATTCTCATTCATTTTTATAATTCTCCAATTCGCTTGTCAGAGCGTAGAAAATTTCATCTGGTATCGGAGTGCCGAGATTTTGCGGAAGCCGTTTCTTCGCCTTTTTCAAACAAGTGGCGGAAGGACAGATATATGCGCCTCTTCCGTTTTTTCTTCCTGTTCTGTCGATCTCAATATTGCCCGTATCCGCGCACCTGACTATTCGGATAAGCTCGTTTTTGGCTCTTTTTTCATTGCAACCTACGCATTTGCGTTCGGGAAGCTTCTTTGGAGCGGCACTCATATTCTTTCCTCCTTTTACTCTGTCTTGATATCTATCTTAAAGCCGGTAAGTCTTGCAGCAAGGCGCGCATTCTGACCTTCCTTGCCGATTGCCAGAGAAAGCTGAGTGGGATCGACAATAACACGGCATGATCTTTCTCCGTCAATAACGACAGATTTTACCTCTGCGGGAGAAAGCGCTTCTCTTATATATTCTTCCGGCTGTTCGCTGTATTTTACGATATCTATCTTTTCTCCGGCGAGTTCGTTCACGATATCGGAGATACGTCTGCCGCCTGCGCCGATACAAGCGCCTACTGCATCAACATCCTCATTGCGGCTGGAAACGGATATCTTTGTACGGGAACCGGCCTCGCGTGAAACATTGTGTATGATAACGGTGCCATCTGCAATTTCGGGTATTTCAAGTTCAAAGAGGCGTTTTACAAAAGAAGCATGGCAACGGGAAAGCGTAACTATCGGACCTCTTATCGTTTCCTTACCTACGACTTCCATAACGAAAACTTTGATATGGTCGCCTACATTGAATGTTTCTCCGGGTATCTGTTCCGCTTTGAGAAGGACTGTTTCGCTTGTACCTGTATCTACGATAACGTTTCCGTTTGTGGGATCTATTTTTGTTACGATAGCAGAGATTATCTCTTCTCGCTTCTTCTCGTAAGCCTCGACAGCGCGTGAACGTTCAGCTTCTCTTATGCCCTGAATAATGACCTGCTTTGCCGCCTGCGCGCTTATCCTGCCGAAGTTCTTTGTCTTGACTTCCGTTTCAACAACGCCTCCCAAAACGTGTCTGCGGCTGATAGCCTTTGCAGCTTCAAGCGATATCTCCGTATCCGGGTCTGTGACCTCTTCTACGACTGTTTTCTGCTGATAAACTTTTATATCTTTCTTATCAGGATCTATAACTATTCTGACATTACTGTTACCGTCGTTGTCTTTCTTGTATGCGGAGATAAGAGCAGCCTCCACCTTTTCTATCATATATTCCTTGGGTATCCCTTTCTCTTTTTCGAGAGCTTCAAGGGCGTTAAAAAATTCATTATTCATTTTTAATCGTACCTTTCAATAAAACTATATATAAATATCAAAATTCAAAATAAGTGCTTGCCTTTGCTATGGCAGAATATTCCACGTTTATCAAAGTACCTTCGGATTCCAGTTCAATACCGCTTTCGTTTGCCGCACTAAGAACGCCTCTGTATGATTTTTTACAGTTCTTATCCGGTGCAAAAAGACGGATCTCGACCGTTTCGCCAATGCATACGGAAAAATGCTCCGGCTTTTTGAGCGTTCTTTCAATACCGGGAGAAGAAACCTCAAGGTAATAAAAATCCTCGATCGGATCCGCCTTGTCGATTATCTCTTCGATAGCTCTGTGAACAGTCTCGCATGATTCAAGATCGACACCGTTCGGAGAATCTATCGTGATACGCAGATACCACTCCGCGCCCTCCTTGACATATTCAACATCCCATACGGAAAAACCGAGTTCGTTTATCTTCGGAGTAACAAGACTTTCTACCGTGGAAGCAATGCCTGTATTTTTTGCCATATTCCGCTCCTTTCAAAAAATCACTTTATAAGCAGATGAGAGTGGCGTTTGCCACTCTCATCTCCCACATTATTCTTTACAATAAGATTATATCACAAAACAATTATAAATGCAATAGCTTTACGATTTTTTTATCACCGCTGAGTCGCAAATTTCATATAATAAGCATGAAATCCTTATGAAAGGAGAAGCAATATGAAGATTGTGATATTCAAATCTCCCCGTTTCCTTTCCCCTGTGCTTCGCAGACTGTTTGCTCACAAGAGAAAAAAGAAAGATTAAAACTTTTCAAAGTTGTCTACAGACAGCTCAAATATTACCGCGCCTCCTACGGAAACGGTTTCCTCGACGGATTCATCGAGCATATTTCTG
The DNA here is from genome assembly GCA_949299535.1 of uncultured Eubacteriales bacterium. Lineage (GTDB taxonomy): Bacteria > Bacillota > Clostridia > Oscillospirales > CAG-272 > UMGS731. Next base: position 137,908 of record CASGAQ010000002.1, on the reverse strand, counting down.
CCCAGAGAAGCCACGGTAGGAGCGGAGCTAACTCTTTTTCTGCAATATTGTTTAAGCACATCTTTAAGCTCGGAAATTCTTTCTTTTTCCGTGCCTATAAGAAGCGTCGTATTGCCGACCAGGAGAAATCCGCCGGTAGTAGAAAGCTGTGTCACAAAGAAATCTCTACCTGTCAGCGCCGTTATCGCCGCTCTGCTGTCGTCATTATTTATAACTGCTATTACAAGTTTCATATCAGAACATCCTTTACATATCAAATTTTAAAAAGTTGTGGCTCGCTTTGTCCAATTTTTCGACATCGGGTATCTCGTATCGGTTGTCATTCGAATCGCGTATAAGTATGCGTCCATCATATAGCGTTTTTATATCAGTACTTGTATTGACTATCTCAAAAGTGTGGACACCGTGGTCTGTTTCCACCGTCCATGAGATATTGCCGTACTTTTCAACGCGTCCCAATATTTTTTGTATCTTGGGCACTATGTAATATAATTCAAGACATTCCTTTACCGCCTTCGCGGATTCGGGCAAAAGCGAGTTCACGTCGCGTATTATAGCTATCTCTTTTCCGTTTTCATCTAAAAGAGAGATATACTTCATCAATCCCGAAACAGGAAAAAGGCGCAGCACTTCGAGATTGTCGTATGTTCTTCCGTCGAAAGTTTCAACACGCACCGTAATATCGCCGGTGCGTGTTATTTTAACTTCGTCACCGTTTATGAAAAATCCCGTCATATCTCAGTCCTCCTTATTCCAGACCTTCTTTTTCTTTGTCAAGTTTTACCTTGTCCGCCATGGACTGGATATTGACAAGCTTATAGTACTTGCCTTTTTTAGCCATAAGTTCTTCCGGCGTTCCAAATTCGATTATACGACCTTGATCTATGACCATTATTTTGTCCGCCTGGCGAAGCGTGGAGAGCCTGTGCGCTATCATAAGCGTTGTTCTGCCCTTTATGAGTTTGTTTATCGCATCTTGAATGAGTTTTTCCGTTTCGGAGTCGACAGCGCTCGTCGCTTCATCGAAAATAAGAACTCCGGGATTGTTGAGTATCGCACGCGCTATGGAAATTCGCTGTCTTTCACCGCCGGAAAGACCTACGCCGCGTTCGCCGAGTATTGTATCGTATGCGTCGGGATGACGTATGATAAATTCATGGGCGTTTGCAATATCTGCGGCTCCTATTACTTCTTCTATGGAAGCGTCGGGTTTGCCGTATGCGATATTATTGAATATCGTGTCGGAAAACATCATTGACTCTTGCTGAACATATCCTATCTTTGAGCGGAAATATTCCATGTCTATGGTCTTTATATCCTGACCGTCAAGCAATATCTGTCCTTCGTAATTGTCGTAAAAACGTAGGAAAAGATTTATAAGCGTTGTCTTTCCCGAACCGGTCGTACCTACTATGCCGACGGATTCGCCGGGTTCTATCGTAAAATCGATATCGGAAAGTACATTCTTCGTCTTGTCAAATGAAAACGTAACGTGTTTAAATTCCACTTTTCCTCTTATATGTTCGGGAATGTTTCCTTTGCCGTCGTTTCTTTCAGGTTCGGCGTCAAGAATATCCATAATGCGTTCCGTCGACGTAAGGGCATTTTGATACGAGTCGTTTAATCCTGCAAAGAAGTTTACCGGACCGTAGAACATGGAAGTGTAGTTTATAAAAGAAACGAGAAGACCCAGAGAAATTGTGGGATTTCCGTTTATAACTTGCAGACCGCCGACGTTCCAGATAATAAGGGAGCCGCAGACGACTACAAACGATGTTATTGCAGGGAAAATGCTCGACATTTTTCCTGCGCGCACGCTCACCTTATACCATTCTCTGTTCTGCTTGCGGAAGCGTTTTGAAGCGCGTTCCTCTCCGGAGAACGATTTAACGACCTTGATACATGGTATAGCGTCCGTCAGGACAGATGAAACAGCCGTCCATTTACGCCAGATACGGCGGTAATAAGGGCGAACTTTTTTGCCGAACTTGCGCGAAGCAAAAACAACGAAAGGCACCGGTATGAGTGCAAAAAGAGTAAGCTTCCAGTTCATCGTAAGCATGATGACGATGATACCTACAAGAAGGAAAAACTGAGTTATAACTTCCTGCGTTATACGCATTATAAACGCCTGGAGAGTGCTTGTATCATTGCTTATACGGTTTATGACAGAACCGGTAGACGTCTTATCATAAAACCGCATAGGCAGATGTTGTGCTTTTTCGAATACGTCGTTTCGGAGAGCTTCAACTATCCTGTCGCCGCTGTAACGCAGTATGGTACCGCGTATCGCCGTAAACAAGTACTGAAATAGATATGTGCCGAAAATAAACGCAACTACCATATAAAGCATTTGCTCGTTTTTATTCGGGATAATATCGTCGATAAGCATTTTCGTCGCATATGATGGAACCAGACTCAAACCCGTTATAAATATTGAAAGGATTATTGAAAGAGTAAGCGGTTTTAGTTCCGGTTTTATATATTTTTTTAATTTCGATATTATCCTTCCCTTTGAAGCGCAGTTAAGGCAATCCGCACCGGGATAAAGAAGCGTCCTCCCGCATTTCGGACAAGTTGTTGAGTAGCTTTTGTATGTATCCCCGACAGGTTCTATCGCTGTTTCCCATGATTCGCCGGATACGATTTTGTTGAAGAATATAATACCCGTGTTGAAAAACGTCGTTATAGCGTATGTCGCCTTCAGGAGCGGCAGCTTTTCACCGCTTTTTTTGACGGCATTCAATACGGCATGACCATACATTCTTTTGACTGAAAGACGTTCCACCTCATCATATAACAGTGTATGAGTTTTAATGTTGTCTTCTGCATCTCTGTCAACAGCGATAATACGCTGACTGGTGAAACAGATGAAAGCGTCGCCGTACCTGCCGTCCATGTGGAGATCGGAAACAATGTTAAAAAGCACCTGCTCCTGCTCCTGCAGAAGTTTTGCAACCTCCTCCTCAAGAGCAGTGTCTTTTACTCTCCTGTTTTCCAGAGGTAAAATTAAATCCATAAAGCACCTCTTTTTTATTCATCGGTTGTCGATTTGAACTATGTTAATATAATAGCAAAATTATCGTTTTTGTCAACATCAAATCGCGCATTTTTCGAAAAATATTTTTCCTTGAGATACCGTCCTATACCGCTCGAGTAAAATGCACTTTATTGAACTTTACACAAACGTTCAAAGTTTTCCGTAAAGTCTTTCTCTGTCTTTGCAAAACTCTCAAAATCAAAATTCGGAGAAGATAAGACATTGTGTTTCTGCTCGCATGTATTTTCGCCGAAATAGCGTCTCATTTCACATTCAAGGATGGCGTCGTCTATTTCTCTCATAATGCGGTATTCCTTATCGGAAAGCGTGTTTCCGAGCCATTTTTTATATATAACGTTCTGCAATTTATTTTCGATCTCCCTGTACAGAGGCATAACGCTCTTTACAGGGCGCGTCACATCGGAAAGATACGCTTCGCTCGCGTCGTGAAGCAGGCATATAAGGCAGATACGCATTGAATATCCGCGCGCCTGAGCCTCCGCCATACAATTCAGAGAATGCATTCCCACCGAATAAAATTCCGGCAAATGTCCGTTAGCTCGGCATAAAAAAGACAGCGCGTGTGCTATATCCGCAATATCGATAAGCTCGATATCGGGGGAGATAGGATCAAAGTTTTTTCTTGTATATGTTGTGATACTTGTCATAAAAGTGCTCCTCGTTCTTTTCTGTGTTGTTGCGGCAAACAGCTTACCGTATGTTTTTAAAATAATCCGTTCAGCTCAGATATTCCACGCCGAACGCCGTTTATTCATATTATTCCGCCTATTCTGAAATTATAACCAATTATAACATATCAAATTATCCGCTTACAATAAAAATTTCAACTAAATGAAAAATGCGCGCTCAGAAATGAGCGCGCAAAGACAAAACATAATTTTTTACAAGATAATATAGAACAATATCCCGAAAAACTGCAAAATACTTCCCAGCACAACGAATATGTGAAAAACCGAATGCATATAGCGGTGTTTTTTGCCGAGTCCGTAAAGAACTGCGCCTATGGTATAAGCAATGCCGCCGGCAAGTATCCAAATGAGTCCCGGAATAGGTACCGCGGCAAGAGTGGGTTTCGCTGCCATAATTATAGACCAACCCATTCCCAGATAAAATATCATGGAGAGCTTGGAATATTTTTTCATATCGATTGCCGTAAAAGTTATGCCTAGCGCAGCACAGCTCCATACTATGGCGAAAAGAACCCACCCCCATACGGCGGAATACTCTCTTATGGGACACAGCGCTACCGGAGTATATGTTCCGGCTATAAGCAAATAAATCATACAATGGTCTATAACCTGCATTACACGTTTACCCATATTCAAATGCAAGCCGTGATATACGCTGGAAACCGAATACAGCATTACCATAGTAGAGCCGTAAATAGCAGAACTCACCACTGCCCATGCGTCCGACCTAATTGCTGAAAAAACAACTGTGAGTACAAGAGCTACAATGCCGAACGCTCCGCCTACTATATGCGACACCATATTGAAAATTTCCTCGCCTTTTGTATAATCAGGCATAACCCTGTCTGCAAATCTCGTTTTACTCATAAATACATCTCGTTTCTAAAATTAGATTATGTGGAGATTATAGCATATATTATTTGATTTTTCAATAGATTATATTATTTTTATGCTTAGAAATATTCGACAATATATTCAATAAAAAATATTTATTACGATACTGAAAATATAAAAAAAGCGTGAGATAAACCCACGCTTTTTAAACTTATATTAGTCAACGAGTTTGATGATAGCAGTTTCAGCAGCATCGCCACGACGCGGACCGAGCTTATAGATAGCGGTGTAACCGCCGTTTCTATCAGCATATTTGGGCGCGATTTCATTAAAGAGTTTATTTACAACTTCTTCCTTTGTAATGAAAGCGAGTGCCTGACGGCGAGAAGCAAGAGTATTCTTCTTGCCGCAAGTGATCATCTTCTCTGCAAGAGATCTAACTTCTTTTGCACGAGTAAGCGTTGTTTCAACCGAACCGTTCTCCAAGAGGTATGTTACCATGCCTCTGAGCATAGCGCGTCTGTGAGCAGTAGGTCTGCCGAGTTTTCTGGTTCCGGGCATTATTTTATTCCTCCTTTACCGAATTTTAAAAGGATTCAAATCCGCAAATTTTTAATTTATTATTCTTTCGAATGTAATTATTCTTCTTCTTTTTTAAGACCGAGACCGAGAGAATGAAGTTTCTGAATAACTTCTTCGAGAGATTTTTTGCCGAGGTTTCTGACTTTTATCATATCTTCTTCAGTCTTGCTTGTCAGATCCTCGACAGTATCGATGCCTGCACGTTTCAAGCAGTTAAAGCTACGAACAGACAAGTCAAGCTCCTCAATGGTCATCTCAAGGACTTTTTCTTTCTTGGTTTCTTCTCTTTCAACCATTATCTCTGCACTCTTCGCTTCATCGGAAAGATCAACGAAAAGGTTGAGATGCTCGTTGAGTATCTTGGCTCCAAGCGATACAGCTTCTCTTGCAGAGATAGTACCGTTGGTCAAAACATCAAGTGTGAGCTTGTCGAAGTCTGTAATATTGCCTACGCGGGTATTATCGACCTGATAGCTTACGTTATACACGGGCGTAAATATCGAATCTACGAAAATGACGCCCAGTTGTCCCGAGGAGTAAAGCTGTTTATTTCTTTCCTGCGTAACATAACCGCGGCCGTGGTCAAAAGTAAGATCCATGTGGAAACGAACACCTTCGCTCACGGTAGCTATATGATGTTTGGGGTTAAGTATCTGAAGTTCGTCATCGCAAACGATATCGCCTGCACAAACTTCCATACCGCCTGTAACGTCGATGGAAACAGTCTTTGGACCGTTGGAGAAAAGTTTGGCAGTAATGCCTTTAACGTTTAAAACGATTTCGCAAACATCTTCTTTTACGCCGGGGATCGTAGATATTTCATGAAGAACATCTTTGCCGCCGCCGGAAAGTTTAATGCTGACAACAGCAACACCGGGAAGCGAACTAAGAAGTACGCGACGAAGCGAGTTGCCTATTGTCGTACCGTATCCTCTTTCAAGAGGTTCAACGATAAAGGAACCGTGTTTTCCGTCTTCACTTAAATCTACTGCCGTAATATTAGGCTTCTCTATATTCATTCTAATTAACCCTCCTGTAAAAATAAAACACAACAATTATTGAGGTTGAAGTGCGCTGTGACGCCCAAATATCAAGCCGAGCTGAATTACCGCCCGATGATATATGGCATCGGGGGTAATTATTATTTGGAATACAACTCGACGATGAGGTGCTCCTGGAACGGGAAATCGATGTCTTCTCTTGAAGGAAGAGCAACAACTTTTGCGCTGCAGTTAGTCTTATCAACTTCAAGCCATTTCGGGAATGTCTTAGCGTTCATAAGCTCAACAAGAGATTTGATCTTTTCGGAATCGCTTGATTTGAGCGCGATAACATCGCCTACTTTTACGAGAATGGAAGGGATGTTAGCCTTTTTGCCGTTAAGAGTGAAATGAGCATGAAGAACAAGCTGACGAGCTTCCTTACGGCTTTCTGCAAGACCCATTCTGTAAACGACGTTGTCGAAACGGCGTTCTACGAGGCAAAGAAGGTTTTCGCCTGTCTGGCCTTCCTGTTTGCTTGCCATTTCAAAGTAAGATCTGAACTGACCTTCCTGAACACCGTAATATCTTTTAGCTTTCTGTTTTTCACGAAGCTGCATATTGTACTCTTTGTTTTTTCTGGACTGCGCCGCACCATGCTGACCGGGAGCTGTTCCGCGTCTTGTTACGGGGCATTTTTCTGTAAGGCAGCGTTCGCCCTTGAGGAAAAGTTTTTCACCTTCACGGCGGCAAAGTCTGCATACAGCGCCTGTATATCTTGCCATTTTATCAGTACCTCCTGTTTAGAATTAAACTCTTCTGATTTTAGGCGGTCTGCAACCGTTGTGCGGAACCGGCGTTACATCACGAATGAGAGTAATTTCAAGTCCCTGTGTCTGGAGAGCGCGAATAGCGGATTCTCTGCCCTGACCGGGTCCTTTAACGTATACTTCTACTGTCTTCATACCGTTGTCAACAGCTATCTTTGCTGCTGCCTCAGCAACTGTCTGAGCTGCGTAAGGAGTGGATTTTCTGGAACCCTTAAAACCAAACTCACCTGCAGAACCCCAGGAAATTGCGTTACCGGCTGTGTCAGTGATAGTAACGATAGTATTGTTATAAGTTGCACGGATATGTGCTACGCCTTTTTCAACGTTTTTGCGTTCGCGGCGTTTTCTTACTACTTTTTTTGCTGTAGCGTTAGCCATTATCTATCACTCCTTAATTATTTCTTCTTGTTAGCGATGGTCTTTACGGGACCTTTTCTTGTTCTTGCGTTTGTTTTTGTTCTCTGTCCGCGAACAGGAAGACCTTTTCTGTGTCTTGTGCCGCGGTAGCAGCCTATCTCGACGAGTCTCTTGATATCAAGAGCAACATCGCGGCGAAGGTCACCTTCAACTTTGTGGAAATCCTGAATTTCGTCACGAAGTTTGGATACTTCATCTTCTGTAAGATCTTTGCAGCGAGTGTCGGGGTTGATACCTGTTTTAGCAAGTATCTTGTTTGCTGTGCTTCTGCCGATACCGAAGATGTATGTCAAACCGATCTCTACTCTTTTCTGGTTGGGCAGTTCAACACCTGCTATACGTGCCATTAAAAACACCTCCTTGTAAGTTCAAAAATTAACCCTGTCTCTGTTTGTGCTTGGGATTTTCGCAGATCACCATTACGCGACCTTTTCTTTTTATGATTTTGCATTTATCGCAAATTTTCTTAACGGAAGGTTTTACTTTCATTTACTTGACCATTCCTTTCATTAAATATGACATGATTTATTGGTTTTGGCGATCATTCGCCCTGAAGTCTCCATGTGATACGGCCTTTATTAAGATCGTATATGGAAACCTCAACGGTTACTTTGTCGCCGGGAACTATTTTTATAAAGTTCATTCTGAGCTTTCCCGAGATCTGAGCCGTTACTATGTGCTCGTTGGGAAGCTTTACTTTAAAGGTTGCATTGGGCATTGCCTCAATAACGGTACCTTCAAATTCTATAACATCGTCCTTTGGCATCAGTGCACCTCACAAAAAATACTTACACATTGTTTGCGGTCTGAAAAAGTTTTAAGAGACATCGGTGAGCAGGATAGGTTCGCCTTCCGGCGTCACCAAAACCGTATGCTCGTAATGAGCGGAAAGCTTGCCGTCAGCGGTAACGACCGTCCAACCGTCGCTTTTCTCTTTTACTTCATGCGTTCCTTGGTTTATCATAGGCTCAATAGCGATCGTCATTCCGGGGAAAAGACGCGCGCCTCTTCCGGCGGTACCGAAATTCGGAACCTCTGGATCCTCGTGCAGATCATGACCTACACCGTGACCGACATATCTTCGAACGACACCGTAGCCTTGCGACGAGGCGTATTCGAATATTGCAGAACCTATATCACCTATGCGATTTCCTGCAACAGCTTTTGCCACGCCGCGTCTGAAAGACTCCTGCGTGACATCGATAAGACGCTGTGCTTCATCGCTTATCTTGCCGACTCCGAATGTCCTGGCGCTATCACCGTGAAAACCTTGATAATACGCACCAACGTCAATTTTAACTATGTCGCCCTCATGAAGGATCTTATCTCTACGCGGTATTCCGTGTATGATCTCTTCATTAAGGCTTATGCAAGCACTTCCGGGGAATCCTGCATAGCCCAGGAAAGAAGGTTTGGCACCGCACTTTTCGATATAATGTCTGATGACTTTATCGAGTTCATATGTGCTTATTCCCTCTTTGATGTGCTCCGCTGCCGTGAGCAGCGCTTCACCGGTGATTCTACCGGCTTTATGCATTATAGCCACTTGTTCGCTGTTTTTAACTTGAATCATTTAGAATCAGCCTCTTATGCTATCAAGTTTATTCTCTATTTCGGCCGTGATATTTTCAATAGAATCCATGCCGTTTACAAGAACAAGCTTTCCGCTCGCTTTATAATAATCTTTGAGCGGTTCTGTTTGTTTGTGATAAACTTCAAGTCTTGAAATTACCGTTTCGGGTTTGTCGTCATCGCGTATCGTGAGCTTGCCGCCGCAGGCATCGCACACGCCTTCTACCTTAGTAGGTATGTGTACCGTGTGATACGAAGCGCCGCATTCGGAGCAGATACGTCTGCCGCTCATACGCTTGATAATATCCTCATCGGAAACTTCAATGCTTATAACAAGATCCATCTTAATATTCATTGCATCGAGAGATTCAGCCTGAGGTACCGTTCTCGGGAAACCGTCAAGGATAAATCCGTTCTTGCAATCGTCATTATTAAGACGTTCTTTTATGATACCAATAACTACTTCATCGGGAACAAGTTTGCCTGCGTCGATAAAAGCTTTTGCTTTCAGACCGAGCTCTGTTCCGTCTTTCATAGCTTGGCGGAGCAACGCTCCGGTAGAGATCGTAGGTATGGAATATTTCTTAGCGACGATTTCCGCCTGAGTGCCTTTACCCGCGCCGGGGGCGCCGAGAAACATAAGTTTCATAAAAATACCTCCTTATCGATGAATAAGCTTGACATTTTCACGCCGCTTGTGCGGCGTGAAAATTATTTAATTATTCAAGAAATCCTTTGTAATGACGCATTGTCATCTGAGCTTCAAGCTCACGGAACGTTTCGAGAATAACGCCTACAACGATGAGAAGCGTCGTGCCGCTGAACGAGATCAGACCGAGCAAACCGCCGGAAACAGCATTGAGTATATGAGGAACGCAAGCCACTATGGAAAGGAAGAGCGCACCCATAAGCACTACTTTGTTGAGTACTTTTGTAATATACTGAGCTGTAGGTCTTCCGGGACGGATACCGGGAATAAAGCCGCCCTGCTGCATAAGGTTGTTGGAAACCTCAACGGGGTTGAAAGATATCGAAATGTAGAAATAAGCAAATGCGATAATGAGTATCAAAAGGAGAATGATGTAAAGGGGACTTGTCGATTCAAACAGACCCTGAACAACATCCCAGAAAGAACCATCTGCAAAAGCAGTTCCTCTTGCACTCTCAACGATAGCCAGTATTGTAGGAACAAAAGAAACTATCATGCTCGCAAAGATAACAGGCATAACGCCGGACATATTGAGTTTAATGGGAAGGTTGGAACTTTGACCGCCGTACATCTTGCGGCCTACAACTCTCTTTGCATACTGAACAGGGATTCTTCTTTCAGCGTCTGACATATATATTACAAATACGAGAGATGCAATAATTATAAGTGCAGTAGCGATTCCGAGAATCCATTTGAGCCATACAGCAACATCAGAACCGGAAAGTGTAGCAACATAGGAAACAATGTTGTCCGGAAGAGCAGCTACTATGTTTGCAAAAAGTATCATGGAGATACCGTTGCCTATACCTTGCTCGTCGATCTTTTCGCCGAGCCACATAACTATACAACCGCCTGCCGTAAAAGCGAGAACGATAACGGCTGCTGCAAAGAACCAGTGAACTCTTGTAGTTGTTACAATACCTAACTGATCCATGATCATGTAGTAGCCGATAGCTGTGATAACGGATAATACAATCGTAAATATGCGAGTAAGTTTATCGATTTTCTTTCTTCCTGCGTCGCCTGACTTAGCCCATTTTTCAAGGACCGGTAAGGCGACAGTAAGAAGTTGGATAATAATCTGCGCGTTAATGTAAGGTGTTACAGAAAGCGCAAATAGCGTTGCTGATGAAAGAGCGCCGCCGGAAAGTATATTAAGATATCCGAAAACGCCTGTTGTAAACATTTCCTGGGCGCCTGTACCGAGCAACGCTTGGTAATCAGTGAAAGGCACGGGGATCGCTGTGCCGATACGGTATAACGCAATGATCAAGAGCGTGAAAAGGATTTTTGAGCGAAGCTCGCTAATTTTCCATGCGTTTCTGAGCGTCTTGAACAAGTTATACCACCTCGCACTTTCCGCCTGCTGCCTCTATTTTCTCTTTTGCGGAAGCAGAGATTTTCGTAGCTTGTACAGTTACTTTCTTTGTGATTTCGCCGCGGCCGAGAACCTTAACTCCGTTCAAAAGTTTTTTAACAACACCGTTTTCCAAAAGTGTCTGGGCATTAACAACAGCACCGTCTTCAAAAGCGTTGTTTATTGTCTCGACATTTACAATAGCATATTCTTTGGCGAAAACGTTATTGAAACCTCTTTTAGGAAGTCTTCTGGAAAGCGGAATCTGACCGCCTTCAAATCCGGGACGAACACCGCCGCCGGAACGAGCATTCTGGCCTTTATGACCCTTGCCTGCTGTTTTTCCGTTACCGGAGCCGACACCTCTGCCTTTGCGGAAAGATTCTTTTACAGAACCTGCCGCCGGGGAAAGTTCATGAAGCTTCATTTTGGGTTATCCTCCTTACACTGTGAATTTTTTAATATAAATTAAATTTTCTTGCTAATCGAGCTTAGGCAGGATTACGCATTTTCCACCTTGACAAGGTGAGATACTACTTTAACTTTTCCCAAAACGGAAGCGTCATTGTTCTGAATTGTAGAATCGCCGATCTTTGAAAGTCCAAGAGCTTTCGCAGTTGCTTTCTGTTTCGGGGAACCGCCGATAAGGCTGTGAACAAGTGTTATTTTGATTTTTTCCATGTTCGGCCTCCTCAGTTATTTTCCTTGTTGAAGCTTACACCGCGCATTGCAGCAACCTGCTCAGCTGTGCGAAGTGCTTTAAGACCTTCAAATGTTGCCTTAACAACGTTCGTGGGGTTGCTTGAACGCAAGCATTTAGCACGAATGTCTCTGATACCTGCCATTTCAACAATAGCACGTACAGCGCCGCCGGCAATGATACCGGTACCGGGAGCAGCGGGTTTAAGAAGAACTTTTGCCGCGCCGAATTCGCCGATTACTTCGTGGGGGATTGTGTTTCCGTTGAGGGAAACTTCAATCAGATTTTTCTTTGCGTCTTCGATACCTTTGCGGATAGCTTCAGGATATTCGGACGCTTTTCCAAGACCGTAGCCAACGTGACCATTGCCGTCGCCTACAACCATGATTGCAGTCTGACGTGCGATACGACCGCCCTTAACGGTTTTGGAAACACGGTTTGTCGCAACTGTTCTCTCCTGGAGTTCGAGTGTTGCGGGATCGATAATTTTAGCCATGTTTTTCCTCCTCCTCAGAATTTGAGGCCGCCTTCGCGGGCGCCGTCTGCAAGTTCTTTAACTCTACCTGTGTAAACATAACCGCCGCGGTCGAATACGACTTCCGTGATGCCGGCTGCGATAGCGCGTTCAGCTATGATCTTACCGATAGTTCTTGCTGCTTCTTTGTTTCCACCGTTGCCGGTAAATGTGCTTTCAAGGGTGGAAGCTGATACAAGAGTAATACCCTTTGTATCGTCGATTACCTGCGCGCGAATATGAGCAAGGGAACGATATACGCAAAGACGGGGTCTTGCTGCTGTTCCGGAAATTTTCGCGCGAACTTTTTTGTGACGAGCAAGTCTGAGCTCGTTGACATCTCTTCTGGATACCATGTTACTCCACTCCTTTCATTATTTACCGGTTTTTCCGGCTTTGCGGCGAATGTATTCGCCGGAATATTTAACACCTTTGCCGAGGTACGGTTCAGGCGGTCTCTTTTCACGGATCTGAGCTGCGATAGCGCCTACGAGCTGCTTGTCATATCCTTTTACGATGATCGTGGAAGAATCCGGCACTTCAAAGGAGATCTTTTCGTCTTCATTGAAGGTGATGGGATGAGAATGACCAAGGCTGAGAACGAGAGATTTACCGTTTTTAACCGCCTTGTAACCTACGCCAACAAGCTCAAGCTTTTTGGAGTAGCCTTCCGTAACGCCGATGATCATGTTATCGATGAGCGTACGTGTCAGACCATGAAGAGATCTGTTGAGTTTGTCATCATTGGGACGTTCAACTTTGATTACAGAGCCGTCAACCGTGATGATCATATTTTTGTGGAGTTCGCGCTCCAAAGTACCCTTAGGTCCCTTAACCGTGATGTGGTTGCCGTCGAGTTTTACTTCTACGCCGGCGGGAATGGTAATTTCTTTTTTGCCTATTCTTGACATCTTACTTTACCTCCCATTACCATACAAAGGCAAGGATTTCGCCGCCGACATTGAGGCTGCGAGCCTTTTTGCCGGTCATGATACCCTTGGATGTAGAAATAATAACTGTTCCGAGACCGTTCATAACTCTCGGGATATCTTCGCAGTTAGAATAGATGCGAAGACCGGGTTTGGAAATTCTGCGAAGTCCCTGGATCGTTTTTTCTTTGCCGCGGCCGTATTTAAGAGTGATTCTGATAATACCCTGTTTGCCGTCTTCGATGATCTGGTAGCCTTTTACGTATCCTTCTTCTACGAGGATATCCGCAATAGCTTTTTTAACACCCGAAGCAGGAACATCAACTGTTTCGTGTTTTGCATTGTTAGCGTTTCTGATACGCGTAAGCATATCAGCAATTACGTCTGAAATCTGCATTTGAATTTTTCTCCTTATTTTTATGCAAGTTTTTTCAAGTTTCGGGAAAATACTTCCCTTTCGCTTAATCCTTGCTGCCGGACTTTGTGCCCGGCGGCATATCGGTGGTTAAAACCTTTCGGTTTTCCTTCCGGTAGAGTTGGAGCTTTTATTAATTATATGATTACCAGCTGGATTTTTTTACGCCGGGAATCTGACCTTTGTAAGCGAGCTCGCGGAAGCAGATACGGCAGATGCCGAATTTACGCATATAACCGTGAGGTCTGCCGCAAATTTTGCATCTTGTGTATTCTCTTGTAGAATACTTCTGGGGTTTCTGCTGTTTGAGCTTCATAGCCATCTTTGCCATATTTCAATCTCCTCCGTCATCTAGCAAAGGGAGCGCCCATAAGTGTGAGGAGCTCTTTTGCTTCTTCGTCGTTAGGTGCTGTGGTTACGAACACGATGTCCATACCGCGAACCTTGTCAACTTTATCATAATCGATTTCGGGGAATATGATCTGCTCTTTAAGTCCGAGAGAATAGTTGCCGCGTCCGTCAAAAGCGTTAGCGTTGATGCCCTTAAAGTCACGTACACGGGGAAGCGCAATGTTGAAGAGTCTATCCATAAACTCATACATCTTATCGCCGCGAAGCGTTACTTTAACACCGATCTTCATACCCTTTCTGAGTTTGAAGTTAGCAACGGATTTTTTTGCAAACGTGGGAACAGGTTTCTGACCCGTGATTGCCGCAAGGTCCGCCATTATGCTGTCGATTGCTTTAGCATTGTCTTTAGCTTCGCCTGCGCCTACGTTGATAACGATTTTATCAAACTTAGGGATCTGCATCGGACTCTTATAATTGAATTTTTTCATCAATGCGGGAGCGACTTCCGACGTATAAAATTCTTTCAATCTTGCTGCCATTGTCCTTTACCTCCGCATTAAATTTCTTCGCCGCATTTTGCACAAACGCGGACTTTTTTGCCGTTTTCAAGAATCTTGATTTTTGTTCTTGTGGCTTTGTCATTGTTTGCACATTTGGAATTTTTGCAAACAAGAGCAAGTTTAGATGTGTAAATAGCGCCGTCAACGTCGATGATGCCGCCTGTGTCGCCCTGTCTTCTGGGTTTCATATGCTTTTTCTGCTTATTTACGCCCTCGACAATAGCTTTTCCCTCTTCGGGAGATACCGCGATAACTTTACCTTTTTTGCCTTTATCATCGCCGGAAATAACTATAACGGTATCATCTTTTTTAATATGAACTATCTTCATTCCTGATTCCTCCATTAAAGTACTTCGGGAGCGAGAGAAAGGATTTTGAGATAATCTTTCTCGCGGAGCTCTCTTGCTACGGGTCCAAATATACGAGTGCCTCTCGGCGTTTTATCATCTCTGATGATTACGGCTGCGTTTTCGTCAAACTTGAGGTAAGAGCCGTCTGCACGGTGTACGCCCTTAACGGAGCGAACAATAACCGCTTTAACAACTTCACCTTTTTTAACAGTACCGCCGGCTGCCGCCTTTTTTACGCAGGCAACAACTACATCTCCGATATTGGCATATCTTCTGCCGCTACCGCCGAGCACACGAATACACATAAGTTCTTTTGCGCCGGTATTATCGGCTACTTTCATAAGTGATTGCTGTTGTATCACTGTGCTTTCCTCCTAAACCAATTCACACCGTGCGGACTTATTTTTTAATGTGCCGCACGTAATGAAATGAAATTATTTTGCTTTTTCGATAATTTCAACAAGTCTCCATCTCTTGTCTTTGGAAAGAGGTCTTGTTTCCATTATTTTAACTCTGTCGCCTACAGCGCACTCGTTGTTTTCATCATGCGCTTTGAATTTTGTTGTTCTTTTAAGAATCTTGCCGTATTTCGGATGCTTAACGTTGTCAACGACAGCAACTACGATCGTCTTATCCATTTTATCGGAAACGACCGTTCCTACTCTGGTCTTTCTCAAATTTCTTGTAGCTTCCATGACTTTTCTCCTCTCTTACAGCTTATTCAGCGTTCTTCTCACGAAGAACAGTCATAACTCTTGCAATATCGTGCTTGACTTCCGTGATCTTGTGGGGATTATCGAGTTGATTTATTGCATTCTGGAAGCGAAGATTGAAAAGTTCGCCCTTGAGTTCTTTGAGCTTAGAGGTGAGTTCAGCGGAAGTCATTTTTCTGAGTTCTGTTGCTTTCACTGTATTATTCCTCCTCTGCGTCTTTTACTACGAATTTACATTTGATGGGGAGTTTGTGAGATGCAAGACGCATAGCTTCTTTAGCAACTTCAACGTCAACTCCGCCCATTTCAAACATAACCTTGCCCGGTTTTACAACCGCTACCCAGTATTCGGGCGAACCTTTACCGGAACCCATTCGAGTTTCAGCAGGTTTTTCCGTGATAGGTTTGTCAGGGAAAATTTTGATCCAAACCTGACCGCCACGTTTGATGTAACGCGTCATAGCGATACGGGCAGCTTCGATCTGGTTGCTTGTGATCCATGCAGGTTCCGTTGCTACGAGACCGTACTGACCGTAAGTGATCGTGTTGCCTCTGTAAGCTTTACCCGTAAGTCTGCCGCGGTGAACGCGACGATATTTAACTCTTTTCGGCATTAACATATTATTTTCTGCCTCCTTCTTCTCTGGAACGTCTCTGACCCTGAGAATTGTGTCTGCGACGGTTGTTGTCGCGGTCATTTCTTCTGGAATCACGAGGCTTTTCAACCGGAGCGGAAGCGTTCAACTTCTTATCAGCGAGAACTTCACCTTTGTAGATCCATGTCTTAACGCCGATTTTACCGTAAGTTGTATCAGCTTCAGCAAAACCGTAATCGATGTCGGCACGAATCGTCTGAAGCGGAATTGTGCCTTCATGATAATGTTCAGATCTTGCAATTTCCGCACCGCCGAGACGACCGGAAAGAGTGATCTTGATACCCTTTGCACCGAGGCGCATCGTTCTGCCGATAGCCTGTTTCATAGCACGGCGGAACGCGATTCTCTTTTCGAGCTGAGCTGCAACGCTTTCGGCAACGAGCTGAGCGTTGAGATCAGGAGTTTTAACCTCTTCAACGTTTACTGCAACGGCTTTGCCCGTCATCTGTTCGAGCTTAACGCGAAGCTTTTCAATTTCCGCACCGCCGCGACCGATAACCATACCGGGTTTAGCGCAGTGGATGAGGACCTTGATTCCGGCATTGTTGCGTTCGATTTCGATTTTAGGAACACCGGCAAGTTTGAGGTTTTCTTTGAGATATTTTCTAATCTTGTAGTCGGAAACGAGTGTGTCGCCGAAAACTTCGTCTTTAGCGAACCATCTTGAATCCCAATCTTTAATTACACCGACACGAAGACCGTGCGGATTAACTTTCTGACCCATCTTAATTAACCTCCTTCTTTAAGCTTCTCTTTCCTTGAGAACCATTGTAACGTGACTTGTTCTCTTAAGGATTCTGTCTGCGCTGCCTTTTGCTCTGGGCATGATTCTCTTGAGAGTCGGGCCGGGGCAAACGAAGCATTCGCTCACATAAAGCTTGGAAACGTCCATGTGGAAGTTGTGATCAGCGTTTGCAATAGCGCTGTTCAAAAGCTTTATAAGATACTCACTCGCAGATTTAGGAGTGTTTTTAAGAATTGACATTGCTGTTCCCGCATCCTTACCTCTAATGAGGTCAAGCACTATCTGTACTTTGCGCGGGGATATTCTGGCATATTTAAGATATGCTCTGGATTCCATTTACAAATTGCCTCCCTTCGCTTTGGTGCGAGATTATTTACCGTTATTTGATGTTTTAGAACCGGCGTGACCTTTGAATGTTCTTGTGGGAGCAAACTCACCGAGTTTGTGTCCAACCATATCTTCAGTTACATATACCGGAACGTGTTTTCTGCCGTCGTGAACCGCAATTGTATGACCAACGAATTCAGGGAATATTACGGAAGCACGGGACCAAGTTTTAACAACCTTCTTTTCGCCCTTTTCGTTCATTGCTTCCACTCTTGCAAAGAGCTTAGCTTCAACGAAAGGTCCTTTTTTAAGGCTTCTGCTCATTTTCTAATGCCTCCTTCTATTATTTACCGTTTCTGTGTCTTACGATGAACTTTTCGGTTCTGGACTTCTTATTTCTTGTCTTATAACCCAATGCAGGTTTGCCCCAAGGAGTTACAGGATTGGGACGACCGATAGGAGAACGTCCTTCACCACCACCGTGAGGGTGATCGCAGGGGTTCATGACAGAACCGCGAACCGTCGGACGAACGCCGCGATGACGCATCTTACCGGCTTTACCGATCTTAACATTTTCGTGATCGATGTTGGAAACCTGACCGATAGTTGCATGGCAGTCAAGACGAATGATTCGCACTTCACCGGAAGGAAGTCTTACCTGAGCCATTCCGTTTTCCTTAGCCATGAGCTGAGCAGCAGTGCCTGCGCTTCTTACGAGCTGAGCGCCTTTGCCGGGATAAAGCTCAATGTTGTAGATGAAAGTACCTACGGGGATAGCGGAAACGGGAAGTGTGTTGCCGGGTTTGATATCGGCATGCTCACCGGAGTAGATAACGTCGTTATCCGTGAGACCTACGGGAGCGATTGTGTACTTCTTCTCGCCTGCTTCGTTCTGAACGAGTGCGATATAAGCTGTACGGTTAGGATCGTATTCGATGCCGATAACTGTTTCGGCACCGTCATGGAAAGGACGAACGAAGTCGATCTTTCTGTATTTCTGTTTGTTGCCGCCGCCATGGTGACGAACTGTGATTTTGCCGTAGCTGTTTCTTCCGGCATGTTTCTTCTTGATTTCAATAAGGCTCTTCTCAGGAGTGAACTTAGTGATCTCTGCAAAATCCGGAACGGACATATTACGTCTGGCGGGGGTAGTCGGTTTATACTTTATAGTAGCCATTAGTCTTACCCCTCCTCATCAAATCATGCCATCGAAGAATTCGATGGATTTGGAACCGGCTTTAAGAGTAACGATAGCCTTTTTCCAAGACTTTGTGTAGCCGGAATGTACGCCGAGAGATTTCGGCTTTCTCTTCATATTGATTGTGTTAACGTCTGCAACCTGAACGCCGAAAACTTCTTCAACCGCGCTTGCAATTTCGGATTTTGTAGCTTCGGGAGCAACCTCGAAAGTATATCTCATGTTCTTCGTGGCTTCAAGGCTTGCTTCTGTAATAACAGGTCTGACAATTATATCATGTGCAAACTTCATCACGCATACACCTCCGTGATTTTCTGTGTAGCGGCTTTCTCAATTACGATTGTGTCGCTGTTGAGAATGTCGTATACGTTAAGAGTGTTGGTGTAAGCTGTCTTAACACCGGGGATATTGCGGCAGCTGCCGATAGCCATATCATTCTTTTCAGCAAAGACGATAAGAGCTTTTTTGCCGGCATTAACTGCTTTGAGCATGTCCGCCATAACTCTTGTTTTATATTCCGTAGCAGTAATCGCGTCGATAACTTTGAAGTTGTCTTCAGCAACCTTACCGGAAAGCGCTCCAAGGAGAGCAAGTCTTCTAACTTTCTTGTTGAGATCCGTGCGGTATGTTCTGGGCTTCGGACCGAGAGCAACGCCGCCGTGTGTCCACTGAGGAGAACGTGTGGAACCCTGTCTTGCACGGCCTGTGCCTTTCTGCCTCCAGGGCTTCTTGCCGCCGCCGGAAACTTCGCTTCTTGTAAGTGTGGACTGCGTACCCTGTCTCTGATTAAGAAGATATGCTCTGACAGCAGCGTGAAGAACGCCGGAGCTTACTTCAACAGCGAAAACCGCGTCGTTAAGTTCGATCGTGCCAACTTCTGCGCCGGCCATATTCAAAACCTTTACATTAGCCATTGTCTATATCCTCCTTCTTAAGCTTTGACAGTGTTGCGAATGAACACTATGCCGCCTTTAGCACCGGGAACGGCACCTTTAACAGCGATGAGATTTTTATCTTTATCAACACGAACTACATCGAGGTTGAGAACCGTAGATGTTTCGTTACCGTACTGACCAGCCATCTTTTTATTTTTGTAGATTCTGGAAGGCGTAGAGTTTGCGCCCATGGAACCTGCCTGACGGTGGATAGGGCCTGTACCGTGAGTCATTCTGAGAATGTGGCCATTCCATCTTTTGATCGTACCGGTATAACCGCGGCCTTTTGTGATACCCGTGATATCAACTCTGTCTCCTGAAACGAATGTGTCAGCGGAGACAATGTCGCCGACGTTCATGTTTTCTGCATCATCAAGTCTGAATTCTTTGAGATGTCTTTTTGCAGCCACGCCGCTTTTTGCGAAATGGCCTTTTTCAGCTTTGTTAAGCTTTCTTTCAGCGATATCTTCAAATCCGAGCTGTACGCTGCTGTAACCGTCTTTTTCAACAGTTTTCTTCTGAGCCACAACACAAGGGCCTGCTTCGATCACTGTAACCGGGATGACATTTCCGTTATCATCGAAAATCTGAGTCATACCGATCTTCTTGCCTATGATACCTTTTTTCATTGTTATTTCCTCCTGTATTAGTTATTGGTTGACCTTCATAAGAGCGGGTCAACTTGACCAACCGCCGTGCTACATATAATATAAGGTAGGCAACACTCATATCAACCGCACGGTTGCGAAATCAAAATATATTAAAATTAAAGTTTGATTTCTACTTCAACTCCGGCCGGAAGTTCGAGACTTGTAAGAGCTTCAACCGTCTTCTGAGAAGGTTTGATAACATCGATAAGTCTCTTGTGAGTTCTCATTTCAAACTGCTCGCGGCTATCTTTGTATTTGTGAACCGCACGGAGAATCGTGATAACTTCTCTGTCCGTGGGGAGCGGAACGGGACCGGATACGGTAGCACCGTTTCTCTTTGCAGCGTCTACGAATTTTTCCGCAGCTGCATCGATAAGCGCGCTGTCATAGCTTTTCAGTTTGATTCTGATTTTTTCACTTGCTGCCACTTGATTTTGCCTCCTGAAATAGTGTTTTGGATTTTTTGGGGGCGGACATTTCAGTAACACCCAGCCGGGCGTTTCCACCTTGGCCATATTAAAAACCGGATAGCTCAAGGGTTCTATGTTTCCAAGGGGACTCCGGTGGTAAATGTGCATTTTCCTTTAACGGATTGACAACCGCACGCGGTGCAATATCCAGGAGATATGCAATAGTGTTCTGAAATTTTCTCGCCCGAATTGTTTCGGACATACTCAGCGGAAATAACCTGCTTTCGCAGCAACCTCCCGCGTCATCGCACATCAAGTATAATCATGATACTATATTTTTTCAAAAAATGCAATAGTTTTTTGAAAAAAATATGTATAAATTTAAAGATTTTCTCTCTTTTTTATTGTAATAAGTGCACAAAATATTTTTTTCATTACAAAAAGACTTTTATTATACAAAAAATTATGGTAAAATAAACGCATGCAAAAATGAGATATACTCTAATTATATATAATATCATGAGGTAATCTATAATGTCAAATCAATTTTCTTATTCTCCCAAAGGAGTTTGCTCAAGAAAGATAACGTTCGAGCTTGACGGCAATATTGTAAAAAACGTCGCTTTTGAAGGCGGCTGTCACGGAAACACTCAGGGACTGGCAGCATTGGCTGAAGGCATGAATGCTTACGAACTCGTAAAACGTCTTACGGGAACGGATTGCAGAGGCAGAGGTACTTCGTGTCCGGATCAGCTTGCCAAGGCAGTAACCGAAGCAATGAGAGAAATCAGCAAGAAATAATATATAAGTCTACCACATAATTTTTTAAAGCAAATATATTTTGCAATACCGCATAAGCGGTGTTGCATTTTCCGCCTTTGGCTCAATAGGATAGAGTATCAGATTCCGATTCTGACGGTTGCGGGTTCGAATCCCGCAGGGCGGGCCATATTTCGGGTACAGTTTTGCAACCCCTCCGCAAAAAAGCCTTGTAAAACAAGGCTTTTTTGCTTTTTCCATTGCACCCTTTTGTAAATCTGTTGGACTTGAACCGACGCCATTTGTTTCATACTTTACCGTTTTATAAACATGAATCTGTGACCAAGAGAACAAAAGACTTGAATTTTAAAGGTTTGTGTAATATGATTTTTATATGAAGAAAAAGATTTTTGAGATTATAGAAAAAAGGAGAGCTTGCAGAATGGATAAAAAACTTATAGGACAATGGTATAAAGAAGAACTTGGAGAAACTTTGAATATTTTCGATGAATCTCCACTCCGCATGAAGATGTCTTTTACATCATCTGGTCATTACAATTTTGAGCCAAATTGCGTATATGAAAAAGACGGTTATTTTTGCTTTGAAATCAACGATGAGTATTACCGAATGGTTTATCATGTGAAATATGAGGATAACAAGCTCATAGGCTATTATACGCAGTTCGGCAAAGAAACAGCAATTACATACAAACGGGTTTCTGACACACCTGCCAATGAGCCATACAAATATCTTCCCACCGAGCTGTTTGTTCCCAAATCAGAGGAGAGCCGGCTTTCGCTCCTGAAGCGGCATGCCGAATATGACAGAAGCCGTGAATATGGTTGTGAAACTGAATTTGTTCTCGGAGGAAATATCCCTTCGATTCTTGAAAAATATGATTATTCCACTTATGTTAGCGGTCTAAGCAATACTGATGACGCCCTTGCGTTTAAGCTCCTTGACTTTGTTTGCGATCACTTTGGTCATAACGGGACACGAGGACTCGGTTCGGGCAGAACGGTTACCGACTTGATAGAATTTTGTGAGAAGAACGAATATAAATCAAACTGCCGCGGTCTTGCTATACTTTTGGCGTCTCTTTTACGCCTGAACGGCATCAAGGCACAGCACATTACCTGTTTGCCATATGAGGAGCCATTTGACGATTGCCATGTTGTCGTCGATTGCCGCTTGCCGTCGGGCAAGCGGATCATGTTTGATCCTACATGGAGACTGTATCTGAAGGACAAGAACGGAAAGTATGTATCCCTGCCTCATCTGCGTGAGCTTCTTATCTCTGGCGAGCCTATATTTGAAAACAAGACCGCAAGTCATAATGGCGATGAATTTGACAAGGAGTATTACAAAAACTATATGACCAAGAACACTTTCCGTTTTGCTCGCCCAACACTTAGCAAAGAAGGTGTCGATGGACGGGCGGAAAATTCACGATATATTGAGCTTATTCCGCAAGGCTATCCGACCGAGAAATTTTCCGAGAAGAAACAAGCCGACTTTGTTTATAACGATACCGAGTTTTGGAGAATGTAAAGAACGAACATTCTTCATTCAGGTTCGAGTTCGGCATCGATTTTGGACAATGGTTCTAATCCCGCAGGGCGGCAAAAAAAGTATCAACACTAAATTAGTGTTGATACTTTTTTATTTCATATCAGTATTCTATTTCAACGAGTTTGCCTTTGCCTATCTCGAA
Source organism: uncultured Eubacteriales bacterium (assembly GCA_949299535.1). GTDB lineage: Bacteria > Bacillota > Clostridia > Oscillospirales > CAG-272 > UMGS731. The sequence goes on along the minus strand of CASGAQ010000002.1, from coordinate 114,950 downwards.
TGTCGCAAAGCCATCGGCATAGTCAAAGTACGTCTTAGCACCGTCAACTTTGACGGAAGAAGGGGCACTGTGCAGACGAACTTTAGCAGAATAAGTTCTGCCTTCCGCCATGCCTTTAAAGTAACCCTCCCTGTTGCCAATCTTTATTGTGCAACCGCTGCGTGTTTCATCCATTTCGAAGCGTGTGGAAGCTCTTTCGCCCTTTTCATAATCGAATGTCACACCGTCGTCTTCATAAAGCGTGTATTCGCTGTTTCCTGACGGATAAAGATTGAGTATGATGTTCTTCGTATTGATATCGTCCTCATACTGCTTGGGTTTCTCCGTCGGGATAATGGCGCCGCCGCGGATAAACAGAGGACCTCCGCGATTTTCGGGAACTGATACTGTTATCTCCTGTCCGCCTTCATATTCTTCTCCTGTCCATGCGTCGTACCACACATACCCCTGAGGCAAATACATCTTATTCGTAAACGCTCCGACAAGGATATTGTCGCCAAACATATATTCGGAAATTGTGTTGCTCGCCAACTCATCATCAAATACGAGAGGAAGCGCACGACAAATAGGCATACCCGTCATATTCGCTTCGATAGAAGCAGAATATATATAGGGCATAAGCGCATAACGAAGCGTGTCATAAAATTTAAAGATATTGTATTGCTTCTCTCCTGCCCACCAAGGATGCTCAAATCCAGCCCAGGAATTAAGTTGACACCAGCCTGTGAAAAACGCATAATGGATACCGGGGGTGTTGAATATATTCATATCGCATGTCATATTGGACATACCAGACATGCCGCAGTTGAGTATCCAAGCAAGAGTATTGAGTCCGCCGCCCGTGTCACCGGTTGTCGCCGCCGTGAGCGCGCCTGTTCCGGTGTAACCGCCGCAGTAGTGATGCATGGGACGAACATTGCCGCGGTGTTTTCTTGCGCCATGATACATTTCCTTAACAACAAGAGTTTGAAGCAAACTGTGCATTTCAGCCTCGCTCCTGCCGTTTGCATAAACCTTAGTTTCATCGGAAGTGTCTACCATGCGACAAGGATCGACTTTGAACGAATCTGCGCCGTCGTTGCAGAACTGTTTAAGATGATCAAAGAATGCAGGTATCTCAGGCGCACATTCGGTGTTGCCGCTAAGTCTTTCCTCATTTGCAGTAAAGTCAAACTGGCAGCACATCCAGAGGTGAAGTCTGAATCCCGTGCGTTTGAGCGCCGAGGAGAAAAAGCTGGGGTTGGGTTTGTCGCTGCGCGCCCAGTCATTGATATAATATCTGTCTTTATTCCAAACCTTTTCGGTTGAAAAGTCATAGCGTCTCACAGTCCATCCTGGCTCAAGGCTTATCGCGCTGCATGGAATTTCATGGGTACGGAAACGCTCAGCATCGTTCATAACGTCAAACTGCGTCGCCTGACATAGCTCTATGAAAGTCAAGCCGTATGCCCATTTGGGAAGGAGTGCGGGGCGTCCTGTTACATATGTAAAACGTTCGAGCACGGCACGCATATCGTCCCCGGCAAAAATCATAAAGTCGATATCGCCCTGAGGCAAATACCAAACTATCTCATCACTCTTTCTGGCGCATACGTCTATGCCATGCCAGAACGACGTATTTGCAAGGATACCGTAACCGCTGGGCGTCATAAGAAAAGGCACCGGGATCTCATATTTCTGATATACAACGCGCTGACGGTATGTTTTTCCGTTCAATATAAGACGATCAGTGTTGCTTTCACCAAGGCCGTAGAAAATATCGTTTTCAGTCTTAACCGTGATGTACTTGGGATCCGTCTGAAAATCTACGGTTTTCGTTTCAAGCTGTTCTTCATCCTCAGAGCCGATAATGACCACATGCTCATCATGAAATCCGTTCAGGCGTTCGTTCATGTAGTTCTTTATCTCTCCGACATTGGGATTAGCAAGATCAATAACTCTTTCAAATTTGTCAGATGAGAATTTGATCTTTCCGCCTTCATATGTAACTTTGAGTTTACCAGTCTTTACACCGTCTATAACGGTTTCGCCCGTTTCGTCGGGGGATCTGTAGATTTTGTACTTTTCAAAGAGTGTGGGTTCAAAATTATCGCTCACTCTTATGCGAACAACATTTTCCGCATAAACGGAAATCTGCAGTTTTTTTCTTTCAAAGATGGTATCAAAAATAACCATTTTTCCTCCGTTTAATCTTTATATTCCCCGGCGCACAAGGAACACGGAATATATCCGTCTTCCAAAGCCGTGCGTGCATCGGAATAAATAAGAGTCTTTTTGTTTTTTTCATTGATTTTTGCGGCATATCTGCAATTTTCATCGAGATGGAAAGTTCCCGATGAAATATTTACCGTAATAGTTATTTCTCCGCTCAAACCGGCGGCAGTATTTTCATAACTCTCATGCCCGACTTGAGAAACTATAATGTCAGCTTCTTCGCATGAGGAAAACACTGTGCAGATAGAAACAATTATACATATAACAGCCGAAAAAGCAAGTATTTTTTTCATCATTGCTTTAATCAACCTTCCGAACGCCGCCATCTTTTCGATATGTGCGCGCTTTTAAGTTTTGGAGTGATACCGTATTTTACATCGCTCGGCAGCTTAAAGCAAGCAGCCCCCATGCTTTTCACCTCAAACTTACTTTCCGTGCGGCGAGAAAAAAGCTCTGTAGCCTCAATATCGGAATTAAAAATATAAGTCGCCTTGGAACGATTTACGACGATAACCAAGGTATCTGAGCCGCTTCTGCGTTCAAAGACCAGAATGGAACGGTCGATATACATTATCTCAAAATCGGCATCCGCAAAAGCACGTTCTGCCCTTCTCATTCTTCCGACCTTGCGGAAATAACATAAAAGTTCCTTATTTTCCTTGCCCCACGGATAAGTTCTTCTGTTGAAAGGATCTTTCTCGCCTTCCATGCCTATTTCATCTCCGTAATAAATGCAAGGAACTCCGGGGATCGTCGCAAGTATGAAATATGCGAGTTTAAGTCGTTTTACTCCGAGCTTATATTCATTTGCCGTCATTTTCTTGTGAGCTAACATATCCGATGAAAGTCCTTCGCTGTTCGAACCGGCAAGCATGGTTATCGCTCTTACCGTATCGTGCGAACCGAGAATATTGAGAAGCTGATGCGTCACTTCCCTCGGATAGTTGCAGTAAAGAGAGTTTGCCGTACGCATGAATTTCCACATATCGCCATGGCGCACATAAGCGATTATCGCCTCGCGCATGGGATAATTCATAACCGAGTCAAGTTCTTTTCCGGAAAAATAGGAGCGACGCTTTCCATAGGAAATTTTATTAGATGCGTCTTCCCAAACCTCTCCGATAATTATGGCGTCCTTCTTTTCCTTTTGCGCCGCCGCCGAAAGTTCCTCCAAAAATTCATCGGAAAGTTCGTCGGCTACATCTATACGCCAGCCGCAAGCGCCGTCGCGGATATATTTGCGAATAACGCCGTTTTCGCTGAAAAGAAATTTTTTATATGAAGGAGTGTCGCTCATCACTCTGGGAAGATTTTCAAATCCCCACCAAGATTCGTATTTATCTGGAAATTCAATAAAATTATACCATTCATAATACGGAGATTTTTTGGACTGATACGCGCCTACGCTGTTGTACTTTCCGTATTTGTTGAAATAGATACTGTCGGCGCCTGTATGATTGAAAACTCCGTCAAGAATAACGGTAATATTGCGCTTTTTAGCCGCTTTCATGAGAGAGAGGAACGCTTCGTATCCGCCGAACATGGAATCTATCTCCATATAGTCCGCCGTATCATATTTATGATTTGAAGAGGATGAAAATATTGGATTAAGATATATGGTAGTAACCCTCAAAGACGCCAAATAAGAAAGTTTCTTTTCAACCCCCGGCAGATCTCCGCCAAAAAAGACGTTGTTTTTAAAATCCTTATCGCCGGGTCTGTAATATGCGGGGATGCCGTTGTACCAATCGGGGTTTATTTTCGCATCGGGCTTGACTTCCTCATTTCCGCCGCGAAAGAATCTGTCGACAAATATCTGATAAGCTATGCCGCCTCGGAAAAATTCCGGGTATTTTTCGCGCTTCTCATAAATGAGAAGCTGAAAACATGAATCTCCATGAGGTTCTTCACCGACGATCTTCTCCGAAAAATCAGAATTGTCGCGCACGACGAAAAAATTGCCGTGCGCGTTTTTAAGCAAGTATTCATAAAAGAACAGACCGCTTTCCCGCGATATATCCCTCATGGGGATCTGAGCAAAAAAGCTTCCGTCACAGTTTGAGCTCATCTCAAATTCTTTTCTTTCGCCGCTTTCATCGGAGATAAATATCAATTTTGCACTTGAAGCAAAAATTTTCATGTCAAGGACAAAGCGTACAACACTGTCAAGAGTAAAAGCGCCGCAGAGACCTGCCTCTGTTTCCGTCCCGTCGGAGATAATAATCTTTTTCTCAATCCTGTTCCAAATTTTAGTTCCTTTTATAAAACTTGCCATAAAAATTTATTCCTTTACAGATTTAATATTCCAAATATTATTTGCATATTCGGAAATGCTTCTGTCGGAAGCGAATCTTCCGGCAGCCGCGATGTTGAGAAGCGAACGTTTTGTCCATGTATCTCTGTCTGAATAGTCGTCTATAATGTTCTGTGCCATCTTCACATAGGATTCAAAATCGGCAAAGCACATATAAGGATCGGCAATCTTGCCTCCTGCAAGGAAGTAATTGATAATATCTGCAAAGTCCTGTCCGTTGAAGCCGCGTGCGATACGGTCCACAGTAGATTTGAGTCTGCTGTTCGTTTTATAGTAAAGCATTGAATTGTATCCGCGTCTCCAAAGTTCATCAACTTCTTCTGCGGTAAGTCCGAAGATATAGATATTGTTTTTGCCGACAGCCTCAGCCATTTCGACATTTGCGCCGTCGAGCGTACCGAGAGTGAGAGCACCGTTTATCATAAACTTCATACAGCCGGTACCGGAAGCCTCTTTGCCTGCAAGAGAGATTTGTTCGGAGATATCCGTAGCAGGCATAAGTATCTCAGCCGTGCTTACGTTATAATCTTCAAGATAAATAACACGGAGCTTCTCGCGTATCTTCGGATTTTTATCTATTTCCTGACCGAGCGCCCAGATGAGTTTGATAACTTTCTTAGCGAAGTAGTATCCGGGAGCAGCTTTACCGCCGAAAATAAACGTCTGCGGCTTTATGTCGAGATCAGGGTTAGCCAAAAGTTCATCATAGAGAGAAACTATTTTAAGCACATTGAGAAGCTGACGCTTGTATTCGTGCATACGTTTTACCTGTACGTCAAAAACAGAGTGCGTATCTATCGCGTTGCCTGTAATTGAGTTGTACTTATCCGCGAATCTTTCCTTGTTGTGGTGTTTGATAGCGCGAAGAGTTTCTATAACGGAAGCGTCGTTTACATATTTAGCAAACGAGGAGAGAGTCTGTGGATTTTTGCGGTATCCTGTGCCGATAGTGCTGTCGAGAAGGTTCGCAAGTTCCGGATTGGAAAAGCAGAGCCAACGGCGGTGAGCAATGCCGTTTGTAACATTCGTAAACTTTTCCGGAGTATTCTTATAGAAATCATGGAACACTGTTTTCTTGAGTATTTTACTGTGCAGAGCGGAAACGCCGTTTGTCGTATGAGAACCGACAACGGAAAGATTGGCCATTCTTACCTGCCCGTTACCTATGATCGCCATGCGGGAGATTCTGTCCCAATCACCGGGATAAGCATTCCAAAGATTAGCGCAGAATCTGCGGTTTATCTCACAAACGATCTGGTGTATTCTGGGCAGACGAAGACGGAATAGATCCTCGTTCCAGCATTCAAGCGCTTCGGGAAGGACTGTGTGATTTGTGTAAGAAACCGTTCTGGTCACGATATCCCATGCGGATTCCCAAGAGAATGCATAAGTATCCATAAAGATCCTCATAAGCTCAGGGATACAGAGCGCGGGGTGAGTATCGTTTATATGGATAGCATTCTTTTCCGCAAAATTGGAGAGCGTACCGTACAGAGAAAGATGGTCTGCAATAATATTTTGAAGTGATGCGGAAACAAGGAAATACTGCTGATTAAGTCTGAGTATTTTTCCTTCTGTATGATCATCGGAAGGATAGAGAACTTTCGTTATCGTTTCAGCTTCTGTGTTCTGTTTTACAGCCTGCATATACTGTCCCTGCGTAAACAGCTTCATATTGAAATTCGTAGCGTCATGAGCGCGCCACAGACGCAGATTGTTTACGGCGAAACTATCATAACCGGATATCATCATGTCATAAGGCACAGCCTGAACTTCATCGTAATCCGTATGAATGACATTGAGGTGGTCGTCTTCCCATTTCTCTGAGACTTTTCCGCCAAAACGTACGGAAAAAGTTTTATCTGTTCTGGGAACGAGCCAATCTTCGCCGGAAGGCATCCATACGTCGGGAAGCTCCACTTGATCTCCTTCAATTATCTTCTGTTTGAAAAGACCGTATTCATAGCAGAGCGAAAATCCGGTTGCAGGATAATCAAGCGTTGTGAGCGAGTCCATAAAGCACGCCGCAAGTCTGCCCAGACCTCCGTTTCCGAGTCCGGGATCGCGTTCCATCTCATAAATGTCGTCGATATTGTAACCCATATTCTTTAAAACCACCGTATACTCGTCAACTACGCCGAGATTGCGAAGGTTGTTGCGAAGAGAACGACCTATAAGGAACTCCATGCTAAGATAATATACGCGCTTTGCCTTTTTGTTCTTTACCGATTTGCGGAAAGTCGATCTTTCGCTTGTAAGCATATCCTTTACAGTGAGAATAACTGCTTTGTAGACCTGCTCCTTGGAAGCATCGTCGGCAGCAACGCCGAAATAACGTGAGAGCTTGCTTTCAAGCGCTTCCTTGATTTTTTGCTGTTTGATAGAATCTGCCATTTTTTCCTCCGAAATTTATTACTTTACTGATGAAACACTTTCGTAAAGTTCCGCATATCTTCTTGCGGAAGTTTTCCACGAAAAGTCTATTGTCATTATTTTTTTAACGAGATCATTCCAATTTTCCTTATCTGCGTATACGCCTTCCGCTTCTCTTATAACATAGAGCATGTCATAAGCATTATATGCAGAGAAAGTAAAACCGTTACCGCTTCTGTCCCAAGAGTACGGTTTTATGGTATCGTAAAGACCGCCTGTTTCGCGCACTATCGGCACCGTACCGTATCGTGAAGCTATCATCTGAGCAAGTCCGCAGGCCTCCGATTTAGAAGGCATAAGGAACATATCGGCTCCGGCATATATAAGTTTGGAAAGTTTTCTGTTGTATGCAAGACGAACGCCTGCCTGTCCGGGATGACGTTCAGCAAAAGCGCTGAAAAATCTTTCGAATTTCGAGTCGCCCGTCCCCAAAAGAACGAACTGAACATTATCTTTCATAAGTTCGTCCGCAATACAGCAGACAAGGTCAAATCCTTTATGCTCAGCAAGACGGGAAACCATTGCCACTACCGGCACGTTCGGATTGACTTCAAGTCCGAACTCTTTTTGGAGTTCTTCCTTGTTTTTATTCTTTCCTTCAATGTCGCATACCGAGTATGTATAAGGAATATCGTGATCATGTTCAGGATCATAAACGGATTCATCTATGCCGTTTATTATACCGCCTATCTTATATCCGTACTGATTGATGATATAATGCAGACCGTGGGAATAATATTCCGTCTTGATCTCTTCCGCATATCTGGGACTCACCGTGGTGACAAAATCAGCACATACGATAGCGCCTTTTGTAAGGTTGATATCGCCGTTGTAGTCGACGATTGACGCCTGATCGTTTTTAAGACCGAAAACGTCGCCTATGATGCCCATGCCGTATACGCCCTGATAATCTATATTGTGGATAGTGTACACGGCCTTAACATCCTTATAACCGGGCATAAGTCCGCGCTCCTGTTTGAGTGCGATAACAGAAAGAGCCGTCTGCCAGTCGTTGGCGTGCAGTATATCAGGAAAGAAGTCTACCGCTTCCATCAGGTCGAGCACCGCTCGAGAGAAGAAAGCGAAACGTTCCGGATCGTCAAAAGATCCGTAAAGCGAAGGACGTTTGAAATAGTATTCGTTGTCAAGAAAATAATATTTAACGCCGTTATGCTCAAGAGAAAAGATTCCGCAGTACTGCTCGCGCCAAGCAAGGGTTACCATTACGCTTTTTTCAAACGTCATCTTTTCGCGCCATTCAGCTCCCACCTGCCCGTAAAGCGGAATGACAACTCTTATGTCCCAATCCGGATGAACCGAAGCAAGAGAAGATGGAAGAGCGCCCAAAACGTCGCCCAAACCTCCGGTCGCCGCAAACGGCATAGCTTCGGAACTGGCAAAAAGTATTTTTTTCATTATTGGTTCACCTCATGAAATCAAAATCAAATCTTTCTTCCCTTGTCGAGATAGAACGGCAAGGACGGAGCGCCGGAAAGCGTTACTCTGTCATGTACGAATACATTTTTATCGGCAACGACGCAGTTAAGCGAAGCATTGTCGCTTATTATCGTATCCTGGAAAAGGATCGAGTTTTTGACGACAGCGCCCTTGCCTATATGAACTCCGCGGAAAAGGATACAATTTTCTACTGTTCCGTCGATGATACATCCGTCCGCTATAAGCGAATCTTTAACATTCGCCGAATCGCTGTAATATGCGGGAGGCGAGTTGCGGACCTTTGTGAATATCGGTCTGTCGGCAACATTGAAAAGAGAATCATATTTTTTTTCATCGCTGATAAGTTCCATATTGTGTGCAAAATAATCTACCATGGACGATATTGCGGCGGAATATCCTTCGAATCGGTAAATGCGGTAATCGCGCTTATCTATCGTCTTCATGAGTATATCCTTTGTAAGGCTCTTATAATCATGAGCGATGGCAGTCAGAACTATTTCCTGAAGATATCTGCGGCTCACGACGGTAATATTCAGATTGATGTCCGCTTCGCCTTCAAAGTTTTTGGGATTCGCCTCTATATCGATGATCCTTCCGTTTTCGTCAGATTCGATAAGAACATTTTTCTTTGCCGTTTCATAGTCGAGCGTTCTTTTCTGAACGGCTATGGTCATATCTGCGCCGCTTTCAATGTGCGCGTTTATCATAGCGTTGAGATCAATGTTGCATACTACATTGCAGTCAGACATAACAACATAATCCTCCGTCATACCCTCTATGAAATGAGTCAGGCTTTTAAGAGCCTCAAGACGCGTTGTATAAAGAGAATTTTCATTGTTTGCGAAAGCGGAGATATATGGGGGCAATATCTTTATTCCGCCCGAGCGTCGAGCCAGATCCCAGTCCTTACCCGTTCCGATATGGTCCATAAGCGAATGATAATTGTAGTGGGTTATAACATTTATGGTGATTATATTTGAATTTACCATATTGGAAAGAGCAAAATCTATAAGTCTGTATCTGCATGCAAACGGCACGGAAGCCATTGTGCGTACTCTTGTCAATTCCGAAACATTTCTGTCGTGAATATTTGAAAAAATAATACCTACTGCTGACATATCCTAAACCTCCTCAATCCTGTGCATCGAGCATTGAACCGCTTTCGATTACGGTGCCGTCCGAAACTTTGCAGCCCGCTCCGAGAACGGTTATTTTGTGTCCGTCTGCGCGGCTGCCGCCGATGACCACATTTTCACCTATCACCGTATCGTGGTCGATAATGGCATATTCCACTTTTGCGCCTTTTTTAACGGTAACATTGCCCATTATGACGCAGTCGTTGACAAAGGCTCCTTCTTCGACGAAAACGCCGTTTGAAACGATCGAGCTTCTTACTTCGCCATTGATAACGCAGCCTTCCGTTATCATCGAATTGCATACCTTGCCGAGGTTGCCTATCTTGTGCGGCGGCTCTGCGTTGTGGCGATAGAAAATGCGCCAACGCTTGTCATAAAGGTTAAATTCGGGATTTTTGCCGAGAAGATCCATATTAGCTTCCCAGAGGCTTTCGATAGTGCCGACGTCTTTCCAATATCCTTCGAAAAGATATGAATACATTTTCTTGCCGTCGCCGAGCATTTTGGGAATTATATTTTTACCGAAATCGTTGCTGGAGGTACTGTCAGCCTCGTCAGCCACAAGGTAATCTATAAGAGTTTTTGTATTGAATATATAAATACCCATTGAGGCATTATTGCTCTTGGGATTTTTGGGTTTTTCTTCAAATTCGTATATCCTGCCGTCGGGTTCCGTGTTGAGTATACCGAAGCGGGAAGCCTCCTCCATAGGAACTTTAAGTACGGCTATGGTACAGTCCGCACCGTTTTTCTTGTGTTCACGAAGCATACGGCTGTAATCCATTTTGTAAATATGGTCGCCGGAAAGTATGAGGGTGTATTCAGGGGAATAGCGCTCTATGAAATTTATGTTTTGGTAAATAGCATTTGCCGTTCCGCGATACCACGCGGAAGAGGATTTACCCTGATACGGAGGCAACACATGGACGCCGCCGTTGGTACGGTCAAGATCCCACGGCTCTCCGTTTCCTATATATTCGTTAAGTACGAGCGGCTGATACTGTGTCAGTACGCCGACAGTATCTATACCGGAGTTCAAACAGTTTGACATCGGGAAATCTATTATTCTGTATTTGCCGCCGAAAGGGACAGCGGGTTTTGCCGTTTTTTCCGTCAGAACATAAAGACGGCTTCCCTGCCCGCCGGCCAAAAGCATCGCTATACATTCTTTTTTTCTGTACATAAATTCTTGTCCTCCGCTTTTATTATTTTTATGGTTATATTGAGTTTTTATATTTTACGGCATATATAACGCTGAGATAATGTCCTAAATATTTATACGCGGTCTTTTGTAGTCCGTTTTGCCGGAAGAGTTTTATTCTTCTTTGTTTCCGGCACTTTTTTAAAAACGAGCGCTCCGTATGACGGAAGAGTTATTTTTATATGGTGTCCGCATTCTTTCTGCTTTGCCTCATTTGTGCAGGACGGCATTTCCGATATATCGTATAGTTCGGACAGCTTTTCAAAGCCCGTTTCACTACATACTTCAAAAGATGCGGTTTTACCGTTTTTCACTCCGCTTCCGCCGAATTTCAGCTCGTCGGAAGTGAATATCTCATCATATGTTCCGGATTCCGGAACTCGAAGTTCAAAATTTTCGCGGCGCGCCGGAGAAAAATTGATAACTACAATATATTCATTTCCTTTTGCATCTATTCTGCGATAAGAAATTATATTGAGTTCGTTCAGATCTGCGTCTATCCATCTGAATCCTTCCCATGAATCGTCTATTTCCCAGAGCGAGGGAGATGATTTATAAAAATTATTCAGCGCTTTTACATATAGTTTCATTTCGGAATGTTTCGGATAATCGAGCATGAACCATTCCAACTGATTTTCATAATCCCACTCGCGGAAAGGCGCATATTCCGTTCCCATAAAGAGAAGCTTCTTTCCAGGAAAGGTCATCATATATCCGAGAAAGGCTCTCATCATATGGAACTTTTCTTCGTATGCGCCGTACATTTTGTCAATAAGAGATTTTTTTCCGTGCACGACCTCGTCATGCGAAACCGGAAGTATGAAATTTTCCGTAAAAGCATACATCATGGGGAAAGTAAGCTTTGAGTGGCAGCCTTTTCTGAAAAACGGGTCGACGGAAACATATTCGAACATATCGTTCGCCCAGCCCATATTCCATTTGAAGTTGAAACCCAAACCGCCTTCATGAACAGGCTTTGTAATATTTGCCCATGAGGTGGATTCTTCCGCTATCATAAGCGCATAAGGAAATTCTGCAAAGATCTCTTTATTGAGTTTCTGAAAAAATGCTATCGCCTCTAAGTTCTTGTTTTCACCGTACTTGTTCGGTATCCATTCGCCGGGTTCCCTGTCGTAATCGAGATACAGCATGGACGCCACCGCGTCTACGCGAAGTCCGTCTATATGATATTCTCTGAGCCAGAACAACGCGTTGGAAATAAGGAAAGACTGCACCGCAGGATAACCGACGTCGAAACATCTCGTGCCCCAGCCCTTATGCTCCATACGATCCCTGCCCTTATATTCGTAAAGCAGGTCTCCGTCAAATTCATAAAGTCCATGTTCGTCCTTGGGAAAATGCGCCGGCACCCAGTCCAATATCACACCTATGCCGCTGTCGTGAAGCTTATCTACAAAGTAAGCAAAATCCTCCGGTTTGCCGAAGCGGGAAGTAGGAGAATAATATCCGCATACTTGATATCCCCATGAGCCGTCGAACGGATGCTCTGCTATCGGCATTAGTTCCACATGAGTGTATCCCATATCCGTAAGATAAGGAGCAAGCTTATCCGCTATCTCACGGTAATTAAGATATGCGTCGCCGTCCTTGTTCGTTTTGCCGTCCCTTGTCTTCCATGAACCCAGATGCATCTCATAGATGTTCATAGGCGCAGAATAAAAATGATTTTGACACGTTCCGAAACGTTTTTTCGCATTTTTTCGCCACTCTTCGTCATGCCATTTAAAATCACTGATATCGCATATAACGGAAGCGGTCTTCTTCAGAGTTTCGTTGTAAAACGCATATGGATCCGCTTTCATATGAGTGCCGTTTTTACCTATGATCTTGTATTTATATCTTTTGCCGTCAAGGCTTTTTTTACTTGAGATCACAGCGATCCATATCCCGGAATCCCAGTCTTTTTCCATGGGAACGGAATCGTCCCAATCGTTGAAGTCGCCGCAGACGAAAATATTGAAAGCGTTTGGAGCCCACACACGGAAAACGTAGTTATAAACTCCGTCTTCTTTCGTCGTATGAACACCCATATATTCATAGGCGTGGGTATTGGTACCCTGACAGAAAAGATAAGCGGCAAGATCAGATTTTGTATTCTCCATATACCCTCCGTTGATCAATTTTTTTGCCTTTTTCACTATGACGCTATGTAAGATCACAATTATAAAATCGGCAAACTTAATATTATGTACTATATTTTGTTAATATTATACAATATAAAATCAGTAAATTCAAGCGATCGGAAGTAGTTTTTAGGAATTTTTGAATTTTTTGTTAAACATGTTGATTTTTCGGATATCTTTCAGTCATAATTATCAAAATGCACAGACCATAAAGAAAAAATTAAAATATTCCCCTCGGATTTTTCCGCAAATGATATAGCCAAAACATATTTTTTTTGATATACTTTATTCATAACATTATATAAGTTAAAATCTACAATAATTAAAGGGAGCAAAGCATGGCAAGCAACTCATTTTACGAAAGCGCAAAAAAGCTCTGCAATGAGTTTTACAAAGATTTTGAGCTGTCCGGGCACAGCACTTTCAAAATAGGCGGGAAAGCGGAATTTGCAGCATTCCCTCAAAACGAGCAAGAACTTGCCGATCTCATCTTCCTGTCACGAAAAGAAGGCTTGCAGACGCGCGTCTTCGGAAACGGATCCAACGTGCTCTTCGACAGCCAAGGAGTCAGCGGACTCCTGATATTCACCGGCAGACTCTCGAAAACACAGGTAAAAGGCGACGCAATAACGTGCGGAAGCGGCGCTCGGCTCACCTCGCTTTCGCTTCTTGCCGCAAAGAACTCTCTTTCGGGTCTTGAGTTCGCATACGGTATTCCCGGAACGGTCGGCGGCGCCGTTTACATGAACGCAGGAGCTTACGGCGGCGATATATCAAACATACTTATCGAAAGCACCTGTCTTTTCCCTCAGACGGGAGAGATATCCGTTCTTTCCTCAGCGGAACATGAGTTCTCCTACCGAAGCAGTATATTTCAAAAAAACGGAGCCGTCTTGCTTTCTTCGAGTTTTAAACTCCGAAAAGGAAACAAAGAGGATATAGAAGCTCTCATGAAAGAAAACGCGGAGAAACGGCGTTCAAAACAACCTCTGTCATTTCCAAGCGCGGGCAGTACGTTCAAGCGTCCCAAAGACGCGTTTGCAGGAAAACTTATCGAAGACGCAGGACTTAAAGGCGTGTGCATAGGAGGCGCGAAAGTTTCCGAAAAGCACGCAGGATTTGTTATAAACACCGGGGAAGCCACATCGTCGGACGTATTGGCACTTACGGATATGATAAAACGCGAAGTTTTTATGAAGTTCGGCATAATGCTCGAACTTGAAATAATCTATGTTAAGTAAAGGATAATATGCAATGTCTTTTTCAGGAAATACAAAAGCATCTGTTTCGTCGCTGCCGCCGGAGCGCGACTGCTGCGCTTCCACACAGCTTCGCGCAATGCTTTCATACAGCGCCTCATTTGACGAAAAAGGACTCAGATTCATCACTGAAACACCTGAAGTTTCGGATATATTCACCTCACTTCTTCTCATATGCACGGATACGGCGGCAACGCCGGAAATGAGCGAAAAAAAGACCGTCACGACTTACAAAACTGAAATAACCGACAAAACTTCTTTAAAAAAGCTCTTTTCCCTGTTCGGCGGCGAAAAAAATATACATAAAGTCAACAAAGAACTTTTTAAATGTGAAAAATGCGCCTCCGCCTATATACGCGGAGCGTTCCTTGCCGCAGGATTCGTAAATTCTCCGGAACATTCCTATCATTTGGAAATTTCATCGCCTCACGCGGATCTCGCCGTGGACACCGCGGTTCTGCTTTCAGAGAAGATAGGCATGCCCAAGATCTCTGCAAGAAAGTCAAACCAGATAATATATTACCGCGAAAGCGCGCTCGTAGAGGATTTTCTCACTTTCATAGGCGCGTCGAAAGCCGCTATGGATATCATGTCCGAACAGATAAAAAGAGAACTTCGCAATCAGGCAAACAGGCAGTCAAACTTTGAGGTAGCAAACCTCGGCAAGACAGTTGACGCGGCAAACGCCCAGATAAACGCCATAAGCGAGATACGCGCCTATGGCAAATTCGATCAGATGACGCCGCAGATGCAGATGCTTGCAAACCTTCGCACAGAGCATGACGATATGTCGCAAAAGGAACTCGGCGAGCTTATGCAGCCGCCCATATCCAAATCCCAGGTGAGCAAGATACTCTCCAAAATAATGAAATTTCATGAACTCTGCAAAGAGAAAAAATAAAGATTCAAAGAAGGTGATAAGGAATGTCTTTTGTACATCTTCATCTGCACTCGGAATACAGCTTGCTTGACGGTGCGTGCAGAATTTCGGAAATACCGAAAACCGCGGCGCAAAACGGACATTCGGCCGTAGCTATAACAGACCACGGCGCGATGTTCGGCGTCGTAGAGTTCTACAAAGCGTGCAAGAGCGCGGGAATAAAGCCTATCATCGGATGCGAAGTCTACGTTGCCTCCGGATCCCGCTTCGATAAAGACCGAAACGACGGAGCTTTGCGTAACCACCTCGTTCTGCTCTGCAAGAATGAAACGGGATATAAAAACCTGTGTTTTATGGTATCAAAAGGTTATACCGAAGGTTTTTATGTGAAGCCGCGTATAGACCTCGAACTTCTGAGAGCGCACAGCGAAGGACTTATTTGCCTTTCCGCCTGTCTTGCCGGAGCTATACCGAGAGCGATTCTTGCAGGAGACTTTGAAAAAGCCGAAGATCACGCGCTCATGCTCGACAGCATATTCGGCAGAGGCAATTTTTATCTTGAACTCCAGGAGCACGGAATGAACGGTCAAAGAGAAGTTTGCCAAGCCCTTCTCGCCATGCATAATAAAACGGGCATACCTCTCGTCGCAACAAACGACGTGCATTATCTTCGCCGCGCCGACGCCGACACTCAAGCAGTTCTTATGTGCATACAGACAAACTCCAAGATATCCGACGGACGTCCGTTCGGATTTGAAACGGACGAGTTTTATTATAAAAGTACATCGGAGATGGAAAAGCTCTTTTCCGCATATCCGGAAGCTTGCGAAAACACGCAAAAAATTGCCGATATGTGTAATTTCGATTTTGAATTTGGAAAAATATATCAGCCTCGTTTCAAGCCCGAAACAGGAGAAAGCCCCGAGGAATACCTTACGCGTCTTGCAAACGAAGGTTTCAAAAACAAGATCTCCTCAGGCGCGATAAATTTCAGCGAAAAGCACCCGAAAAGCGAATACCGCGAGAGGATAGACTACGAGCTTTCCGTCATATGCCGAATGGGTTATGCGGAATATTATCTTATAGTCAACGATTTTATCGCCGCCGCCAAAAAGAGAGGTATTCCGACAGGCCCCGGACGAGGCTCAGGTGCCGGAAGCCTTGTCGCTTATCTTTGCGGTATAACGGATGTAGATTCAATAAAATACGATCTTATGTTCGAGCGTTTTCTCAACCCCGAGCGAATAAGCATGCCAGATTTCGATACTGATTTCTGTTACGACAGACGAGGCGAAGTCATAGACTATGTTTCAAAAAAATATGGTGCCGACCACGTCTGCGGTATCGCCACATTCGGTACGCTCTCTGCAAAAGCGGTCATACGAGACGTCGGACGAGCATTGGGAATGAGTTATGCGGATGTGGACGTCGTCGCAAAGGCGGTGCCGGATGACCTTCATGTCACGCTTGCGGACGCGATGCTCGGCAGGGTCGGAGAAATGTACAAAAACAGTGAGGAAGTAAAAAAACTCATCGACATATCGATGTCGCTTGAAGGTATGCCTCGCCATGTTTCCGCTCATGCCGCAGGTATAGTCATAACAGAAAGACCTGTCTATGAATACGTTCCCGTCGCGGTATCGAGCGATATGACACTGACTCAGTTCACGATGGACACGATAGCAGAACTAGGACTTCTCAAATTCGACTTTCTCGGTCTGAGATATCTGACCATAATATCAGACACGGAGAAGCAGATACGTGAAAAAGAGCCTGATTTTGATATAACATCCATACCGACCGACGACAAAAAAACGTACGAACTTCTTTCGCAAGGCAAAACCGAAGGTCTTTTCCAGCTTGAAAGCGCAGGTATGCGAAAACTTCTTACAGGTATGCAGCCGCGCAATATAGAGGATATCGTTCTCGCCATTGCCATATACCGTCCGGGACCGATGAGTTCCATTCCGACGTTCCTTGAAAACCGCAGAAACCCCGACAAAGTAAGCTACAAATGCGAAGCTCTCAAAGAGATACTTTCGGGTACATCAGGGTGTATAATATATCAAGAGCAGGTCATGGAAATATGCCGCCGTCTGGCAGGTTTTTCCCTCGGCAGAGCCGATATCATACGGCGCGCCATGGGCAAGAAAAAAAGCGGTGAGATGGAAAAAGAACGCAACGCTTTCATTTACGGAGAAAAAGATGAAAACGGTAACGTTCTCTGCGAAGGAGCTGTTGCCCGCGGTCTTTCCGAAAAAGACGCGGAAGAGATCTTTGATAGCATGGCATCTTTTGCCAAATATGCCTTCAACAAAAATCATGCGACTCCTTACGCGTATATCTCTTACCGAACGGCATATCTGAAAACGCACTATCCATGCGAATATTTTGCCGCGCTCATCTCCTCCGTTTCAGATAACATTACCAAAAGCGCCTCTTACATAGAGGAAGCGAAAAAAATACGTATCGAAGTCTTTGGCCCCGACATAAACGAGAGCCGAAAGACATATCACGTCACAACGGATAAGAGCGGCAGAAAATCGATACGTTTCGGTCTTTTGGGAATCAAAAGTGTAGGAGACGCATTTCTTTCGCAGGTCATAGCCGAAAGAGATGAAAACGGCCCTTATTCATCGTTTGTGGATTTCGTAAAGCGAATGAGCAAATATGAGATTAACAAACGGCAGATAGAATCCCTTATCTTCAGCGGAGCATTCGACTCGCTCGGTATAAAAAGAAGCGCGCTTCACAGCGAATATGAAAAGATAATCGATATTTATGTGCGCCGCGCCAGAGAACAGAATACCGACCAGATGAACCTTTTCACGATGGATAACTTATGCGCCCGTGAAACTTTCGGAGAAACCGACGCATACGATTACCCCGACATTCCCGAATATTCAGTCAAAGAAAAACTGCGTCAGGAAAAGGAACTGACCGGTATGTATTTTTCAGGCCATCCGCTCGACGATTACAGCGAATATATCGAAAATATAATACCAATGCCGATAGGCGCCATACTCGCTTCATTTTCCGAAGAAGAAGCAGAAAACGACATCATTCCGTTCGCAGACAAGCAAAAAGTAAAACTATGCGGCATAATAACGTCCAAAACGGTAAAAACGACAAAAAACGGTGCTTCCATGGCGTTCCTCACACTGGAGGATAAGACCGGAGAGATAGAACTGATAATATTCCCCAAGATATTCGCGGATTCTTCCCATATACTCACAAAAGATTCTGCCGTATGTCTGCGCGGAGAGATATCCGCCGAGGAAAACCGAGAGCCTAAAATACTTGTTTCGGCAATAAATCTTCTCGCTGAAGGACTTCCGGAAGAAAACCCCGCGGCCTCCGCCCCACAAAAAGAGACGACGGCAAAACACGGACAGACTGCTCCAACACCGCTTAGGCAAGAGCCGACAAAACAGCAGAAAATATATCTTAAAGTTCCCGACAAGGAAGGAAAACTTTTCACTCAGGTGATGAGCGTGATTTCCATATTCGAAGGAGCTACACCTGTCGTGATATATAACGAAAAAGAAAAAAAATACGAAAAATACAGCGTCGGCACAGACATAAGACCGAATATGCTCTCATATCTCAAAAAGCTATTGGGCAATGACGGTGTAGTTATAAAGTAGTTATAATATAAAGACGAAAGAGAGGTTCGCTTATTGAACCTCTCTTTCGTCTTTTATCAGCTGAAATCATTCATAAATGATTCAAGCTCTTCTTCGCTGTAAAAATCAACGCCGTCGGAAAGCAGATTTTTGTCGCTCTCAGTCATAAATTCGGCATACGGCGCCAACTTATCATAAAGAGTGCCGTATGAGTCGTAAATATAGATCTCCCCATCCGCAAGGATCGCGGAATAAAGGACAATGGGCGTATCTTCGTTTTCGGATATCTCACTCATATCGTCTTGACTTGCCATCGCCTCTACTTCCCCGCTTCCCGTGCCGAATATCGCCGCCTTTACATTTTTTCTTATGCCAAGACAAAGACTCATTGTGAGTATGCTTATAACAAGCACAAGAAAAACAAAAAATCCGATCATTCCCGAAACCAGTCTTGAACGCTCCATAAAATCACCTCTTTTTACAGAATTTTTCATGTAATATTATTTTCACTCTCCATGCACAATATTCAAAAAGAGGTGATTTTTATTAAACGTACAAAAAAGATATTCAAAAGAATTTTTTATGCCTTTTTGGCTGTATTCCTTGTAGGCTTGCTGTGCGCCGTCACGGTATCCGGCGCGCTTTTTATGTATATGAAAAATATAGATGCGGAACTTGATGTTCAAACCCTTGCCGGAGGACTCGGACTTACGACAAAAATATACTACACTTCCCCCGAAGGCGAAGAACTGGAACTTCTGCGGCTGCACGGCAAAGAAAACCGCATTTGGGTTGAAAGCGAAAATATTTCCCCGAACATCAAAAATGCATTTATAGCAATAGAGGACCATAGGTTTTACGAGCATTGCGGAATAGACGTAAAACGGCTTGCCGGAGCAGTACTCAATTTCTTCAGCGGAAAGAGCTACGGCGGCTCGACAATAACGCAGCAGCTCATAAAAAATCTCACCGGAGAGAATCAAGTCACGGTAAAACGCAAGCTGACTGAGATAGTCCGCGCCATAGAACTTGAAAAAAACACTTCCAAAGACGATATTCTCGAAATGTACCTCAACAATGTATATCTTTCTTCAGGCTGTTTCGGAGTTGAAACAGCCGCGGAAAAATTCTTCGGCAAGAGTGCTTCGGAAGTTTCTCTGGCAGAAGCGGCGTCTCTTGCGGCGATAGTGCAGAATCCGTCTTACTACGATCCTTTTAAAAAGCCTGAAAATAATATTGAGCGCCGCAACACAGTGCTTTTCCGCATGAACGAGCTGGGATTCATCAGCGACGCAGAATACGACAGCGCCGTCGCGGAAGAACTTGTCACGGCAGAGCAAAAAGAAATCTCCGATACCGAGGAAATTTATTCGTGGTTTACAGACGCACTTATAGAAGATGTTATATCCGACCTTATGGAGTTACACGGAATATCACGCGAGCAGGCAAGCGCCAAAGTTTACTCCGGCGGTCTTACCATACGCTCCACTCTGGATAAAGATATGCAGGATATGATAGAAGCCTTCTACGCAAAAGCCTCAAATTTTCCCAAGAACGAGGAAGGGATTCCCGACAGCGCAGCCGTAATAATAGACGGCAGAACAGGTGCGGTACGCGCTGTTGCGGGTGGCAGAGGAAAAAAAAGTTCCAACAGAGCCTTTTGTCTTGCGACCAAAGCGCGACGCTCTCCGGGTTCGTCGCTTAAACCCATATCAGTCTACGCCCCTGCTATCGAAAAGAATTTAGTAACATGGGCGACCGTTTTCGACGACGTCCCCGTAGATATAACAAAAAGCGGAGAAAATTATGTACTTTGGCCGAAAAATAATCCTCGCATTTATTCAGGACTCACTACGGTAAGCAAAGCAGTCACAAATTCGGTAAATACTGTCGCTGTCCGCGTACTGGAAAAAGTAGGACTCAGAAATTCCTTTGATTTCTGCAAAAAAGCCGGCATATCCGGACTTGTAGAAAGCGCCGCAGGAGAAGGCGGACAAACTCTTTCGGATATAGCTGAAGCGCCTTTAGCGCTCGGTGCAACAAGTCTCGGCGTAACCGTACGCGATATGGCGGGAGCATACACCATGTTCACACGCGGCGGAGAATTTGAAAAAACGTACACCTACACGGCGGTATATGACAAAGACGGCACTCTCCTTCTATCTCACGGTGAAAAAGCCGAACGCCTTATCTCAGAAGAAACCGCTTATATAATGACGAGAATGTTGAAAGATGTCGTCACAAAAGGAACAGCAAAAGGACTTGAACTTGCCGGGCATGTCGAGGTTGCGGGAAAAACGGGAACCTCCAATTCAGGAGCAGACAGATGGTTCATAGGATGCACACCGGATTACGTTTGCGGCGTTTGGGTAGGATACAAAGACGGACGCGATATAGGAGAATACAAAAAGAATCCCGCCTGCACCGTATTTGACGGCATAATGGATAAAGTGTATGATTCCCTTCCCGAATATACAAAAAAATTCAGTTCCTGCGATGGAGTCGTAAACTGCGCTTTCTGCGCGGATTCGGGCGAGCTTGCCTCAAAAGCGTGCCATTGCGACCCGCGCGGCAATCGTATAGAAACGGGATATTTCAAGCGCGGAACGGAGCCGAAAAATCACTGCGACACGCATATACTCGTGTCTTACGACAAAACTACCCGCGCAGTGGCGTGCGACAAATGCCCTTCGGAAAATATAATAAAGACCGCTCTTTTAAAAGTTGCGCGGTCTTTCCCTTGTGAAATAAAAATAACCGACTCTCAGTATACCTATAGGTATCTTCCGATAGGAGAAGAGCCTGCTCTTGAAGAAAATATGCCTTTTTTTGCAAATCTCAGAAAAAAAGGGGAATATTTCGGAACATCGGGAAAGGACAAGGCATACAACCGTTATTGCCGAGAACACTTTTCGGAAACAGAAGCAACTACGGAAATAACTACGGAAACGACCGATAAGACGACAACATCTCAAATGACAACTGCTCGGACGACAACTGCTCAAACGACAAATACGCAATCGACGGCTGTACCGTCAACGACATCGTGCACTTCGAGTGCTAACACGACGACTCCTCAGACAGTGCCTAGCACAACGCAAAACAGCAGACCGCAAACTTCCGACACCTCAACCGTTCCAGACCAAACAACAACGTATTTCCCTGATGAATAATACCTGATGAATAATATTTCAAATATGAGTTATGAGCGAAACAAAAAAACAGCCGCAAGTTCCGTCACATTAAACTTGCGGCTGTTTGAGGTCGTATTACTTTTGATGTTGATTAAAAAACTCTCTCATGACATTAAAACAGCATCAAACTTTGTGCAATCCTGTGTCAAATCTTTGTTTACGGGAATAGTTATGATCCAACCCGCCATTGCGGTGTCACCCTCTTCAGGATTATAGGTATACCTGACATAAACACAGAGCATACCGTCCTCTACTGAAACGGAATCCACACCAAACCGCGGAGTACAGCTGCCTGCCTCCACATAAACAAGAAAAAGATCGTTTTCCGCGAAGAAATCTTCCGTGTAATCGGCGGTCACTTCATTTAAAGACGGCACTTCGTCCCATGTTGCATTCATGCAAAATACATCTGAAAATTCTGCTTTGAATTGGTTCAGTTCTTCCGGAGAAGTACATCTGTATATCGGAATATGGCAGACTGAGCTGAATACAAAAGTATCTTTGTTCAATGCCAGTTCCCTGATTTTTAGGTCATCTGACCAGTTCACCCAGGAAACAGAAGAAACAACGGGAGGAACATATTCTTCGGCAAATATGTCGCTTATAAGACAGGTTATTCTGAAAAGCTTGCATTCATATTTATCTGAACTGCTTTTATATTCAGCCGGATCGCACGTTACGACCTCTATTTTCGTAACGCCCATCGGCCGAGCAGGATAAGATTCGGCTATAAGTCCGTTGAAATAAACGGCGATTATATCACCTTTATTCAGTTCTTCGCGCGTTATACTCTTGCCGTCTTTGGTGATTTGAACATTTTTCACCGAGATATGATAATCACCGTGAAAAAGATCCGTGCAGCCGTATTTATCATATGTTCCGTTTATCGGCTCAGGAATTTGCACCGTGGCAGTTCCCGATGAGGAAACAACTGACACAATTCCATCATTAAGAGAATCGGTAGCTTTAAATACAACTTCTCCGCAGGAGGCCGACAGCGCCGTAAATGCGGTAAACATGAACAGAGCAAGTATTTTTTTTAAAAGACTTTTGTTTTTCATATATATCAACTCCTTTCGAGTATTTCTTTAAGAAATTCAAAGTCAGACTGTGACAAAAGATAGTTTTCTACCGTGCTGACGATATAATTTTGATACACGGCATACTCACGCATTTCTCCGCTTTTCGAGAAAAATCTCAGTACATATAACGGTTTTTCAGAATTTGATTCGGTAATGCTCTCTGTCTCGTCCAACAGAGACGCAGACTTTGTAAATTCTCTCATAAATGAAATTATCTCGTCCTGATAAGTCCTCTCCGGTATCACTCGGTCTTTGCCATATTCAACAAAATCGACCTTCTCTGCCTCGCTCAAAAAAGCTTCGTCCGATAATACGATAAAATGTACTTTCTCTGTCTTCCCAAAGTAAACGCTCTCCTCAACATAAGGAAATATATCGCGTGGAAAAACCGCCGAGCATATTACCGCAAAAATCGCAAGAGGAACTGCCAGAGAGGATACTGCAAATATACGAGCCTTCCTCTTTTTCAAGTATTCATCACGCCGACGAAAGATCTCTGTTTTTATTTCTTCCGTTGTTCTTCTCATAGAAGAAGTTCACCTTCCTTTCCCATGGCGGAACGCAGTTTTTCCTTCGATCGATAAAGGAGATTGTCCACTTGTTTTCGGCTTTTTTTCATTATCGCAGCCGTCTCTTCATATGAAAGTCCTTCAAAATATACGAGCCTTAACACTTCTCTCATATCTGTCGGCAGTTTATTAAGGTAATTACTTACGATCTCTCTTCTCTCATCGGCAAAAACAATATCTTCAGGAACAGCCGATTCCGAAATTTCATTCTCGATATCCGAAAAGTCGACCGTTTTTAATTTTTTTGACCGCTTCAGGTAGTCAAGCGCCCTGCTTCTGCCTATCATGAAAAGATACGTTTTAAAAGATGTTTTGAAATTATATTTGTGCTTGTGGATTATGATATAAGTATAAACGTCAACGGCAATATCCTCGGCAACTGCGTAATCCTTCACATATCCGTTAATAAAGCGAGCGAGCATTTCGTAGTAATTTTCGATAAGCTCATCAAAAGCACTTTCTTCACCGTCCAAAAAACGACGGTAGCTGTCGGCTCCTTTATCCATATGACACCTCCTTTTCATTTATTATACGATCGAAAAACAAAAAATCCTTGCAAAATCTCTTTTTTATTTTTATCATCTTCAAAAACGTTATTTTTACCGAAACGATTGCCTTTCTCCGCGTCTTATGATAAAATAACAAAGTATATTTCAAAACATTCATTATTTTTTATTTTTTCGGAAGGAACTCTCACCATGAAGATATGTGTTTTCGGAGCTTCAAGCGATAACATCGAAAAAATATATTTCGATAAAACAGAAGAATTTGGCAAAAACATTGCCCGCCGTTCGCACACCTTGATATTCGGAGCGGGTGCCCACGGTCTTATGGGCGCGGCGGCACGCGGAGCAGAAAAAGAAAACGGAGATATCATCGGCATATCGCCCTCATTCTTTGACGAGGGAGATATAATCTACAAAAAATGCACGGAGCTTATCTTTACCAAAACAACTGCGGAACGTAAAAAACTGATGGAAGATATGTCCGATGCCTTCGTAATGGTGCCGGGCGGTATCGGAACTTATGAGGAATTTTTCGAAGTTCTTGCGCTCAAACAGCTCGGCAAGCATACAAAACCGATAGCTGTCCTCAATATAAACGGTTACTTCGATAAGTTTGAAGAATTTATGCTCCATACATTAAATACCGGTTTTACGACGGCAGAAGCAAAAGCCGGCTACAAGATGTTTGACGACTCCGCAGCACTGCTTGAATATCTCGAAGAAGAACAAGGCAAAAACAAAAAATAAAGCAAATAAAATCAGAAAGACCGTCTTTAAACGGTCTTTCTTGCTTTTTTATTTTTGTATGTTATTTAGTTTCTTCGGAGGTAATTATTCCGATAAGGTAACGTCCTACCGACGAGAGCATTTTGAGCGCCGCACCGCAAAGTTCCGAGGGAAATTTGTTGTTGAATCCAGCCGTTTCAAAATTAAAATTGCCGTCATAGCCTATCTTGTGAAGTTCTGCGGCAACCTTATCCCAGTTGCAACAGCCGAGGTAAGGAAGCGTGTGGTCGTCGCCGACGCCGTCGTTGTCGTGAACATGAAGCGTTTTTATTCTGCTTCCGAGCCTTTCTATCCAAAAAGCAGGATTCTGCCCCAACAGCAGAAGGTGTCCGGTATCAAGGCAGAAACCGAAAAGTTCTTCGCCTGCGGCGGCATTGAGTTCATCTATGTATCTTATTGTTTCGTTCACCTCGGAACAGCAGGCAGTATAAATTTTTTTCGTTTTCCAATCTTGCGACCACATGTTCTCAAGACAGCAAATCACATTATGTTTTTTAAGCAAAGGAATCAAAGAAGTATAAAACTCTATATTACGTTTATATTCTTCTTCCTTTGTTAAAGATGGAAAACGCATGCTTCCGTCAAAAACAGGATGTATTATGATGTAACGGCAGCCGAGCTTCGCCGTAAGTTCTATGCATTTTCGATTATAGTTGCAGCAGTTTATCGTACCCTGTTCCGAGCGCGGTATATATGTCGGAAAAGGCGCATGTGTCTGACCGATGGCAATACCGTACTTCTCGGACGCGGACTTGACTTCGCTTATGTAACTTTGAAGTGTTTCTTCATTTTCATAAAAATCGATTTTTTTGCCGGCACGAAGGTCTTCCCATGAAGCGTCGCCGTTGAACCCGAAATCGACTGCATCAAATCCTGCCTCTTTTATAGCCGCAAAACCTGCGTCTATGCCGAGGACCTCAACTGTTCCGCCTGTCTGAACGCTTAATTTCAATGCTCTGAATCCTCCATAAATTTTTAAATTATAATTAAAATCAAAATACAGTAAAAAACTGACTGTTTATGGTTTAATTATAATACTTTTGTTTTTTATAGTCAACTGTTTTTTTTATAGTCAACTGTTTTTTATAGTCAACAAATCACGGTCAACAAATGCGCCGAAACATTTTTTTGATTTTTTTAAAAAAGGTATTGACATTTTGAGTTTATTGTGTTATGATAGACAAGTCCGATGGAGAGATGGCTGAGTTGGTCTAAGGCGCACGACTGGAAATCGTGTGACCGCTAATACCGGTCCATGAGTTCGAATCTCATTCTCTCCGCCATAAAAACCCCTTCGAGTATTCAAAGGGGTTTTCTTTTTGCTTTTTTGAAATGTATGATTTTCATTATCGGAACCAAAGTATTATGCTATTTTTATCGTGCATAATGCTTTGTTTTTTTATTTTCCCTTTTCAACGCGGTCCTAAAGCACCTAAAATTCAAAAAGGGTATTGACACGTCAACAACTTTTTGCTATAATGAAGCCGCTTTATTATGGCTTTGATGTTGACGTGTCAACTTCGAATCAGAAAGCAGAGATAGCTTTGAGCGCAAAACAAACCATCGTATTATAATCACAAAATTATCTCTCAAAACAATAACTAATTTTATTTTTAAGGAGAAATTATTATGGTACTCGAAAAAATCAAAGAAATGTTGGCAGATAAGCTCGGAATTTCCGCAGATGAGATCACAGCGGAATCCAACTTCACAGAACTCGGACTCGACTCTCTTGACATTGCTGAAATGCTTATGAACATTGAAGCGGAATTCGGCGTTACCGTTGAAGCAGACGCTTCCCTTACGACTGTCGGCGCTATCGTTGCAAAAATCGAAGAGCTCCAGAAATAAGTTATGCTGAAATCTCCTATATGTGAAATGCTCGGCATAAGCTACCCCGTTTTTCAGGGCGGCATGGCATGGATATCCGACGGCAAACTTGCCGCCGCGGTATCCAACGCCGGCGGTCTTGGCATCATCTCCGCGATGAATGCAGAGGCGGGATATCTTCGAGAGCAGATAAAAACAGCGCGCTCACTTACAGATAAGCCTTTTGGCGTGAACATAATGCTTATGAGTCCGCACGCCGACGAGGTTGCACAAGCCGTTATAGAAGAAAAAGTTCCCGTTGTTACGACGGGCGCGGGTTCTCCCGCAAAATATATGCCCGCATGGAAAGCTGCGGGAATAAAAGTTATCCCGGTAGTAGCTTCTGTTGCTTCCGCAAAGATGGCGGAACGCGCAGGCGCTGACGCTCTTATCGCAGAAGGTCAGGAAAGCGGCGGTCATATCGGCGAGCTTACAACGATGACGCTCGTTCCTCAGGTATGCGATGCAGTAAGCGTTCCCGTACTTGCAGCAGGCGGTATCGCCGACGGACGCGGCATGGCTGCATCTTTCATGCTCGGTGCATGCGGCGTACAGATGGGTACGCGTTTCCTTGTGGCAAAGGAATGCGGCGTACACCGGAATTATAAAGATATGGTTCTTCGCGCGACGGATATTTCAACCGTCACAACGGGACGCAGATTCGGCGGAAACACTTGCCGTTGCATAAAGAATCCTTTCAGCCGTGAATTTCTTCGCGTAGAATATCTGCCCGAAACGACAGCTGAAGATGTTGCAAGTCTCGGTACGGGCGCTCTCCGCAAAGCTGCCGTAGAAGGCGATACAAAGCTCGGTTGTTTCCTTGCCGGTCAAATATCAGGCATGGTAAAAGAAGAAATGACAGCCGAACAGATAGTCAAAGAAGTTTGCGAAGATTGTGAAACTATCCTCAAAAGGAGCCAAACATGGGTAAGATAACATTCGTTTTCTCAGGTCAAGGCGCACAGCACGTAGGCATGGGAAAAGATTTTTATGAAGGAAACGCTTCCGTCCGCGCGCTTTTCGACGCAGCGGAAGCAAAACGAGCAGGAACACTCGCTCAGATGTTTGAAGGCGATGAAGCAGAACTTCGCAAAACCGAAAACACTCAGCCCTGTCTCTATCTTGCAGACCTTGCCCCGGCAATCGTCCTCAAAGAAATGGGCGTATGTGCAGAAGGTGTAGCAGGTTTTTCCCTTGGCGAAATGCCGGCGCTTGCTTTTTCCGGCGCGCTTTCTCCTATCGACGGCTTTGAACTTACGGTTCGCCGCGGCGAGATAATGGGAGAAGCGGCAAGCACGCAGAATGCGGCTATGGTGGCGGCAGTAAAACTTGACAACGAAGTCGTTGAAGAAGTTTGCCGTGAATTTACTGCCGTATATCCCGTAAACTACAACTGCCACGGTCAGCTCGTCGTTTCAGGTGAGAAAGATCAGATCACAGAATTTTCCGCAAAGATAAAAGAACGCGGCGGTATGGCTCTGCCGCTGAAAGTTTCCGGCGGTTTCCACTCCCCATTCATGGATGAAGCGGCGAAAAAATTCGCTTCTGTGCTTGAAAACACAACATTTTCCGCTCCGACGGTCGCAATTTATGCAAACCGCACCGGCAAGCAGTACGGTGAAGATATCGTTTCCGTTCTCCGCGAACAGATGAATCACCCCGTACTTTGGGAAAATACCATCAAACAGATGGCGGCAGACGGTTTTGACATATTTATCGAAACAGGTGTCGGAAACGTTCTGACAAAACTTATCACAAAGATACTTCCCGGCGCACGCGTATATACGGCGGACAGCATGGAAGCTTGTGAAAAAATCGCAAAAGAGGTGCTGCAAAATGCTTAAAGGAAAAGTTGCCGCCGTAACAGGCGGTCAGCGCGGTATAGGCAGAGCTATATGTGAAAAGCTCGCCGAATACGGTGCAGACATTGCAATCATAGATATGTGCGACGAAAACGCCGCGCGCGAAACAGCCTCCGCTATTGAATCCAAAGGGGTAAAAGTCCGCGCTTATCGTTGCGACGTTACAGACGGAGCAAGCGTAAAGGAAACATTCAAAGCCATCCTCGCGGATTTCGGCACAATTGATATCCTTGTCAACAATGCAGGTATCACAAAAGATAAGCTTGCTATGATGATGAGCGAAGACGATTTTGAAAAAGTTCTCGATGTAAATCTTTCCGGTGCTTTCCGCACTTCGAAGGAAGTTATTCCCGTTAT
Source organism: uncultured Eubacteriales bacterium (assembly GCA_949299535.1). GTDB lineage: Bacteria > Bacillota > Clostridia > Oscillospirales > CAG-272 > UMGS731. The sequence continues at coordinate 86,060 of CASGAQ010000002.1, read as the reverse complement.
GCTTAAAAAACACAGCGGTAAGATCATAAACATATCTTCCATTTCCGGTATAATCGGAAATGCGGGACAGGTAAACTATTCAGCATCCAAAGCAGGTCTTATCGGCATGACGAAAAGCCTTGCCCGCGAACTCGCTTCACGCAATATAACATGTAATGCAGTCGCTCCCGGTTTTGTCGAGACAGACATGACAAAAAATCTGCCCGACGGCGGTAAGACGCTTGCCGACAGCATTCCGCTACGCCGTTTTGCTAAACCGGAAGAAATAGCTGGTCTTGTCGCTTTCCTTGCTTCCCCTGCCGCAGATTATATAACAGGCGAAGTTATCAGGATAGACGGCGGTCTGGCCATGTAAAAATTTAATATTTAATATTTATTGAAATGATTCATACGCTCTGTGCGAACTTTCGGTTTTTCCGAGCGCTCTTTTCCAGAGCGGATTCAACAGAGCGTATGCTTTTATCCATCTGTTTACAAAGTTTTCGCTTTAAATGCAAGACTCAAGAAAGGAAAAATTCCCATGAAAAAAAGAGTAGTTATAACCGGTATCGGCGCTATAACGCCTATCGGTAACAGCGTACCCGAATATTTTGAAGCCCTTAAAGCGGGCAAATGCGGCGTTGATTTCATTTCGCGCTTCGATGTGACAGACAGCAAATGCAAGGTTGCAGCCGAGGTCAAAAACTTCGATCCTTCTGCTTGCTTCGACAAACTCTCCAGAGGCAAAACCGACCTCTATGTTCAATACGCAGTATGCGCCGCAAAAGAAGCTGTTGATGACAGCGGGATTTTGGGAAATATTGATGCAGATGAATTCGGTGTTTATGTCGGTTCCGGCGTAGGCGGCATCAATACTCTCTGCGACGAAGAAGCAAAAATGGCGAAAATCGGTGCAAAAGGCGTAAGCCCTCACTTTATCGCAAAAATGATAATCAATATCGCCGCAGGTCAGATTGCAATACGTTTCGGCGCTCACGGTCCCGCTTTGTGCGTTGCAACTGCTTGTGCGACAGGCACCACGGCTATCGGCGAAGCATACCGCGCAATCCGCGACGGATATATGAGCGCGGCTATATGCGGCGGTACGGAAGCTTCCGTAAACTCTCTTGCAGTTGCAGGATTTGTAAACTGCATGGCGCTTTCTCAGGCTAACGATCCCAACGAAGCTTCTCTTCCCTTCGATTCAAGACGCGCCGGCTTCGTACTCGGCGAAGGCGCAGCTATACTCATTCTCGAAGAATATGAACACGCAGTAGCGCGCGGCGCAAAAATATACGCCGAAGTATGCGGTTACGGTGCGACATGCGACGCTCACCATGTAACTGCCCCCGATCCTTCCGCAAAGCAGACTACGAGAGCCATCGCTCAGGCTATGGAAGGCGTTGAATACGATCCCGCAACAACATATGTGAACGCTCACGGTACGGGTACAAAACTCAACGATAAGACTGAAACTCTCGCATTCAAGACTTTCTTCGGCGAAGACGCAAGCAAAATTCATGTAAGCTCCACAAAATCAATGACGGGGCATATGCTCGGTGCGGCAGGCGCGGCAGAAGCTCTTGCCTGTGTACTTGCGCTCAACGAAAATGTCGTTCCTCCTACAATAAACCTCCTCTCCCCCGACCCCGAACTTGATCTCGACTACACTCCCAACAAGGCGGTCAACGCTCAGATAGATACAGCCGTTTCCACATCTCTCGGTTTCGGCGGTCACAACGCTTGCCTTGTTCTTAAGAAGGTGAAAGCATGACAAGAGAAGAACTGAAAAACCTTCTTCCGCACAGAGACGATATGCTTCTTCTTGACGAAGCATACATCGAAGACGGAAAGGCTCATGGCAAAAAACTCATCCGCGGCGACGAATTTTTCCTTCGCGGGCATTTTCCCGGGGATCCGATAGTTCCCGGCGTTATCCAGTGCGAAATAATGGCTCAGTCCGCCTGTGTTCTGCTCGGAGACAAAGCAGAAGGCAAAAAAATAAAGACTCTTTTTACAGGTCTTGACGGCGTACGTTTCAAACGTTCTGTACGTCCGGGCGAAGTTTTTGAAACGGTCTGCGAGATAGAAAAGAGCAAAGGTCCGTTTTACTGGGCAAAAGGCAAAGGCTATGTAGGCACAGAGCTTTGCGTTTCCGCTTCTTTCTCCTTTGCGATATTCCCCGACGAGGAGGGTTGAATATGTTTAAACTGATTTCTCGCATTTTCCGCCGTTTGCCACAGGGAAAGCCGTTTTCCAATGAGGAATTCGACATAGCATGTCCTATATGCAAAACTGTTCACAAACGTTCCGTTTTGTTGGCTCATTCCTATATATGCCCGGTATGCGGCGCTTACGCTCGCATACCGGCGAGAGATCGCATACAGCTTTTAGCTGACACAAACAGCTTTGCCGAATTAGATGCATCTCTTACATCAACGGACTTTCTCAATTTTCCCGGTTATAAGGAAAAACTTGAAAAAGCACGCAAAACAACCGGTGAGAACTGCGCCGTAATAACGGGAGTTATGCAGATAGAAGGTCTGCCTTGCGCGGTATTCGCCATGGATTCCCGATTTATTATGGCAAGCATGGGAAGCGCCGTAGGAGAAAAGATAACGCGTCTTTTCGAATATGCCACGAAAATGAGACTGCCCGTTTTGGGATTTACCTGCTCAGGCGGTGCGCGTATGCAGGAAGGAATAGTTTCTCTTATGCAGATGGCAAAATGCAGCGGCGCCGTTAAAAGACACAGCGAGGCGGGACTTCTGTATATGGTAATGCTCACAGATCCCACCACAGGCGGTGTTACGGCTTCGTTTGCAATGGAAGGCGACATTACTTTGGCAGAGCCTGGCGCGCTCGTAGGATTTGCAGGAAGGCGCGTCATAGAGCAGACAACGGGAAGCGAACTTCCCTCTGACTTCCAGACAGCTGAATTTCTTTTCGATCACGGCTTTGTGGATATGATTTTACCTCGTGAAAATCAGCGCAGCGTAATCCATCTTCTGCTCTGCCAACACCAAAGGGAGGTCGTATGAGCAATAATAATAACAATAATAACAAAGCTAACAAAGCAAACGGTATCATAACTCCTTATGAAAGGCTCAAGATAGCTCGCTCCCCTGAAAGACCACACGGAAGCGATTTTGTCAAAGCTCTTTTCACTAATCGTGTAGAGCTTTGCGGCGACCGAAGATACGCGGAAGACCCCGCTATTATGGGCGGCATCGGATATCTGGGAGATACCGTAGCGACTTATATCGCAATAGATAAAGGCAACGACCTTGCCGACAGGATAAAAAAACACTTCGGCTGTCCTATGCCGGAGGGATACCGCAAGGCTCTGCGTCTTATGAAACAAGCCGAAAAATTCGGCAGACCGATAGTATGTATCGTAGATACTCTCGGCGCATATCCCGGCGCGGAAGGCGAAGAGAGAGGCCAAGGTCAGGCGATAGCTGAAAATCTCTTTGAAATGATGGGAATACGCACGCCTATCATCTCTGTTGTAATAGGCGAAGGCGGAAGCGGCGGCGCGCTCGCGCTCGCTGTGGCAGACAGAGTTTATATGCTTGAAAATGCGGTATATTCCGTTATCACGCCCGATGGTTGCGCCAGCATTATATGGAAAGACGCTTCAAGAGTTGAGGAAGCTGTTGAATGTCTTCACATTACAGCACAAGACATGGTAGATTTCGGAGTTGCGGAAAGAATCATAGCCGAAGACTTCAATAATTTCGATAAAATGTGCAAAGAGATGAAGAGCATTATACTCTCAGATTTGAGAACACTGTGCGGACTCTCATCTCAGCGCTTGCTCGATGAACGATACGAGCGTTTCAGAAAGATCGGAATTTATGAAGAAAACGGGAGCGTAAAACAATGAAGCCTATATACACTGATTATTTTGAAACAAGAGATGACGGCTCAATTTCTCTGAACGTTCCCGAAAACTTCAATTTCGCGTTTGATGTCGTAGACAGAATAGCAAAAGAAGAGCCTGCCCGCCGCGCTTTGGTCTGGGAACAGGACGAAAGCTGCGTGCTGTACTCCAAGACCGAAGAGCACACAAAAGAATTTTCTTTTGAGGATATGTCTAAACTTTCATCCATGGCGGCAAATTACCTTGTGTCAAAAGGCGTGCGCCGCGGCGACAGAGTAATGCTCATAATGAAGCGTCACTATACATACTGGTATATTCTTACCGCACTTCACAAAATAGGAGTTATCGCACTTCCTGCAACATTCATGCTCAACCATGATGACCTTATCCATCGTATGCACGAAACGAATGCATGTGCAATCGTCTGCATAGGCGAAGAAAGCATATGCCGTAAAGTAAAGAACGCGGCTTTGGAAAGTCCGTCCGTACATTCTCTTTTCTGCGTCGGAGCCGATGCAGAGGGTTTTGTACGAATAGATAAAGAGATCTTCTCCTTTCCCGATACTTTCGAAAGAGGCGAAACAAAACGCACAGATCCTCTCCTTCTTTATTTTACATCGGGTACGACAGGCAATCCTAAAATAGTACTTCAGGACGCATCATATCCGCTTGCTCATATACAAACAGCACTGCTTTGGCAGAATGTCCGCGACAGAGGCTTACATCTCTCCGTTGCCGACACAGGTTGGGCAAAAGCATCATGGGGAAAGATTTATGGTCAATGGCTTTGCGGAAGCGCTGTAATGGTATATGACTACGATACTTTTTCCGCTGTGAAATTACTTAAGATACTGAACGAACACGGTGTAACCACTTTCTGCGCTCCGCCTACAATATACCGTTTCCTTGTAAAGAATCATCTTTTAGACAACGGATTTGCAAAAGTTGAATATGCGGCAACGGCAGGCGAAGCTATAAATGCAGAGATAGTGGAACAATTCCACGAACTTACAGGACTTGAAATACATGCGGGATACGGACAGACCGAATCCGCGCTTCTTGTAGCCGAATTTGTAAACAGTCCTGTCTGTCCCGGCGCCATGGGACGCCCCTCTCCTCTTTACAACCCCATAATAGTCGACGAAAACGGAAGAGAATGTGCAGACGAAGAACCCGGCGAGATAGTTATTCCCCCTGCAAAACGTTGCAATGTCGGTCTTTGTGTGCCCGAAGCTGAGGGATTTAATATGGGCAGTTCCGTTTGGGAAGGCGATCTTTACCACACAGGTGATATAGCCCGCCGCGATAAAGACGGCTATTTCTGGTTCGTAGGCAGAGTCGATGATGTTATAAAATCCAGAGGTTACAGAATAAGTCCGTTTGAAGTCGAAAGCGTACTCATAAAGCATCCTGCTGTTATGGAATGTGCCGTTACGGGTATACCCGATGAACAGCGCGGATTTGTGGTTAAAGCGACCATCGTTCTGCGCGAAGGATTTACTCCCGATCGCGCCATGACTAACATGCTCAAGGATTTCGTAAAAAACAAAACGGCAGATTATAAAGTTCCGCGAGTCATTTCATATGTCGATAAACTTCCTCAAACATTCAGCGGCAAAATACGCCATGTTGAGATCCGTAACAGAGATGCGAAAGAAGCACAAAACACAAAAAAATCACAGTAAACAGATATTATCGACATGGTATTTTGCCCCGAATCCGTTTATATCATCATAAAAAATCAAGCCTTACGACAAAGGCTTGATTTTTTTTGTTTTTCAGAAACCCGACGCTTTTATCACGCCGCAGGCTATCATGCTTCCCGCGTTTCCGGAGGGTTGTGTTTTGAAATCATCAGGTCCCGCATGGATAATGACGGTTTTGCCCACTATCTCTTTTACGGAAAATCTGCTGCTCAAAAAAGCGAGAAACGCCCTACCCTCTGCACCGAATATCGGAGGCATATCGCCTGCATGATACGGATGCGGACACGAGTGAGGATTATAATGTCCCATTGCCGCAGAAAAAGGAGCCTCCTCCGTACCTGAACAAGCACCTCCCTCATGGATATGGAATCCAAATATAGGACTTTTACACGGCTCATTTGACGATGGAAGTCCCGTTATCTGTGCCGCGACTACTACGCCGTACTTCGTTTCATAAAATCGCACCGTCCCGTTTATATCCGGCCAGCGTGCGCTTCCGTGCAAATATGAATATGCCGAAGGCCGCCGCCTGAGAAGAGCAAAAAAATCGGGATAAACTTTATTCATACAGTCGCCTCTTTCTTTATTATACTTCTCGCCATTATATTCGAAAAACAAAAACGGCGTGAATGATTTTGATTCAAACTTTAAAAAATAAATAAGATTTATTAATAATTTTTTCATTGCTTATATCATAAATATTGATATAATAATAGATATTTGGTATAATATTTATATACAACTATTTTACAAAAGAAGGCATTATATGGAAAACAATGCAAACTTAACAGAAGATTCTCGCATTGAAATACTTGTAACAATAGACAAAAGATATTTAAAACCTCTTGCCACAATGCTTGTTTCTTACGGACAATGCCACAAAAACGTTCCTACGACCGTATACATCGCACATTCGGAACTGGATGATAACGATATAGACTTTCTCAAAAAAACGATAATACATTATGACATCGAGCTCTCTCCCATACTCATAACTGAAAAATGGTTTGCAGGCACTCCTGTTTTGGAGCGGCTGCCGCAAGAATCTTTTTTCAGACTTATGGCGTTTCATTATTTGCCGTCAACAACAAATAAATGTCTTTATCTTGATCCGGATATACTTATACAAAAGTCGTTGCTCCCTCTCTACAATATGGATATCGGAGACAATTATATCGCGGCGGCAAGCCATATGCGCGGATTTGTAAACATCATAAACAAAGCAAGACTCGGCATAGACGAGCCTGAAAGGTATATAAATTCAGGCATAATGCTTATGAATATTTCCGCCATACGCCGAGACTTTTCTATTGAAACGATACTTGAAAGCTTGAATAAAAACATTCAGAAGCTACTTATGGGAGATCAAGACCTCATAAACATTCTTTTCGGCGAAAAAACAGTTCTTATAGACGAATGTATCTACAATCTGGACGAACGCACATATAAGCGCCGCAGTAAAGAATTAGATGACCAAACAATAAAAAATAACACGGCTATAATCCACTATGACGGAAAATACAAACCATGGCTAAACGGATATAAAGGATATCTCAATAAATTTTATCCCGAACAAGAGGAAAAGGGTCCTGCTCCAAAAGGCAAGAAAAAAGCTCAGGCAAAGGCTATTTTCAATATTATACGGTGCAACAAACAACAGAACATTCTGCTCCTCGGTACTTTGAGCGTTATAATTTTCTGCCTCATATCTTATCTTATTTTCGGAAACGAGATGATCGAGCTGGTATCCGATCCTGAGAAATTTCGCTCTTGGCTTGCGGGATTCGGCATTTTCGATGAAATTGTTTTTATAATCCTGAGAGCCGCGCAGACTATCGTCAAATTTATCCCATCGGGAGCCGTCGAGATCGTTTCCGGATACGCTTACGGCGCTGTTTTAGGCGTAATATACTGCCTTTTGGGAAATATTTTGGGAAGTATAGCAATACTCTCACTTACAAAACGCTTCGGAAAAAAATTCGCATATATATTTCTGAACTCAAAAAATACAAAGATCCAAAAATTCTTTCAGAACGGAAATAAAGCTTATCCTTTAATTTTCATCATATATCTTATACCCGGCACTCCCAAGGACGGCCTTACCTATGTAGCAGGTCTTATGCAGATAAAAACCGTTCCGTTTCTCATAATAACAAGCATAGCGCGCATACCTTCAATATTTTCCTCCACATTTTGCGGAGCGACACTCGCAAACAAGCAGTTCTTTATCTCCGGAATTATTTTTGCCGTAACGATAGCAATCACTTTGGCGGGATTGCTGATATACAAAAAATATTTTTCAAAAAAGCCGTATAACAAGTTACATGAAGTAGAGCAATAATATCGAACAAAAAAACAAGGAAACCGTCTTTAGCCGAGATGCGATAACGAAGTATTTAGTAAGGTAGCGGTACAGCGAAAGCTGTACCGCTACCTTGCGTTATCTGTGATATAATGTTCTTGAGTCATAGCAATCCCCCGTGGTTTTTTGTTGGGTGATTTCTTCAATTATACCACATTCTGCTTTGGCTCTTTCTATTTATATTATTTCATTTTACAATGAACCATTGCAAAAAAAGCATGACCTCGAAAGCTAAATATCTTGACTTTAATAGCGCGGCGTGATATTATATATTTAGTAAAATATTAATTGTAAGAATACCTGACTGCAACTGACGGAACAGCGGAGCACCGCATGGAAGCTTTCGGGAATATATTTTGCCGACCGTCTGGGCAGTTCTATTACCTAATGAAGGGATAGACCTGCCCTTTTTTATTTTCACAGGAGGTTATATGAAAAAAGTCGCAATAGTCATGGGAAGCGCATCAGACCTTCCCGTAGTAGAAAAAGCAATCGAAACACTCGGCGCGTACGGCGTGCCTTACGAGGTGCATGTGTATTCCGCACACAGAACGCCTGTCGAAGCCAAAGCGTTTTCCGAAAATGCGCGTCAAAACGGGTTTGGCGTAATCATCGCCGCTGCCGGAAAAGCAGCTCATCTTGCAGGCGCCATAGCCGCAAATACAACTCTGCCTGTAATCGGCATACCCGTAAAATCTTCCACACTCGACGGACTTGACGCTCTCTTATCCACAGTTCAGATGCCTGCCGGCATTCCCGTCGCCACCGTTGCAATAGACGGCGCGGCAAACGCCGCTCTTCTCGCCGCACAGATCATTGCCGTAGAAGACGCGGAACTCGCCGCAAAACTCGCACAGGCAAGAAAAAAAGCGGCAGACGACGTACTTGCCAAAGACAAAGAGATAGCGGAAAAATACGCTAAATAAAAATTTTCAGACAAATATAAAACACAAATAAAACTCATTTAAATTTCGGGAGGATAAATATCATGGCAGTAAAAACAGAACAGCTTTATGAAGGAAAAGCAAAGAAAGTGTTTGCAACAGACGATCCCGCTTTGTGCATAGTTTCTTATAAAGACGATGCAACGGCGTTCGACGGACTCAAAAAAGGCAGCATATCCGGCAAAGGCGTCGTAAACAACAGAATGTCTAACTATCTTATGAAAAAACTTGAAGAAGAAGCCGGTATTCCCACGCACTTCGTTGAAGAGATCAACGACCGCGAAGCAGTGGTAAAAAAAGTTTCCATCGTTCCGCTTGAAGTTATCGTCCGCAACATCGCGGCAGGTTCATTCTCAAAGAGATTCGGCGTTGAAGAAGGCACTGTTCTTCTCTGCCCCACGCTTGAGTTCTGCTACAAAGACGACAACCTTCACGATCCTATGGTAAACGATTATCATATCATCGCTTGCGGCTGGGCAACACGCGAAGACCTTGATATCATCACGGACTACACTTTCCGCATAAACGAATACCTCAAAAACTACTTCAAAGGTATCGGCGTAGACCTTGTAGACTTCAAGATCGAATTTGGTAAAACACCTGACGGCAAAATCATCCTTGCAGACGAGATCTCTCCCGACACATGCCGTTTCTGGGACAGCAAAACACACGAAAAACTCGATAAAGACCGTTTCCGCAGAGATCTTGGCAACGTAGAAGGCGCTTATGCTGAAATGATGAAGCGCGTTTTCGGCTAATACAGCAAGAACGATAAAAAGACCGCAATAAACTCCATTGCAAAAAATATTGAAAGGAATAAACGAACATGAAAAATTCTAAATCCGACAGCTACGCAGCAGCCGGCGTCGATATAACAGCCGGCTACCGTGCTGTTGAACTTATGAAAAAACACATTGCAAGAACGCTCACTCCCGGAGCAATGGGAGAAGTCGGCGGTTTCGGAGGACTTTTCCTTCCCAACCTTGTCGGCATGGAAGAACCGGTACTTGTTTCCGGTACTGACGGCGTCGGAACAAAACTTAAAATGGCGTTCCTTATGGACAAGCATGACACTGTAGGTATCGACTGCGTTGCAATGTGCGTAAACGACGTTATCTGCTGCGGCGCTTCTCCCCTCTTCTTCCTCGACTATATTGCATGCGGCAAAAATGTTCCTGAAAGAATCGAACAGATAGTTGCCGGCGTTTCCGAAGGCTGTGTACAGTCCGGCGCCGCTCTCATCGGCGGAGAAACGGCTGAAATGCCCGGATTTTACCCCGAAGACGAGTATGACCTTGCAGGTTTTGCGGTCGGTATAGTAGACAGAAAAAATATTCTCGACAACAAGACAGTAAAAGCGGGCGACGTTATCATCGCGCTTCCTTCAAGCGGAGTTCATTCCAACGGCTTCTCTCTTGTTCGCAAAGTTTTCGACGTAGAAAAGAACGATATCAAAACTCCCGTTGCCGAACTCGGCGGCAAATCCGTTGGCGAAACACTTCTCACCCCTACAAAAATATACGTTAAGCCAATGACGGCTCTTTTCAAAGAAGTAAAAGTTAAAGCGGTTTCTCATATCACAGGCGGCGGTTTCTATGAAAATATTCCGCGCAGCCTTCCCGAAGGCTTCTCCGCAAAGATAGAAAAGAGCGCAGTCAAAATTCTTCCTATCTTTGATCTTATAGCAAAAACCGGCAACATTCCCGAACGTGATATGTTCAACACTTTCAACATGGGCGTCGGCATGAGCGTTACGGTCGCAAAAGAAGATGCGGACAAATCCCTTGCTATTCTCAAAGCAAACGGCATCGATGCATATATCGTCGGCGAAGCTGTAAAATCCGACGAGGGCGTTATCTTATGCTGAATACGGAAAAGACAAGGATTGCCGTTCTCGTTTCCGGAGGCGGCACAAATCTCCAAGCGCTAATCGATGCACAGAACGCAGGAATAATAAAAAGCGGAACGATCTCGCTTGTAGTTTCCTCCTCTCCGAAAGCATACGCACTTGAAAGAGCTAAGAATGCCGGCATTGAAACGGCTGTTGCCGACAGACATTCCTATTCCACCAAAGAGGAATTTGAAAAACAGCTAATAGCTTTTCTGGACGAGAAAAAGATAGAGCTTATCATACTTGCGGGATTTATGTATATATTAAGTCCGGCTTTCATCGCTCACTACAGGGATCGTATGATAAACGTTCATCCTTCGCTTATACCTTCATTCTGCGGAGACGGCTTCTACGGTCTTCATGTTCACGAAGCCGCTCTTGCATACGGAGTAAAAGTCACCGGCGCTACCGTACACTTTGTAAATGAAGTGACGGACGGCGGAAAGATAATCATGCAAAAAGCAGTTGATATACAAGAAGATGATACACCGCAAACGCTTCAGAAACGCGTTATGCAGGAAGCGGAATGGAAGATACTTCCCGCAGCCGCTGAACTGGTTTCAGCACAAATAATGAATGAAAAGAGGTCAAACCAATGAACATATATAAAAATCACGACATTGGCGAACTTATAAGAAACAATTCATATGTCGGCAGAGGCATTGTCTGCGGTAAAACTCCGGACGGCAAAAAAGCCGTTACTGCTTATTTCATAATGGGCAGAAGCGACAACAGCCGCAACCGCATATTCGAAGAAAAAGGCGATGAAGTAATAATTTATCCTTTCGATGCTTCCAAAGTAGAAGACCCTACACTTATTATTTATTCCCCGATAAGAAAATATAAGAACAAACTCATTGTTACAAACGGCAATCAGACAGACACTATCTATGATTATATAAAGAACGGTAAATCCTTTGAAGAAGCGCTCGAAACACGCGCTTTCGAACCCGATTTTCCGAACTTCACTCCCCGTATAAGCGCAATGCTCACGTTTATGGAAGGCGACTTCACATATAAAATGAGCATTCTCAAGAGCGCTGACGCAAACGGTACTGTTTGCAACAGATACACTTTCTCCTATAATCCTCTCCCCGGAGCAGGCCATTTCATACACACATATGTTTGCGACGGCAACCCCATTCCCACATTCCAGGGAGAACCCGAAAGAGTTATTGTTCCCGACGATATCGACGATTTTACAAATACTATTTGGAACAACCTCAACGGTGACAACAAGATATCTCTTTATGTAAGATACACGGATATCGAAACAGGAGCAACGGAAAACAGACTCATCAACAAAAACGTATAAAAGGAGTCATACCAATGAACGAATTTGAACTCAAATACGGTTGCAACCCCAATCAAAAGCCCGCAAAAATATTTATGGCGAACGGAAAAGACCTGCCTATCGAAATTCTCGGCGGCAGACCTGGTTATATAAACTTCCTTGACACTTTCAACAGCTGGCAGCTCGTAAAAGAGATAAAAGAAGCACTCGGCGTTCCCGCCGCAACATCTTTCAAGCATGTAAGCCCTACATCGGCTTCCATAGCCACACCTCTCTCAGCAGAACTCAAAAAAGCATGCTTTGTAGATGACATCGAAGGACTTGACGATTCTCCTTTGGCTTGCGCTTACGCAAGAGCAAGAGGTACGGACAGAATGTCTTCTTTCGGAGATTGGATAGCTCTTTCCGACATCTGCGACGTTACGACGGCCAATCTCATCAAACGCGAAGTTTCCGACGGCATCATCGCGCCCGGATACACTCCCGAAGCTCTTGAGATACTCCGTTCCAAACGCAAAGGCTCTTACAATATCGTAAAGATAGACAAGGATTACATTCCCGATCCCATAGAGCAGAAACAGGTTTACGGCGTTACATTCGAACAAGGCAGAAATGAATTTAAGATCGACCGCACTCTCCTTTCCAACATTGTGACGGCAAATAAAAATCTGCCTGAAAGCGCTGTACGCGACCTTATCATTTCACTCATCACGCTCAAATACACCCAGTCCAACTCCGTTTGCTATGCCGTAGACGGTCAGGCTATCGGTGTCGGCGCCGGACAGCAGTCCAGAATACACTGCACAAGACTTGCAGGCAACAAAGCCGACATTTGGCACCTGCGTCAGCATCCCAAAGTTCTGGAGCTTCCATTCCTCGATACAGTCGGCAGACCTGACAGAGATAACGCCATAGACGTTTATATCTCCGACGACTATGAAGACGTACTTGCAGACGGCAAATGGCAGGCAGTATTCTCCCGCAGACCCGATCCGCTCACCAAGGAAGAGAAAAGAGCTTACCTTGATTCCATCTCCGGCGTTTCCATAGGTTCGGACGCGTTCTTCCCGTTCAGCGACAATATCGACCGCGCGAAGAAATCCGGCGTCTCCTATGTAGCAGAACCAGGCGGCTCTATCCGTGACGACGTAGTTATCAAAGCCTGCGACGATTACGGCATGGTAATGGCATTTACCGGAATGCGTCTTTTCCACCATTGATCTACTTTCTTTGCGCGGCGTCTGTCGCGCAAAGATTTTGAGAAGCAATCTGATATTCGGAGGAATAAAAAACTTATGAACATAATGGTTGTAGGCGGCGGCGGTCGCGAACACGCAATCATAAAAAAACTGAGAAAAAGCAAAAACGTCGATAAGATATATGCGCTTCCCGGCAACGGCGGTATCGCCGCAGACGCCGAATGCATTGATATCGGTGCAAAAGATATAGATGCCATTGTTGATTTTGCAAAAAACAACAATATAGATTTCGCTGTCGTTGCTCCGGACGATCCGCTCGTGCTCGGCGCAGTAGATGCGCTTGAAGCGATCGGTATCCCCGCTTTCGGTCCTAAAAAAAATGCGGCTATTATCGAAGGCAGCAAAATTTTCTCAAAAAATCTCATGAAGAAATACGGTATACCGACAGCGGCTTACGAAGTTTTTGAGGATATGAACTCAGCACTTGCTTATCTTGACAACGCTCCTATCCCCACTGTTATAAAAGCAGACGGTCTTGCTCTGGGTAAAGGCGTTGTTATCGCAATGACAAGAGATGAAGCTAAAGCCGCAGTTCGCTCAATGATGGAAGAGAAAATGTTCGGCGAAAGCGGTTCAAAGATAGTCATTGAAGAATTTTTGGAAGGACCGGAAGTTTCCGTTCTCTCTTTCACAGACGGAAAAATAGTCGTTCCCATGGTTTCTTCCATGGACCACAAACGCGCGCTCGACGGCGACAAAGGACTAAACACAGGCGGTATGGGTACAATAGCTCCCAATCCGGTATATACAAAAGAAATTGCAGACCGTTGCATGAACGAGATCTTTCTTCCCACGATAAAAGCAATGAACGAAGAAGGCAGAGAGTTCCGCGGTTGTCTGTACTTCGGTCTTATGATAACAAAAGACGGTCCCAAGGTGATAGAATACAACTGCCGATTCGGCGATCCCGAAACGCAGGTCGTTCTGCCGCTTTTGGAATCAGATCTTCTTGATATAATGATAAAAACATCCAAAGGCGAGCTTTCCGAAAGCGATGTTAAATTCTCCGACGGTGCGGCAGCTTGTGTTGTCGTAGCGTCGGAGGGTTATCCCGGCAGTTACGACAAAGGTTACGAGATCACTCTCCCCGAAAATCTTTCCGATACCGAGATATACGTTGCGGGCGCACAGCTCAAAGACGGAAAACTTGTCAACTCGGGCGGCAGAGTTCTCGGTGTTTCCTCTACTGCGGCAACGCTTGAGGAAGCATTGAAAAAAGCTTACGCAGGAGCGGAAAAAGTCTGCTTCAAAAACGCATTTTACCGCCGCGACATCGGCGCAAAAGCCATGAAAATTCTTATGGAGGGCAAAAACTGATGGTTTACAGAGTTTACGTCGAAAAGAAAAAAGAGCTTGCAAATGAAGCTGCTTCCCTTCTTTCCGACATCAAATCGCTTTTAAAGATCGAAAGCATCACGGGAGTTCGCATACTCAACAGATACGATGTTGAAAACATTTCCGAAGAGCTTTTCGATTATTCCTGCAAAACAGTATTTTCCGAACCCCAGCTTGATATAGCAACAGATGATTTCGACGCAAACGGAGCGAAAGTTTTCGCTGTTGAATACCTCCCCGGTCAGTTCGATATGAGAGCGGATTCCGCTGCTCAATGCATACAGATAATTTCCAAAGGCAATCGTCCCACAGTACGCACGGCTAAAATCTACATAATAGAGGGAACCCCCTCGGACGCCGATATCGCCGCTGTTAAAAAGCACGTTATCAATCCCGTTGAAGCGCGCGAAGCAAGCCTTGAAAAGCCCGAAACGCTCGAAAACGAATGCGATATCCCCACAGAAGTAAAAACTCTTGACGGATTCCTTGAGCTTGACGCACAAGGTCTTGCGGATTTTGTAAAATCCTACGGTCTTGCCATGGATAACGACGATATCAAATTCTGCCAGGATTACTTCAAAACAGAGAACAGAAATCCCACTATAACAGAGATACGCATGATCGACACATATTGGTCCGACCATTGCAGACATACGACATTCCTTACCACGATAGATGAGGTAAAATTTGAGGACAAACTTCTCGAAGAAGCTTATAACCGTTATATCGAAACACGCAAAGCTCTTGGCAGAACCAAACCCCAAAACCTTATGGATATCGGTACTATCGCGGCTAAATACCTCAAAAAAACAGGCAAGCTCGACAAGCTTGACGAATCAGACGAAATAAACGCCTGCACTGTCAAGATCGATGTGACCATCGACGGTAAGACAGAAAAATGGTTCCTTCTCTTCAAGAACGAAACGCACAATCACCCGACGGAAATTGAACCTTTCGGCGGTGCGGCAACATGTATCGGCGGCGCTATCCGCGATCCGCTTTCCGGACGTTCTTATGTTTACGGCGCAATGCGCGTTACCGGCGCGGCAGACCCGCTCGTTCCCACGGAACAGACAATCCCCGGCAAGCTTCCCCAGAGAACTATCGTTCAGACAGCTGCCGCAGGTTATTCCTCTTATGGCAACCAGATAGGTCTTGCAACAGGTGAAGTAGATGAGATATATCATCCCGGCTATGCCGCTAAACGCATGGAGATAGGCGCAGTCATCGCGGCTACTCCTCAGGCTAATGTACGCCGTGAATGCCCCGAACCCGGAGATGTCGTTATCCTCCTCGGAGGCAGAACAGGCCGCGACGGCTGCGGCGGCGCTACCGGTTCTTCTAAATCTCATACAGCTACTTCGCTTGAAACTTGCGGCGCTGAAGTTCAGAAAGGTAACGCTCCCGAAGAACGCAAGCTCCAAAGATTGTTCCGCAACCCCGAAGCTTCTCTCCTTATCAAGAGATGTAATGACTTCGGTGCCGGCGGTGTTTCCGTTGCCATCGGCGAGATAGCAGACGGTCTTGCAATAGACCTTAACGCTGTTCCCAAAAAATACGAAGGTCTTGACGGAACAGAGCTTGCAATAAGCGAATCTCAGGAGAGAATGGCT
Source organism: uncultured Eubacteriales bacterium (assembly GCA_949299535.1). Taxonomy (GTDB): domain Bacteria; phylum Bacillota; class Clostridia; order Oscillospirales; family CAG-272; genus UMGS731. Next base: position 69,791 of record CASGAQ010000002.1, on the reverse strand, counting down.
GTTGCAGTAGAATCAAAAGACGTCGAAAAATTCCTCGCTTTGGCGGCAAAAGAAAACCTTGAAGCAACTGTTGTTGCAACAGTAACTGCAGAACCTCGTCTTACAATGACTTGGAACGGTAAGAAGATAGTCGATATTTCCAGAGAGTTTCTCAACTCCAACGGCGCCGAAAAACACACAAATGTTGCGCCCGAAGCTCCCAAAGCATTTGACAAAGACACGAGCGGAGATTTCTCCGAAAAATACAAATCTCTTGCAGGCGACCTTAATATCTGCTCAAAACGCGGTCTTTCCGAACGCTTTGACTCCACGATCGGCGCAGGCACTGTTCTTATGCCTTTCGGCGGCAAATATCAGCTCACTCCCATTCAGGCAATGGCTCACAAGATATCCCTTGAACACGGTCACACGGACGACTGCTCGCTCATGTCTTACGGCTACAACCCGTTTATATCCGAAAAGAGTCCTTATCACGGCGCATATTTGGCTGTTGTTGAATCTGCGGCGAAACTCGTTGCGGCCGGCGCTGAATACAAAGATGTATATCTTACTTTCCAAGAATATTTCGAAAAACCCAGAAACGAAGGCAAGCGTTGGGGCAAACCTTTCGCGGCTCTTCTCGGTGCTCTTGACGCTCAGCTCGATCTCGGCATCGCAGCTATCGGCGGCAAAGACTCCATGAGCGGCTCTTTCGACGAACTTGACGTTCCTCCGACGCTCGTATCTTTTGCCGTTACGACTGAAAAAGTTCAGAATATCATATCTCCCGAATTTAAAGCGGCAGGTCACAATGTTTACCTCGTAAAACCGACCTATAACGAAAAAAACCTTCCCGACGCAAAATCTCTTACAGAACTTTTTGCAAAAGTATTCGCACTCACTTCAACAGGCAAAGCTGTTGCGGCTTACACACCCGTATACGGCGGCGTGGCTGAAGCAATAATGAAGATGTCCTTCGGTAACAAGATAGGCTTTGCATACGAAGACGGCGTATCTGCCGACGATATCTTCGGATACAACTACGGAGCATTCGTCCTAGAAATTGCTGACGATACAGTTCCCGAGGGCGCTTTGCTCTTCGGTAAAACGACAAGCGACCGTGCGATAGTCAAAGGGAACGAAAAGCTCTGCCTTGAAGAACTCATCTCCATATATGAGAAGAAGCTTGAGCCGGTATTCCCGACAAAAGCCAAAGAAGACAAAAAGATCATCGAAACATTCTCCTATAAGGCAGAATCCCGTGTTGCTCCCGCTGTTAAAACGGCAAGACCGACAGTTCTTATTCCGATATTCCCCGGTACAAACTGCGAATATGACACAGCACGCGTACTCGAAGACGCAGGCGCAAAAGCAGAACTCTTTGTCGTAAGAAACCTTACTTCGGAAGCTATCTCAGCTTCTGTTGAAGAATTTTCCGAAAAGGTAAAATCTTCTCAGATAATCTTCGTTCCAGGCGGCTTCTCCGGCGGTGATGAACCGGACGGCAGCGGTAAGTTTATAACCGCATTCTTCAGAAACGCGGCTGTAAAAGAAGCAGTAACAGAACTTCTTGAAAAACGCGATGGTTTGATGTGCGGTATATGCAATGGTTTCCAGGCACTTATAAAACTCGGACTTGTTCCCTACGGCAAGATCATCGATACAGATGAAACATGTCCCACTCTTACATTCAACTCCATCGGCAGACACCAGTCAAGACTTGTACGCACAAGAATAGCCTCAAACAAATCTCCCTGGCTTGCCGAAACAAGCGTAGGCGATATCTACACCGTGCCGATATCTCACGGCGAAGGACGCTTCCTCTGCAATGAAGAACTCCTTGCAAAACTTGCAGAAAACGGTCAGATAGCAACTCAATACGTTGACTTGGACGGCAACCCCACAAGCAATATTCTCTTTAACCCCAACAACTCCATCGGCGCTGTCGAAGGTATAACATCTCCCGACGGACGCGTATTCGGTAAAATGGGACATTCCGAACGTATTGGCAACGGTCTTTACAAGAACGTTGACGGTGTTTTTGAAATGGGCATGTTCCGTTCCGCGGTAAAATACTTCAAATAAAAATCACAATGGAGGATATAGATGAAAACAGATATCGAAATAGCTCAATCGGTTGAAATGCGCCGCATTTCCGAAATTGCCGAAACTGCCGGTATAGATGAAAAATATCTTGAATATTACGGAAGATATAAAGCTAAGATCAATCTTTCCCTCCTTTCCGAAAGCAAAAAAGAAGAAGGCAAGCTTATTCTTGTCACAGCTATAACACCTACTCCTGCTGGAGAAGGAAAAACAACAACCACAATAGGTCTTGCAGACGGTCTGCGTAAGATAGGAAAAAATGTTGTTGTCGCTCTGCGAGAACCGTCTTTGGGACCGGTCTTCGGTGTCAAAGGCGGCGCCGCCGGCGGCGGATACGCACAGGTAGTTCCCATGGAAGATATAAATCTTCACTTCACGGGCGACTTCCATGCTATCGGCGCTGCAAACAACCTTTTGGCTGCCATGATAGACAACCATATATATCAGGGCAACGCTCTCCGTATCAATCCCCAGAGAATAACTTGGCACAGGTGCGTCGATATGAACGACCGTCAGCTCCGTTTTATCGTTGACGGCTGTGGCGGAAAAGTAAACGGCGTTACACGCGAAGATTCTTACGATATCACCGTTGCTTCCGAGATAATGGCTGTTCTCTGCCTTGCCACCTCTCGTTCTAATCTCAAGGAAAGACTTTCTAAGATAGTTATAGGCTATACATATGACGAAAAGCCTGTCACCGCAGGCGATCTCAAAGCAGTAGGCGCTATGGCAGCGCTTCTCAAGGACGCAATCAAACCTAATCTCGTTCAGACTCTTGAAGGTACTCCTGCGCTCGTTCACGGCGGTCCTTTCGCAAACATAGCTCACGGCTGTAACTCCGTAATGGCTACGAAAATGGCTATGAAGCTTGGTGACTATGCTATCACGGAAGCAGGATTCGGCGCGGACTTGGGCGCTGAAAAGTTCTTGGATATAAAATGCAGATCTGCAGAACTCAAACCATCTGCCGTAGTAATAGTCGCAACTATACGCGCGCTCAAAATGCACGGCGGCGTCGACAAGAAAAACCTCGGTCCCGAAAATCTCGAAGCGCTTGAAAAGGGACTTCCCAATCTTCTGCGCCACGTTGAGAACATAAAAGAAGTTTACGGACTTCCCGCCGTTGTCGCGCTCAACAAATTCCCGACAGACACAGACGCAGAGATAGACCTCGTAATAAAAAAATGCCGTGAACTCGGCGTAAATGCCGTTCTTTCCACCGTACATGCAAATGGAGGAAACGGAGGTATAGAGCTTGCAAACGAGATAGTAAAACTTTGCGAAGAAGAAAACGATTTCCATTATGCATATGAACTCGAGGGAACTATCGAAGACAAGATACGCGCGATAGTTCAAAAAGTTTACCGCGGAAAAGACATTTCCATTCTTCCTGCGGCAAAAAAACAGATAGACCATCTCACAGAACTCGGATACTCTAATCTGCCCATCTGCATGGCTAAAACGCAGTACAGCTTCTCTGACGATGCGAAAAAGATAGGCGCTCCCGATAATTTCACAGTCACGATAAAGAATGTAAAAATATCTGCCGGCGCCGGCTTTATAGTAGTACTCACAGGCGATATAATGACCATGCCGGGACTTCCCAAAGAACCCGCGGCAGAACGTATCGATATAGACGACAACGGAGTAATTTCCGGCTTGTTCTGATATCCATACAAATATAAGAAAAAACTTCCGATAAATAGTTTTATCGGAAGTTTTTTGTACTGACGAAAAGTTTTAGTATTTCTTAATATATTACTTTTATCAGGGCAAAACTTGATATTTTTCCAAAAATGTGGTATAGTATTAACAATATATACTGATAAAATCTATCAATAGATGAAAGTTGGATAACGCAATGAAAATCGGAATACTCGGCGCAGGTACCTGGGGCATAGCTCTTGCCGCACTCCTTGCCAATAACGGTCATGATGTTCTCGTATGGTCTGCAATTCCGCAGGAAATAGACGAACTTCAAAGCACTCGCAAACACAAAAATCTTCCCTGTACTATCCTTCCGGAACAAATATCATATACAAAAAAAATAGAAGATGGCTGCCGCGAAAAAGATATGGTCATTTTTGCAGTTCCCTCTGCATTTATACGCAACACCGCCGTTTTGGCAGCTAAACATCTTGAAAACGGCGTCATTATAGCAAGCGCCGCAAAAGGAATCGAAAGCGGCACGCTTATGACCATGACTCAAATAATCGAAGACGAAATATCAAATAACAACAAGGAGTTGAAATATGACATCGCCGCTCTCTCAGGACCGACGCACGCGGAAGAAGTTGCTCTTGGTATGCCTACATCTATCGTAGCGGCATGTGAAAATGAAGAAATATCACTGAAAATAGCCAGCGCATTTTTTGCTTCATGCATGAGAGTATACACGAATAAAGATATTCTCGGAGTAGAGATATGTGGCGCGCTTAAAAATATCATCGCCATTGCCTCAGGCATTCTGCGAGGAATGGGACTTGGCGACAATGCAAAAGCCATGCTTATGACTCGCGGCATATCTGAAATGACGCGTATAGGTCTTGCCATGGGGTGCCGCCGCAGAACATTCATGGGACTTGCCGGTATAGGCGATCTTATCGTAACATGTACGTCTGTACACAGCCGAAACAACCGTTGCGGCGAACTCATCGGCAAAGGAAAAACATATGAAGAAGCCTCAAAAGAAATAGGCATGGTCGTTGAAGGTTACTATGCGCTTGAAGCGGCGGTAGAGCTTTCCGAAAAATACGGTGTAGAGATGCCGATAACTCTCGCCGTACGCGATATTATAAAAAACGACCGTTCACCGTACGATGTCATGAAAGAATTGATGTCACGAGATATAAAAAGCGAGCTTGAAACATAAAAACCTGTCGTTCAAAAACAAAACCGCTATGCTTGTTCATAGCGGTTTTTCATATTTTATTCTTCTTCGAATATAGAATAATCTCTTTCAAAAAGGATATCGCACATTTGAAGTTTTAATAGTTTCGGCTCCACATTTGCCGTAAGAGTGTCAACGATAAGCATTCTTTTTTTGTGTCTGTGCGAGTAAAGACCGTTTATCCTGAGCAGTTCCAAAAGTTCGCGCTTCCATATAAAAGCAAACTGAGTTTTAAGCTTTATCTTGGGATTTTGACAAGCTGAACGCGCTTCTCGAACGATAGGCTCTTCCTCTCTCTGATCTACATAAAGAATACCCCAATGACCTGGAATGTGTTTTCCCACTTGAGTCAGATGGCTCTCGCCGACAAGAATATAGTTCATATCGAAATATTTATCATAATCTTTGATTTGTGTCGAAAGGCGCGCGTATGAATCTGCATCACTTTTTATCTCTATACCGATAACAGCGTCCGGTAATACAACTACTACGTCTGAGCGTGAACGACCTATTATCTTTTCTTCAAATGTCCGCACTTTCGGATATTTGAAATCAAGATAATCAAAAAGAAGTATGCGTATATCTTCATCAAACAAAAGAGGTCTGTCTTCGCGCGGCATATCAGAAAGAACTTATCTCAAGATTCTCATCGTCCTCGCCCTTTTCAACCGAACGAATAACGACATAGTAACTGTAATTGTCATTCACTTTAACAAGAACTCTATCTCCGACTTTCTTTCCCATTATGGCTTTGCCCAAAGGCGATTCCTTGCTTATAAAACCCTCCGTTGAGTTTTGGCGAAGAGTTGTAACTATAACTATATCCATCTCCTCGTCGTCTTCTTCAACATAAAGGCGTACTTTACTGAAAAGCCCTACTTTTCCTTCGTCGGTATCCGTAGAAACGATTACGGCAGTAGCTATCATGCGCTGTAAATAATTTATCCTGCTGTAATTGCGGCTGAGTTCCCTTTTTGATGATTTATACTCAAAATTTTCGCTCAGATCGCCGAGTGCTCGCGCTTTACTTAGTTCTTCTTTAAGCTTCGGGGTAAGAACATTTACGCGGTAATCTATCTCATCCTGCATCTTTTTTATATCGACTTTTGTCAACTCATCATGCATAAGTTTTTCTCCTTAAAATACGCAAGTGTATATGGCGGCAAATATATTGCAAATCGTCATAGACATTATATCATAAAAGATTATATTTATCAATCAAGCAAAAACAAAATTTCCCGCTCCGTTTACATCATCGCAGTTTATGTAAGTCACGGATGATCAACACTCAAACGAAGAAGAATTGGTGAGGAGCGGAAAAACTGGGAAATATAACCACCTTCCTTTCAGTTGTTACCATTATTGTATTCAAAACAAGCCGTTGCTACAAGCAACACATATTAACATTGGAGCTATTCGCCCTATAATTGCATTATATCTGAAAAGAAAGATTGAAATAGCACACAAAATGCAGATAAAAAGCCCTTTGAGAAAGAAGTATTTCTCTCTCAAAGGGTGATTTGACAACCGGAAGTCATATTATTCAATACCGAACTCTTTTGCATAAGTTATAACGCCAGTAACATCAGGAGACTTTTCATTTATTTTATAAGCCATAAAATTTTCTCTTGGGATCTCAAAAGGAGGGAATATTCCTAATGTATCCGCCGGCACATAGCCTACTCTTGGGTAATAGGTGTCGCTTCCCAAAACGACAGAATAGCCATATCCTAAATCTTTTGCAATTTTATGTCCTTCCTTTATCAGAGCAGTTCCAATCCCTTTTCTTTGATATTCCGGCAAAACAGATAATGGCGCCAGTGCTAAAACATCAGTCTCACCAACTCTTGCCTTTGTAAACATAATATGACCTACAATTTCCCCTTTTTCCTCAGCTACTAACGCTAACTGTGGAATATAGTTTTCACCTTTTCTTAGCGCAGTTACTAACTCCTGCTCGTTGCCATCTGCGTGTTCTGCACTGTCAAAAGCAGCTTTTACTACCGTATATATTAAATTATAATCTTCTATTCTCTCTTGTCTTATATCCATACTATACCTCTGTAACTTTATATTTCTCTTTCTTCTAAAAATGGGCAACCCCATTAAGGGACTGCCCATTTATTCCGTTAATTATGCGATTTTTTTACCTCTGCACCGATTTTGACATCGATTGGTGTAAAATTGGTGTATTTGTGTAAAATCTGAGCTTTTCAGAAAATGAAGTACATCCCGTTTTCACAGGCAAAACGATACATCTTAATAGAGTTTTGCACCTGCCGGAATGCGGTCATCAACCATCAAAAGGTTAAGACCTTCTCTGCCGTTTTCTTCGTGTACTGCCGAAATCAGCATACCACAGGAGTCAATGCCCGTCATTGGACGAGGCGGCAGATTTGTAATAGCGATACAGGTCTTTCCGACCAGTTCTTCCGGCTCGTAATACTCGTGAATACCGCTTAAAATCACTCTGTCTGTGCCTGTACCGTCATCTAAAACGAATTTAAGGAGCTTTTTGCTCTTTGGCACAGCTTCACATTCTTTTACCTTTACAGCTCTGAAATCAGATTTTGAGAATGTTTCAAAATCTACAAACTCCTCAAACAGCGGCTCGATTTTCACATTGGAAAAATCAATTTTCTCCGGTTCTGCTTTTGGTGTATCAGGAGCTTTTGCAGCTTCAGAATTTACACCAATTTCTTTCTTTACACCATCTAAGGGTTTCATTGTCGGGAATAACAGCACATCTCTTATGGAAGGAGAGTCTGTAAGCAACATTACAAGACGATCGACACCGAATCCAAGTCCGCCTGTGGGAGGCATACCGTATTCAAGCGCCGTGATATAGTCGTAGTCAACCTCAGCCTTGCTGTTAGGGTCTTCGGCTTTTTTAGCGGCAACCTGCTTTTCAAAGCGTTCTTTCTGATCTATGGGATCGTTAAGCTCGCTGAACGCATTGCCAAATTCCGTAGCGTTAATGAAGTATTCAAATCTCTCCGTAAATGCGGGATCGGAGGGTTTGCGTTTTGCAAGAGGACTGTTTTCAACGGGATAGTCATAGATAAATGTAGGCTGAATAAGTTTTTCCTCTACGAAAGCGTCAAATAATTCAATAAGAACGGTACCTTTGGTTGCATTTTCGGGAACTTCCACATGCATGGATTTTGCACAAGCACGAGCGTCTTCATCTGTCGCCCAATCATTGTAGTCGCAGCCTGCGTATTTCTTCACTGCTTCGATCATAGTGAGTCTTTCCCAGTGACTCATATCGATCTCTTTGCCTTGATATGTGATGTTCAAAGAACCGCATACATTAAGCGCAAGTCTCTTGTAAAGTTCCTCTACAAGGTCCATCATGCCGTGATAGTCGGTAAATGCCTGATAAAGCTCTACCGTTGTAAATTCGGGATTGTGCTTTGTATCCATACCTTCATTTCTGAAAATACGTCCTACCTCGTAAACCTTGTTCATTCCGCCGACGATAAGGCGTTTGAGGTAAAGCTCTGTTTCTATGCGGAGATACATATCGATATCGAGCGTGTTATGATGAGTTTTAAAAGAGCGTGCCGAAGCGCCGATCTCTATCGGAAGAAGGATAGGGGTGTCAACTTCAAGGAAGCCCTTGCCGTCGAGGTATGCACGGATCTCTTTCAAAATCCGGGAGCGTTTTACAAATGTATCACGAACATCGGGATTTACAATAAGATCAACATAGCGCTGACGATAACGAAGATCCGTATCCTTAAGTCCGTGGAATTTCTCGGGCAGGGGAAGAAGAGATTTTGCAAGAAGCGTCACAGAATGTGCGTGTATTGAAATCTCTCCTGTCTGAGTTTTGAAAACAACGCCTGAAAGACCTATGATATCGCCGATATCCCATTTTTTGAAATCAGCGTAATCTCCTTCGCCGACATCGTCGCGCTTTACATAAACCTGTATCTTGCCTGTGGAATCTGCGATATGAGCAAAAGAAGCTTTTCCCATGATTCTGCGGCTCATCATTCTTCCCGCGACGTATACCTCTTTGCCTTCCATTTGTTCGAAGTTTTCGAATATGGCTTTTGAATCTGATGTTACATCGTATTTTACTATTTCAAAAGGGTCCTTGCCGTTCTCTTTGAGCGCGGAAAGTTTATTGCGGCGTATCTGCAATATCTCGCTGAGCTTTTCTTCGTTCAATTCTTCGTTTATGTTGTTTATTGCTTCTGTCATTTGTATTCTCCTGATTTTTGTCTTAGTTTTGTTCTGTTTTTCTTACTTCAAGAATCTTGATTTTGATAGAACCGGAAGGAATTTCAACGGTTATTATGTCGCCGGCTTTAGTTCCCATTATAGCTTTGCCTATCGGAGACTGGTCCGAAATTTTGTTTTCAAGCACGTTTACTTCTCTGGAACCGACAAGATGATACTCAACTTCATCTTCATCGTCGATGTAAAGCACTTTTACGGTAAGACCGATATTTGCAATGCTCGTGTTTATCTCTTCATCGTTTACTATCTTTATGTGAGCAAGAGTTTCTTCAAGTTCAGCTATCTGAGCTTCTACTTTTGCCTGTTCATTTTTAGCCTCATCATATTCGCTGTTTTCGGAAAGGTCTCCGTAAGAACGAGCCACGCCGACCGCTTCTGCCGCCTCACGGCGCTTTACATTCTTTAAAAACTCAAGTTCTTCTTTCAGTTTATGAAATCCTGCTTCTGTAACAGATGTCATTTGTTTTGCCATAATTATAGAATTCTCCTTGGATTATATATTTTTTATTTAGTCAGATAAGCGACCGCAGTTTTTAACTGAGTATCGCTTTCATAAGGAACAAAGAAAAGATTTTCATTCTTGTATTCTTCGGGAAGTTCTACCTCTATGTCGGGATAGATCCCCACACCGTCATAATTTTCACCGAAAGGCGGATTATAGAAAAATGATGTTATCGATATATATCCGCCGTTTGACAGTCTTTCATACGTTTGTCCGCAGCCTTTGCCGTATGTTTTTTCGCCTATTATCTCGGCTTTTTCATAATCGCGCAAAGCCGATGTGAAAAGTTCCGCAGCAGAAGCCGTGTTTCCGTTTGCAAGCACCGCCATTTGCATATCAAGTTCATGTTTATCGGATTCATAAACCTGTATCTCTTTTTTATCAGAATCAAGTATCCTTACGATCGGACCTTGAGGAAGCAGATAATCGAGTATCTCAACAATAGCGTTAAGCTCGCCGCCGAGGTTATCGCGCAGATCGAATAAAAGTTTTTCACAGCCGTCGGCGCGCAACGCTTCAACCGCCGTTTTAAACTGAGAAACCGTTATCTGATCAAACTGCAATATTTTTATATAGCCTATCTTATATCCGTTTTCCTCTATCGTATTAAAGATGACTGTTTCAGGCGTATAATCGCCGCGCGTTACGGCAAATTCGAGAGTATTCTCTCCGCGCACAACGGTAAGTCTTACGTCAGTTCCCTCTTCGCCGGCAACAAGATTTACGGCTTTGTCATATCCTACTTCGGAAACCTCATTGCCGTCCACTGCAACGATTTGGTCTCCGGACATCATTCCTGCTCTGTCGGCGGGAGAATCTGCCATAACATGAGCAACTCTTATGCAATCTTCCGCATAAGCGACATATAGACCTATACCGCTTGCATTTCCCGCGCTTTCAAGCTGCATGTTTTTAAATTCTTCGGGAGTCATATAAGAAGAATACTTATCTTCCGCAGAAAAAGCATACAGCATATAATTTAAAAGATTTTCATCATCTATGTCGTAAACATAATTATCTTCAAACAACTCATAAGCTTCCAGCAAAAGAGAAAATTTTGAAACAGTTTCTTTTGCCTTGTTAAGCTCCAGCTTGTGCTTTCCCGTAAGAACAACAAAAGTTGTCTGAAAAGTTACAAGCACAGCCAGGATAACAATAAATATCGTCCAAAGCAAAGAAATTTTAAGCTCTGTTATCTTTTTTTTGCTATTTGCAGAAGCGGAGCTGTTTTCTTCATTTTTGGTTCCGCTCTTAATATCGTTATTAAAACCCATAAAAACCTCAAAAAAATTAAAACAAGATGAACCGAATAAATGAACTGCTCATTCATACGGTTATACGCAAAAGCGAGCCTGCCGTAGTCTTTATATTTTACAGCGGGATCGCCTGATTTATTTTGAATATCCGAAAAAATCAATATCTGTTCTGTTTATATGAGAGATAACTTTTTACCATGAGCGCCACTTTAAACGTTATGGCGTTTTCGAACTCGCGCAGATCAAGTCCCGTGAGTTTTTTGATCTTATCAAGTCTGTATACGAGAGTATTTCTATGAACGAACATCTTTCTCGAAGTTTCCGAAACATTGAGATTGTTCTCAAAAAAGCACTGTATTGTCAGCAAAGTTTCTCTGTCGAGCGTGTCAAGCGAACCTTTTTGAAAAACTTCGTTGAGAAACATTTCGCAAAGAGTTGTGGGGAGCTGATAAATGAGTCTTCCTATACCGAGGTTTTCATAGCTGATTATATTCTTATCGGTATCGAATACTCTGCCTACTTCAAGAGCCGCCTGAGCCTCTCTGTAAGAGCGCGAAACATCTTTTATATTCGTTACGGGCGTGCCTATGCCTATAGACGCTTTTATAAAGAAATCAGACGCGATGGTATCTGCAATAGTCTTGGCGATCTTCTCTGTTTCGTGAAGCTCTACAGTTGAAGATTTGAGCTCACGAACAAGCACTACGTCATTCTCGCCCATGCTTATAACATAATCCTGATTTGTGTTCGGGAACATATTGAGCATGATATCATAAGGAGAATTTTCACCTACGTTGCTGAATTTAAGCAAGAAAACTACGCGAGTAACATCGGTAGCAAAATGCAGTTCTTTGCTTTTAACGTATATATCGCTTGGAAGGATATTATCCAAAAGGATATTTTTTATAAAAGAGGTTTTGTCATACTTATCATCGTGAAAACTCTTTATATTGTTGAAAGATATCGCAAGAACAGCGGCAAACTTATCCGCCATGACATCTTCACCTTCCACAAACACGATATATTCCGGATGAGTATCTGTCGCCATTGACCGGTATGTATAGCCGGAATAAACAACGGATTCGGAGGAGTATATAAGTTCTTCTTTGGCAGCCTGGCGCGTTTCGCCTATCTTCATAAGGTCGCTGCAAGCAATAACGACTCCGTTTTCATCAATAACACCGATGGTACGACCAACGGCATCTTTCATTTGGTGTATGACACCCTGAAACAATCTTCCTGACATTTATTTTATTGCCCCTTTCGTTTTTACGAAGTAATAGCTTTTTTAATATATCTATAATATATTTTAACTCAAATTTTGTGATATTTCAATAGTTTCTTCGTAAAAATATCTAAAATCACAATAATTTTATCGTGCAGATTATACCAAGCACAATAAAAAGTACGATAAAATAAGCCAAAATAAAAGCATAAACCGCAGGAAATGCCATCAAACACGCCGCCGCGACAATATTCGAACTCCAAACAAGGAGCGAAAGTACGGCATAAAATCTGCTTTCAGGCAAAAATCTCTCTATCTTTTGCGGTATCTTCACGCCGAATATTTTAAATGCGGCAAAAATCATGCCGCAAACCGTCAAAGGGAAAACCGCTATACGGGAAAAGCGCTGCAATATAAACTCCAAAGCCGTAACGGGAACGATATTTATAAAATAGAGTAAAAATATACACAAGAATATCGCCAGACTTATTCCGAAAAATCCTCGCGTATACAAATTATATATACATCCAAGCAAAATTATCATTATAAAGGCTGCTTGAAATTTGCCTGAAGCACCGTCAAAAAACGGATACAGAACCAGAAAAAGACCTGCCGTCGCCATACCGAATGAAATACCGAACGATATCAAAAGTTTTGCGCCCGCATTTTTTTCGGCAAATATTCTTGAATATATATATATAACCGCGACAGATGCGATCAAAATGCCTCCTGCCGCACAGAGATACAGTAAAGTTGTTTCAAAAATATTATCCAATGCACCGATAGCGGGAAATCCTATCATTCCGATCAAAAGCAGTATCAGAATGCGATAAATAGAGATATCGTCTTTTCTTGACTTGTCGCCGACGTCAGAGATGTTTGTCTTATTTTTCTTTTCCGCCATATATCCCCTCAAAACTGTTTAAATAAATGGTCATCTACAAAGATTAGCGGGATAATATATAAAATATATCTCCCGCTTTCAAATGCTTATTATAGTATACAACATCAATAACAATTTGTCAAAGACTTTATAATTGTTTTGATATATTATTCACATATTTTTTAAAAACACCCGCGCACCAACCGCCGTCATATCTTACATCGATCTTTTCAAATCCGCCTTTTTTCATTGCTTCGTCAACTTCGGCTTCTCTTTCGCGTATGACGCCTGATGTTATTACGATACCGCCGTCTTTTACAAATCCACCTATATCCTGCGACATTTTGATTATTATATCTGCAACTATATTGGCAGTCACGATATCATAAGGTCTGCCGTTCTTCAGTTTGACATCTGAAAGAAGATCGGAAACAAAACATTCGATGTTATGGCAGCCGTTGCGCTCTGCATTTTCCTGTTCCGTGCGAACAGCTATCGGATCTATATCGCATGCGGCGCAAAACTCAGCGCCGAGTTTTGACGCGCAGACTGCAAGAATTCCGCTGCCCGCGCCCACATCGAGCATATAGTCGCCTTCTTTGACGTGCTCTTCAAGCAAAGCGGCGCAAAGACGGGTAGTTTCGTGAGTTCCTGTACCGAAAGCAAGCCCAGGTTCAAGGTCGATACGGACATCGCCGTAAGATGCCTCGTAAATGTCGCCGTCGGGAACTATCACGATATGTTTGCCTATCTTAGTAGGCTTATAATATTTTCTCCATGCGTTTCTCCAATTATCTTCGTCTGATGTTATGATTTCGATATCATACTTTCCGCTAAGAGATGAAAGATGGGAGTTTATAAAAGAAATATGCCCTTCCAAATTGACACTTTCCTCTGTAAAAAGACTTACCGAGGCGCGTGTCTTATCCGCATTCAGTATGGATTCGTCTACCAGTTCTCCGTAAACCTTGTTCGCTCCCTCCATCGCGTCGCTGTAATCTTCTATCATAAGGCTTTCATCGAGCATGGACATGACCGCCGAAACAGTTTCAAGTTCGGCAGTATCGCAGTTTACTTTGAGTTGGTTCCATTTCATTTATTTTTGTCCTTTCCGAAAATCTTTGAAAAGAATTTTTCTTTCTTGGAGTAATTTGTCTTGCCGCAGAGATCGGCAAATTTACGAAGAGCGTCTTTCTGAGAATCGTTGAGATTGTTTGGCACCTCGACCATGACTTTGAATATAAGATCGCCGCGTCCGCGTCCATTTATATTCGGAATGCCCTTTTGTTTCATCGTAAACGACGTGCCGGATTGTGTTCCCTCAGGAATATCATACGTTGCGTTTCCTTCAAGAGTCGGCACGGATATCTGTGCGCCGAGCGCTGCATCCGTAAACGTTATCGGTATCTCGCAATAAATGTCGAAACCATCTCGTTCAAATATCGCGTGAGGACGGACACTTACGGAGATGTAAAGATCTCCCGCGCTTCCACCGCGAGTTCCTTCGTTGCCCATACCGCGAAGAGTGATTCTCTGTCCATGATCTATACCTGCGGGAATATTGACCTCCAGCTCTTTCTGAACATTGCGAAGTCCGGTGCCGCGGCACGTCTTGCACGGCGTCGCTATCGTCTGACCGGTGCCACCGCAGGCATCGCAGGCATGAGTCGTCTGCATAACGCCGAAAGGAGTTCTCTGCTGCGATGTCACCTGACCCCTACCGCCGCACTTGGAACAAGTAACGGGAGATGTGCCGGGCGCCGCACCGGATCCGCCACAATCGCTGCACTTGCAGACTCTTGTGTATTTTATATCTTTCTTACAGCCGAACGCGGCTTCTTCAAAAGAAATATAAACTCTCTGCAAAAGATCATCGCCGCGCACCGGACCGTTGTTTTTACGCGCGCTTCTGGAACCGAAACCTCCGCCGAAAATATCGCCGAAGATATCGCTTATATCAAAATCCATGCCGCCGAATCCGCTAAAGCCGCCTGCACCGCCCATGCCGCCGTTTTCAAACGCCGCAGAGCCGTAAGTATCGTATTTTTTACGTTTTTCCGGATCTGAAAGTATAGCGTAGGCGTCGTTTACATCTTTAAACTTTTCTTCTGCTTCCTTGTCACCGGGATTCATATCTGGGTGATATTTTTTAGCAAGCTTTCTGTATGCCGATTTTATTTCAGCTTCCGTTGCGCTTTTCTGAACCCCGAGAACCTCATAACAGTCTTTCATATAGTTTCTTCTCCGTCCTGTAACTTCTCAAAGGGCGGACTTATCTGTCCGCCCCCTATTTTTATATTAAAAATTACTGTTTTTCCGTGAAATCAGCATTGAAACTGCCGTCTTCATTCTGTGTTCCTGCACCTTGTGCGCCGCCGTTTGCTGCATTTGCCTGATAAAGTTTTTCAGCTATTGCATAGTAAGCTTTCTTGAAAGATTCAACAGCTGCTTTGATCTTTTCCGTGTCGTTCGTGTTGATAGCTTCGCGGAGTTTATCAGCTTCAGCCTGAGCTGCTGCCTTATCCTCAGCGCTTATTTTATCGCCTGCTTCCTCAAGCGTTTTTTCACTCTGATAAAGGAGAGATTCAGCTTCGTTCTTCGTATCGACAGCTTCTTTTACTTTTCTGTCTTCGTCAGCAAATTTTTCTGCTTCTTTAACTGCGCGGTCGATATCTTCCTTGCTCATATTCGTGGAAGATGTGATGGTAACGTGCTGTTCCTTGCCCGTTCCGAGATCTTTTGCCGTAACGTTTACGATACCGTTCGCGTCGATATCGAAAGTTACTTCGATCTGAGGAACGCCTTTGCGTGCTGCGGGGATACCATCAAGAGAGAATCTGCCAAGTGTTGTATTGGCGCTTGCGAGTTCACGTTCGCCCTGAAGCACATGAATGTCAACAGATGTCTGATTATCTGCCGCCGTAGAGAATACCTGAGATTTCTTTACAGGAATAGTTGTATTTCTTTCAATGATCTTCGTGCAGATACCGCCGAGCGTCTCGATACCGAGAGAAAGAGGTGTAACATCAAGCAAAAGAAGGTCTTTAACTTCACCGCCGAGTACGCCGCCCTGGATAGCCGCGCCGATAGCGACACATTCGTCGGGATTGATTCCCTTAAAGGGATCTTTGCCTGTGAATTTCTTAACAGTTTCCTGAACAGCTGGTATTCTCGTAGAACCGCCGACAAGAAGGACTTTGTCTATCTGAGAAACGGAAAGACCAGCGTCTGCAAGAGCTTTCTTGCAAGGTTCGATAGTAGCTTCAACGAGGTCAGCCGTGATCTTATCAAACTCGGCGCGTGTGAGAGTTGCGTCGAAGTGTTTGGGACCTGTTGCGTCCGCTGTGATGAAAGGAAGGTTGATATTAGCGCTCGTCATACCGGAAAGCTCGATTTTAGCCTTTTCAGCAGCTTCTTTAAGTCTCTGAAGCGCGGATTTATCTTTGCGAAGATCAATACCCTCTTCTCTCTGGAATTTGTCTGCGATCCAGTCTATGATCCTGTTGTCAAAGTCATCGCCGCCGAGCATAGTATTACCGTTGGTTGCAAGAACTTCGAACACGCCGTCGGAAATTTCGAGAATGGAAACATCGAACGTACCGCCGCCGAGGTCAAATATCATTATCTTCTGTTCCGTTGTTTCCTTATCTACGCCGTAAGCAAGAGCTGCAGCAGTAGGCTCGTTTATAATACGCAAAACTTCAAGTCCGGCGATCTTTCCTGCATCTTTCGTTGCCTGGCGCTGAGAGTCAGAGAAATATGCGGGAACAGTGATAACTGCCTGTGTTACGCTTGTTCCGAGATATGCTTCAGCGTCCGCTTTGAGTTTCTGAAGGATCATCGCGGATATTTCCTGAGGCGTATACTTTTTGCCGTCGATATCTACTTTGTAATCCGTACCCATATGACGTTTTATACTCATAATGGTTCTTGTGGGGTTTGTGATACTCTGTCTTTTTGCGACCTGACCTACAAGTCTTTCGCCCGCTTTGTTGAAAGCTACTACGGAAGGAGTTGTTCTTGCTCCTTCAGGATTTGTTATGACAGTAGGTTCGCCGCCTTCATAAACGGCTACGCAAGAGTTTGTTGTACCAAGATCTATACCAATAATTTTTCCCATAATATATATCCTCCGTAATGAATAATATCTTAAAAATAAATATTTTATATGTTTATGATAAAACTATCCGATCGATTCCGAAACTTTGAATCAATATTTATTTGATATAAAGTTTCAGACGCAGTTTGCAACTTTTACCATTGCAAATCTTATTATCTTATCGCCGCGTTTGTATCCCTTTTGAAATACTTCGGCGATGGTGTTTTCACCGAGACTTTCATCTTCCGTCTGCATGACTGCATTGTGAAGATTCGGATCGAAATTGTCGCCCGCCTCTCCGAAAGTTTCAATGCCGAGTCCCGAAAGAGCGTCTTTGAACTGATTGATTATCATTTTGAGTCCTTCGGATATTCCGTCCGTACCGACAAAAGTGTTTGCGCGTTCTATATTGTCAAATACGGGAAGAAGTGTTTTTATCGCGTCGGCGTAAGCGTCGCTGTAAACATTTTCGCGTTCCTTCTGAGCTCTTTTACGGTAATTATCATATTCCGCGAGCATTACAAGATATTTTCTCTTCATATCCTCAAGCTCGGCTTTTGCTTTTTCAAGTTCTTCGGATGCATTGCTGCTGTCTTCAGACTTTTCGGCTGTTTCTTTTACATTTTCGGAAGCGCCTGTTCCTTCATTTTCAACTTCCGTTTCGGGAGTGTCTGTGATTTTTTCGTCCATTATACGTTTCCTTTCAAAAATTTTATGAAAAAAGGAGTTGACGCTACTGCGAATCATCGCCTTCTATCAGCGTTTTTCCTTCTATTATACCCGTTATTTTCTGAGTGAGATATTCCACCGTGGAAATAACTTTCGAATAATCCATTCGGCTCGGACCGAATACTCCTATCGCGCCGACTACCTTATCGTCTACCGTAAGCGTTCTGAAGATGAAAGCCGAGTTAGAAGCAAATTTACTTTCTCCGTTATCTCCTATAAAGACGTTTACTTTGTTCCTGTCCGATTTGGAAAGGATATCTATGAAGTCCTCTTTATTCTCCAACATTGAAAAAACTCGTTTGAGCTGCTCCACGCTTGAAAATTCGGGATATTCGAGCAATTTGTTCACGCCCGCGAATTTAACGTCCGTATCCGATGAAGCGGATACTGCGTTATAGAAAGCTTTTACCGCGGGATTTACGAGTCTTGCGGAATCTCCCATTACGCTTTCCATCTTCACGATTGCGGAATATGTTATCTCATCCGGAGTGACGTTTACGCAGAACTGATTCAAAAGAGAAATCAGCCGCGACAAATTATTGTCGTCAACGAGGATATCGGTTCCGACCTGTTTTGTCTTAACACTGCCGCCGGTCATTTTCATTACCAAAAGAAACTTGTGTTCATCGAGCACCATATATGAAAAGGCTCTTACCTTTTCTTTCTCGCTCGCCTTTATGGCGACCGAAGTATAGTTGGTAAGATTTGCAACAAGTTTGGAAGCTGTTTGAATGATCGTATCCATTTCACCCATCTTGCTTTTGAGCATATTGTTGAGAGTTACGATCTCCGCAGCCGTCAGCTTGTAGCTTTCCATAAGGGCATCCACATAAAAGCGATAACCGAGTTTGGTGGGAACGCGTCCGGCTGAAGTGTGAGGCTGTTCAAGGTAACCCATTTCTTCAAGCTCAGCCATTTCATTTCTTATGGTCGCCGAAGAAAAAGGTATCTCGGCAGAAGTGACAAGATATTTGGAGCCGATAGGTTCTCCGTTTTCAATATGAGCCTCGATTATGGAACGAAGTATGCGTTTTTTTCTCTCACTGAGAGGACCGCCATAAACAAGTTCACCTGACATTTTATCACCTGCACTTAATTTTAGCACTCGTTTTGTTCAAGTGCTAATCTATAATAAGAATTTACCACCAATACGGATTTTTGTCAATAGTTTTCAGATATTTTTTTGTTAATAATTTGTGAATTTCATCACTTGAACATTATGTTTGCCAAAAACGAGCGTTAAAATACCATTTTATTTTAAAACTTCAGCTCAAAAGAAACATAAAAATCCTTTAAAACAAATAATATAGCTACTATTGACAAAAAATTCTTTTCATATTATTATATATAATAACCGCAACTGAATAGTCGGGGGTGCTGATAATCGAATCGGCTGAGATGAGGATAATTTTCCGAAAACCCTTAACCTGATACGGATAATGCCGGCGTAGGAAGATTATAAAAACTATTCTTGTTTTGTATAATTACCGCACATCGACATTTTTAGTGCGGTAATTTTACATTTACAGGAGGTTTTTCGCGCAATGAAAAACAAAAACACAGCAAAAGTTCTGACTGAAAGCGCCATTATGATAGCACTTTCGACAGTTCTCAGCATTCTCAAAATTGCCGATATGCCTTACGGCGGCTCGGTAACAATCGCCTCCGCCCTTCCGATAGCAATAATCGCTTATCGCTACGGCGTGGGTACAGGACTTATGGCAGGCTTGGTACACAGCGTAATACAACAGCTCATCGGAATTTCAACGCTTTCATATTTCACCACATGGCAAAGCATAATTGCCATAATCCTGCTCGATTATATCATAGCCTTCTCTGTTATAGGTTTTGCAGGTGTGTTCCGCAAAGTCATCAAAAATCAAGCTTCCGCTCTCGCACTCGGTTGTATCCTCGTTTCCGTTTTGCGCTATATTTGCCACGTCATATCCGGAGCGACGGTCTGGGAAGGTGTTTCCATTCCCAAGGCGGCAGCACTTTCATACTCCTTTATATATAACGCCACATACATGGTACCCGAAACGATAGTTCTCGTCATAGCTGCTCTCTATGTCGGCTCCGCCGTTGATTTCCGTGCGGAAGTTCCCACAAGAATGATAAAAGAAAACACTCCCGCAAACGTTGCATGGATATATCCTGCGGCAGGACTTCTTGCTTGCCTTGCTGTAATATTCGACGTTGCCAAAATCTTTGAACAGCTCCAGGCCGAAGAAACAGGCGAATTTGATATAACCGGTATTGCCAATGTAGAATGGCTCGAACTCATCATTATGACAGCAGTTGTCGCAGCAGTCGTTACAGCGCTTCTCATAGTTCGCAAACAGCTCATAAAAAAAGGCAATAAAGCCTGAAAACTTCATCTGACACAAAAGAAATAATAATTATGAAAGCAGTTATCATCACCCCTTGTCTGACTTCGCAGATCAAAGAAGCGGTAGATATCGGTAAAGAAGATCTCATAATCTGCGCGGACAATTCGTTTTCAAAAGCCTTGGCAGAAAACATAAAGCCTGATCTTATTATCGGTGATTTTGACACCGGCAAAGCGGAAGAATTTCCATCTGATACGGACATTATCAAATTCCCGAGTGAAAAAGACGATACGGACACAATGCTTTGCATAAAAGAAACCGAAAAACGCGGCTTTTCGGAAATAACGATAGTCGGCGGTCTTTCCGGCAGACTCGACCATACATACGCCAACATACAATCTTTGGCATATGCAGAGAGCCGCGGAATAAAAGCAGTCATATCCGACGGTGACAATGAAGCGTTTCTTATGAATCCCGGTGAAATATCTATAACTAAAAAGGAAGGATATTCACTTTCCCTTTTCTCTTACGGAGAAAAAGCCGAGGGGATTTACGCAGAAGGCGTAAAATATCCGATTTGCGGCTCTTCTCTTACTGACTCCTTCCCTTTGGGCGTAAGCAACGAGATAACAGCCGACAAGGCACGGATATCGCTTTCAAAAGGGACACTCCTTATTATTCTTTCAAAGTTAAATTAGCGTTATTCAAGGCAACACACAAAAAATCCGCTCGTTGAGCGGATTTTTTAATTTCCATAATTATTTACTGTGCCGAATCAAGCTGGACTGTAAATATATTTGTGTCAAACACAAATATATTGAAATCTCCGCACTCATAAGTTTGAACAAGATACTTTTGTTTAAGTTCCGTCCACTCTGCGTTGTTTCTGATGACTGATGTTTCATAAGAAGAAAGAGCAACGAAATAATCGTCCACGCCCTCCTGGTCTTCGTACCATTTACGGTTCGTCTGATAGAAGTATATATCCACACCGTTATTTCCGTCAACGGTAACACATCTGACTTTTACATTGGAATCTGCAATAAGCGTTACCGCCTGAGAGTTCCAGAATGTCGCATAACCGTATTCAAGGTCTTTCTCCTCAAGAAATTCCGCAAGCTGATGCAGACTGTTGTCTCGCCCGTAATCCTTTGGCATTGATGATATCTCTCTGAAATTTACAAAAGAACCCATTATGGGGATTATCATCATCACAACAGCAAGACGCCGCCATGTCATAAGGCAATCTTTCATTTCAAACATAGTCTTGACTGCGGCAAAAGACGCAAGTATTGACGTTCCCACCATTGGTATAAGACGCCAGTTTCCGGCAGAAAGCCTGCCGCAGACAAAGCCTATCATAATAACGGCAGAAACAGCTATGTGTACCCACAAAATTATTTTCGTGCGTCTGTCCTCGATTTTTTTATAGTTAAACAACAAAACTATAGGTAAAACCAAAATAACAACAGATACGACCGCTTTTATAAGACTTCCGATAGTTTCCGCAGACGAAAGCGAAGCTCCGTCGGAAACGGTTACGCCGAAGAGAGAAAAATAGCTCTCCGGAAATTTCAGAAGATTATCCATCCAATCAGATACTTCGTCAAGGAGCGAATATGCCTCTGCATATCCTGCAATGATATCTCCTTTCCAAAGTCCGAGCAAAACAAGACCGGCCAACATCGACACACATAAAATAAGCGCGCCGAATCCGTAATACTTATTATATTCGGATATAATCTTTTCCTTTGAATTGAAAAAGATATCCGCCGCAATAGCAGCTATCATGGGAAGCGTATATATCGCAATACACTGAAGTCCGTTTGTCGCGCCAAGCGTCATAAAAACGAAAAGAAGCGCCGCGTATATATAAGCCTTCTTGCACCCGCCCGCCACGAAATGTTTGCACATTCGAAAGAAAAGTCCCAGACCTACAAACAAAATAAGTAAGCCGAGACTGTAATATATAACGTGTCCCCACATTATCTCGCGCATTTTGTCGCTTGAAGAAAGCAGGAGCATAAAGGAACCGGCGCAGACAAGCGTCAGATTCCATGACCATTCAAGACTTCGGCAGAGGAAGATTATCGAAAGGAAAAATAAGAGCGCAAAAATCACCATGCCGATAACGTGAGTCGTCATCGTCACTCCGAACATATTTATAAGCGGGATGAGCCAAACGGAAGCGCCGAACGGAAGCAGCGCCGCATAGCCGAAATCCGAATTGAACACCGAGCCGCCGTCAACAGACGCCTGCGCCCAATAAATAGTATCGGTACAATCGGAATGAAAATATCCTTCCGCGGGCCATATCGTATAATAAAGCACTGCCGCAAGCGCTAATATCGCATAGAGCCAACACAGAACAGACGGTATCTGCCTGTATGCCCCTTTGGCCTTTTCCGATAATAAAATATCGGTTATTTTTAAATTATTTTTTGTCTTTTCCATTTATAAATATCCCCTACGATCTTTGATAGATCATGTTTTAACTTAAATTAATCCGTTTATTATAAGTCGCTTAAAACACCTGTTTTTCTCATAATTGTTCAAGGCAAATAAATTTTTAATGACTCGTTTCCGAAACTTCTTTTCGGAAACGAGTCATATCCTATCTGATTTTTAAAACGGAGTTTATTTGAAAAGGGTGCAGCCGATTCTTTTGAAGTACTCTATCTTATCGTTTATTTCGCCTACATCGACCTTAAGAAAATCCGCAAGACAATTTCTGCAAAGAAATTCCTCCGCTTCGCGGTGTATAAGGCGACGATATATGGCTATGTCGTCTATGCCGAGGATCTTCCCGCATTCTTTACAGCAAGTCATATAGAAATCAAAGCTTTACTATTTTCGCACGGAATACGCAGCAGTCCTGAGCTGGAACGGTCGCTTCAAAATAATCTCTCTTTACGCCGAGATTTTCTCCCGTAAAGCAATCGGTAATTTCAAAACCGTAGCCGCAGAGAGGATCAAGTCCTATCTCGAAATAAGGAAGCATAATTGTAGTTTCTTTTTCATACGGATTGAAGAATCCGATAGCGTATTCGCCGTTTGCAAGATGGCGGAAGCATATGATATTATCGGGCATACCGTGATTGTCTTTAACAAACATGGGCGGACGTCCCTCTGCGTCCTGATTTATTGCTATAAGCTCTTTGTTTGTGATGAGCTTATACGTTTCCTCGCTCATATTGCGAATATCGCAACCTATCATAAGAGGCGACATAAACATACACCACAGAGCAAAATGATAACGATACTGCGATTCCGTGCAACCATTGCCGAAACCTATATTGCCCTTTCCGTAAAGTCCGCATACAAGCATATCTATATCGTTAAAAGAGCCGGGCGCAGAATAAGCAAGGTTCTCAATCTGGCTTTCAGAGAGTTTGCGTATAGATTCAAAAGTATCTGTTATATCTCCTGTCGTGCGGTACATATGCGCGCCGACGGAACGAGCCCACTGCCATACTTTTTCGCCGCCCCAGTTGCACGCAGAGAAAACGATATCTCTGCCGGTCGCTTTGAGAGCCATAGACATTCTGTTATAGCGAAGCATGGCAGGTGTAGACGGGTGATAGCAGTTGTCATATTTAAGAAAGTCAACGCCTACATTTGCGAAATATTCCGCATCTTTAAATTCATATCCGAAGCTTCCGGGATATCCGGCACATGTCTTGGGACCGCAACATGTATACATACCGAATTTAAGACCTTTTGAATGAACATAGTCAGCAACATATTTCATGCCGTGTGGGAATTTTTTTGCGTCTGCAACAAGATTTCCGTTGGCATCGCGTTCCATCTCACACCAGCAGTCGTCGATGGTAAGGTATTCGTAACCTGATTGGAGAAGCCCTTTATCTACCATAACATCAGCTGTCTGCATGATCATCTCTTCATTGATGTCTGATGTGAATGTGTTCCATGAGTTCCATCCCATTGGCGGTTTTTTAACTAACATTTTTACCTCCGAAAAATATACGCAAAAATTCGTATACATTATTATTCTAAATTTAAAACACATAATTTTAAATCTTACAACTAATATACACTAATAACTCGTACATGTCAACATAATTTTTGGGTTTTTTCAGGACTGCTCCTTGTCAGCCGCAACGTTTTCAAATGTCATCTCGGCTTTAAAAAGGTCTGCATCTATCTTTATTTTGAATGTTCCGCCCTGAAGCTCTATAAGGCTTTGAGCTATGGAAAGACCTAAGCCGCTTCCCTCCGTATTGCGCGAAGCATCTCCGCGCACAAAACGCTCTACAAGTTCCTCGCCGGAAATATTCAGCGGCGCCGCTGAAATATTGCTGAACACTATAACGCACCTGTTGTCTTTTATATCAGATTTAATGTATATCCGAGTGCCTTTCAACGCGTATTTGCAGATGTTGTTGAAAAGATTGTCAAAAACGCGCCACATAAGCCTTCCGTCGGCAAATATAACCGGCGCTTTATCGGAAAGATTCATAACAAGTTCCAGAGAGTTTTCGGAGAATCTCTCGTCGTATTCTGCCGCCGCCTGCGAAAGAAGAACGTTTACGTCTGTGTTTTCCGCATTCACTGCGATACAGCCTGATGAAGCTTTTGAAGCTTCGATAAGGTCCTCAGTCAGTTTTTTAAGTCGTACGGCTTGATTTTCAAGCACGTCGAGATATTCGGGAGCAGAAGCTGAAGCCAATCCGTCGCGCCTTAGCAGACCTATGTAATTTACTATCGACGTAAGAGGCGTTTTTATATCGTGAGAAACATTCGTTATAAGTTCCGCTTTCATGCGCTCGCTTTTAACGCGCTCGTCAAGAGCCGCTTTAAGACCGTTGCTTATATTGTTGAGATTTTCTCCGTGGCTCCTGAGCGAATGAGTCATGCCGCGCACATCTACGCGGTATTCGAGATCTCCCTTTGCTATCTCGGAAGCGGCTTTCTGTAATTTTCTGAGCGATACTACGGCATATATAACGACAGCTATCAATACAAAAGATTCCAAGAGCCAAAATATCGGATATACATTTCTTTCCAAAATAAAGATAAATTCTACTATCTTAACGGCGCAGATAAGCATTATAGCTTTCCAGTAAAACGGCAGATTCACAACGATATATTTGAGCACTCTGAATATCAAAGCGAAAAATTTATATATCAGCGTATTTCTCCACCAGCCGCCTTTTTTTAATCTTGCCGCAAATGTCACGGCTACCGACGCCGGCAAAACGGCGCAAAAAGGCAAGAGAAGAACGATAATAAGTCCGAGTGTAAGAGAGCCGTCGAAAATTTTGTTAAAAAACATACTTATCGAGAATATTGAGCATGATATGCAAACAGCCGCATAAAGATCTAACGGTATACGATGGATACGCGAAAGATATATTTCTTCGCTTCCGGCTTTATGCCCTGCCGCCGAACACAGAAATATCATTATGACAAGGCATATGACGGCAGAAGCAAGTCCTATGAAAATTATCGCAAAACGCATTTCAGTAAGTATGTTCACCGCACTCAGAGTATAATAATACTTATCTTTCGCTGTAAAGTCCGAACGTATAAACGCCTTTACGGTATAATTGCCGATATCATAATATCTGATGGTCGCTTTATATCCGTTTTCGGTTGTAACTATACTTTTATCATATATCATTTTAGAATCTTCTGATGTGGTAAACCGGACAGCTTCTTCGTACGTAGAGAAATATTCAATCATCTCATTTATTTTCGGCTCGCCATCGGTATTGATGATATGATAAAAACTCTCGTATTCTATCTTTTCACACCAATCGACATTGTCCATGTGATCGATAATCACTTCTCCGTTTTCATTTTCGACCGAGAAAAAGATATTGCTGTTCTTGGGATCGTATATCTCATCATATCCGTATTGAGCGATGTCTTCCTCGCCTTGAAGCACGCTCTCTGCGTAAAGAGATATTCTGTGACGGTCAAAAGAAAAAACTTCGTTGGCAACTATCTTCCTCAGGTTTCTTCCGCCGTCGAAATACGCCTGCGAGCCGACAAGAACCGTAACGCCCGCGACGCTGACAGAAAACAGCAATACAAAAAGCGCAAGCAATATCCAAGCGCATATCTTGGCGGTAAGACTCGATTTGAATTTTTTCATTTTGCGTCCCTTTCGATCTTGTAACCCTGTCCCCAAACGACTTTTATATATCGAGGTTCGGCAGGATCTATCTCAAGTTTTTCGCGCAGATGACGTATATGTACCGCTACGGCATTTTCCGCGTTTATCGGGATCTCTCCCCAAACTTTGCGGTATATATCCTTAGGAGAAAAAACCATTCCGGGATTCTTCATGAACAGTTTCAAAATATCGTATTCACGAGGAGTGAGCGCGACGATATCTCCGTCAAGGTATACGGATTTTTCGCTGTCATCAAGAGTTATACTGCCTATGCGTATGCGCGAAGGTCTTACCTCGCCGCCTCCGAGCTGTGTATATCGGCGTATGTTCGAACGGACGCGGGCCATGACTTCTACCGGATTGAACGGTTTTGTTATATAGTCATCCGCACCTATATTAAGCCCCAAAACCTTATCCGTATCCTCAGACTTTGCAGTAAGCAGTATTATCGGCACATTTGATATCTCTCGGATCTTTGTCGTTGCGGTAATACCGTCCATTTGCGGCATCATTATATCAAGAAGGACAAGATGTACTTCTTCTCGGCAAACGATATCCAATGCTTCCTTGCCGTTATAAGCGGCGAAAACTCCGTATCCCTCTGCCGCAAGATAAAGTTTGAGCGCGTTGACGATATCTTTTTCATCATCGCAGATAAGAATGTTATATATGATGATACACCTCTTTTTTATTGTATTTTTATGCCGCTGTCCAAGCGCGCGGGAACCGAAGTAGCTTTTTTATGGTGTATTATAGGCTTCCATTCCGGATTCTTTTTGAAAAAAGCCGCTATCGAAATCGGAATATAAGTAGCCATGAACAAAGGAAAGGTAAACGCATACAATATCTTTTTCGGCACGCTGACATATATGCGCTTCCATTCCGTTATAAGCGTTATAATTCCCACGGCAAATACTGCGAGATAAAGCCGTGTAAAAGTTTTGAGCAATGTCGTCAAAGCAAGAAGCATATCTCCGCTCGCAATTCCCATGCAGATGAGAATGACGTTGATAACAAGACTTGCAAGCGTCAGCACGAGAGCAGGCATAATATTCATACACATATCATAACACGAAAAGCTTCCCTGCGCCATACCGGAAGCGAGTTTTTTTCCGTATTTTTTGAAAACCTGCAAAAATCCGCAGGCCCATCTCATTCTCTGACGCCATGACTGAGCAAATGTCGTGGGTTGTTCATCGTAAAGCACAGCGTCCGCAAAACCTATCTTATAGCCTTTAAGAATATGATGCACTGAAAATTCGATATCCTCGGTGAGAAGATGGAACGGCCAAAAACCCTGCTCTTCAAGTATCTTGCTGCTGAACATGAAACCCGTGCCGGAAACGGCACAGCTTGTCCCGGATAACATTCTCGCTTCATTCAGATATTTCGATTCGCGCAAAAACCACAGAGCATATCCTGCGGATATCCAGTTGTCGCCGAAATTTTTGGAATTTCTGTAACTTGTCACTATGTCGTATCCATCGGAAAAAACGCGGTTCATGTTTTCGATATAATCCTCGTCAAGGAGGTTGTCCGCATCGAAAACAAAATAACCGTCGAATTTTTCGGGATAGTCGCGGGATATATTTTCAAGCAGCGCGTTTAAAGCGTATCCCTTGCCCACAAGTTTTTTATCATATCTTTCATATACGACGGCACCGGACTCTCTTGCGCGTTTCGCGGTCGAATCCGTACAGTTGTCCGCCATGACGAATACCTTTATAAGTTTTTTGTCATATGTTTGTCTCTTTATGCTTTCTATAAGTTCGCATATTACATTTTCCTCGTTTCTGGCGCAGATAAGCACCGCGAAAGAATTGGCTTTTGCTTTGTTTACTTCTTTTCGTTTCTTAAAGAACGGTACAGCTATATAAACTATCTGATAAAAATAGCATATAAAAAACAATATTCCTATAATGCGTGCGGCAGTTTCTAAAAATTCCATGGTCCTCTCCTTTAATAAAAATACCTTAAATTTACTTGTATATTATTGTCAAAAGTATTATATATCAAGCCCGATTAAGAAACAATCGAAAAATGTTTTAAGAAATTATTAACAGAGAAAAAATGACGAAAATACATAAAAATACCGATGTTTCTTTAGAACATCGGTATTTTTTAAGTTTATTTATCCATTCTGGAAACGAGATAAGGAACGACTTCTTCGAAGTTTACGCCGTATTTTCTGTCAGGAGCATTGCCGACAGTAGCTTTAATACTCTCAACTGTAAAGTCGGTGGCAACTTTGAGTGCATCGTCGACGCTTCTGCCGCGCATGAGCGCGCCCAAGAAAGTGGAAGCAAAAACATCGCCCGTACCATGGAAGCTTTCGGGGATTCTCTCACGGAAATACGAGAAATATTTACCGCTTTCACTGTTATATGACATTACGCCTATCTTGTCTTTCTCAAAGCTTACGCCCGTGAGTACGGCTGTTTTGCATCCGAGGTCCGTGAGTTTTTTAAGGATATCTTTGATATATTCCTCATCATAACCCTCTTCTATATAGGGAACACCGAGCATAAACGAAGCTTCAGTAATATTGGGAACGATGATATCGGCTTTTGAACAAAGCAGGCTCATGCGCTTTGCAAAATCAACGGTAAATCCGGCGTAGAGTTTGCCTCCGTCCGCCATAGCAGGATCTACGAGAGTCAAACTGTTCTCTGTCTTAAAATCGGCTATAAGCTTTTCCGTAAGCTCGATCTGCTCAAAAGAACCGAGATAGCCCGTATAAATGGCGTCAAAACCGATTCCTGTGTTCTTCCAATGCTCGCATATGGGAGTTATCTCTTTTGTGAGATCGCAGAACGTAAATTTTTTAAAAGCCGTATGAGTGGAGAGTACTGCCGTAGGAATAACGGCGGCTTCCGTTCCCATGGCAGAGATTATAGGAAGCGCAACCGTAAGCGAGCATTTGCCCACACAGGAAATATCCTGTATTGTAACTATTCTTTTCATTGTTCACACCTGATTTCTGAAAATTTAAAATTATTCAAGCTCAAAAGCGCCTGTATAAAGCTGATAATATTTGCCCTTTTGGGCGATAAGTTTTTCATGGTTTCCGCGTTCTATTATACGTCCGCGTTCAAGCACCATTATAACGTCGGAATTGCGGACAGTCGAAAGTCTGTGCGCGATAACAAAGACCGTTCTGCCGTACATAAGCGAATCCATTCCCGCCTGCACAATAGCCTCGGTGCGCGTGTCTATACTCGATGTTGCCTCGTCCAATATCATAACGGGAGGGTCGGCAACTGCGGCTCTTGCTATTGCTATGAGCTGGCGCTGACCCTGAGAAAGATTAGCGCCGCCGCCTGTGAGCATCGTATCATAACCCTGCGGCAAACGTTCGATAAATTCATGAGCGTTTGCAAGCCTTGCCGCAGCTACAACTTCTTCATCGGTCGCGTCAAGCTTACCGTAACGTATATTATCTCTTACCGTGCCGGTGAAAAGATTCGTTTCCTGAAGCACAACACCCAGAGAACGCCGAAGATCCGCTTTCTTTATCTTATTGATATTGATACCGTCGTAACGTATCTTGCCGTCCGCGATATCGTAGAATCGGTTGATAAGGTTTGTGATAGTCGTCTTTCCCGCGCCGGTCGCTCCGACAAAAGCTACCTTTTGACCGGGTTCTGCGAATACGCTTACGTTATGCAGTACCGTTTTTCCTTCTACATAGCCGAAATCGACATCGGTAAGACGCACGTCTCCGCGAAGCAACGTATATGTTATACTGCCATCCGCAGAATGCGGGTGTTTCCAAGCCCAAAGATTCGTGTGCTCGTCTGTTTCGGTAAGCTCACCGTTCGCGTCATATTTAGCGTTTACAAGAGTTACATAGCCGTCGTCGACTTCTCCGGGTTCGTCTATCATATTGAATATGCGTCCCGCTCCGGCGATAGCCATAACAACGGAGTTTATCTGTTGAGATACCTGGGTTATCGGACGAGTGAAACTGCGCGACAGTTCCAGAAAGGCGACGATACCGCCTATCGTAAGAGAACCCTTACCGCTTATGGCAAGAGCGCCGCCGATACAAGCAAGAAGCACATACTGCAAATATCCGAGGTTGCCCATGATAGGCATAAGGATATTGGCAAACTTGTTGGCATTGTTCGCATTTTCACGAAGTTCGTCGTTGAGCTTGTCAAAGTCTGCTTTGGAAGCTTCTTCGTGATTGAAAACCTTCACGACCTTTTGCCCGTTTATCATTTCCTCGATATAACCGTCGAGCTGGCCAAAAGATTTTTGCTGACGGATAAAATACCTGCTGCTTTTGCCGCCTATATATTTTGTAACGAGAAGCATGAGCGCTATGGTAAAGAGCATGAACAGCGTAAGCGGAACGCTCGTTTTGAGCATAGCGATAAAGACGATAAGTACAGTTACAAAAGTATTTATTATCTGCGGTATACTCTGAGCTATCATCTGTTCGAGCGTGTCCGTATCGTTTGTATATCGGCTCATGATATCGCCGAAAGCATTCGTATCAAAGTATTTGATGGGAAGCGTCTGCATATGCGAGAACATATCGTCGCGTATACGCTTGAGCACGCCCTGCGATATAAGCACCATAAGATACTGACACATAAAGTTGCCTGCGATACCGACAGCATATATCGCCGCTATTTTCAGCAAAGCGATCATCAGGTTAGTGTAGACAGGCTCAGCTCCGGAATTTAAAAAGGCTTCAACGAGAGGCGCTATATAGTCGTCGATAAGCTCTTCGAGAAACATGATCCCGTAAACGCTTGCAAACGCGCTTATCATCGTTCCCGCTATCGCAAAAATAAAGTATGCTCTGTATTTTCCTTTAATATAGGAAAGGATCCTTCCGATGACCTTGAATCCTATTCTCTGCTTTTGTTCAGGAGATTTTTTTACATTGCCGCTCATCAGGCCATCGCTCCTTTCTGCTGAGAAGTGTATACCTCGCGGTAGATACTGTTGCGTTCAAGCAGCTCATCGTGGCTGCCCATATCGTTTATCTTACCGTCGTCAAGGACGATTATCTTGTCCGCATCCTGAACGGAGGATATTCTCTGTGCAATGATTATCTTTGTTGTATTAGGTATTTCCTCGCGGAAAGCTTTTCGTATTTTTGCGTCCGTCGCGGTGTCGACAGCGCTCGTTGAATCGTCCAAAATAAGTATTTTTGGTTTTTTGAGAAGCGCGCGGGCAATACAAAGCCTTTGTTTCTGACCGCCGGAAACGTTTGCGCCACCCTGCTCTATATAAGTATCGTAGCCGTTCGGGAAGGTTTCGATAAATTCGTCGGCGCAGGCAAGCGAGCATACATGGCGTATTTCTTCATCCGTCGCATCGGCTTTGCCCCAGCGAAGATTTTCCTTTATAGTGCCGGAAAAGAGTATATTCTTCTGAAGCACTACGGCGACCTCATCGCGCAGAGCTTTTATATCGTATTCACGAACGTCTTTGCCTCCCACAAGGACTCTTCCCTCCGTCGCGTCGTAAAGCCTCGGTATAAGGTGGACGAGCGTGGTCTTTGACGTACCCGTTCCTCCGATAATACCTATCGTTTCGCCGGACTTAATATCGATATTCACACCGGTAAGACAAAATTTATTTTTATCTTTCGAATAACCGAAGTTTACATTTTCGAAAACAACGGAACCGTCTTTTACTTCGGAAACTGCATTGTCGGGACTTGTGATATCGCTTTCTTCGTCGAGAATCTCAACTATACGCTCCATGGAGGCGCGGGAAATTGTTATCATAACGAAAACGAATGAGAGCATCATAAGACTCATAAGTATCTGCGAAGCATATGAGATAAGAGTCATAAGAAGTCCGGTAGTCATACCGTTGTCGGGATTGTTACCTGACTGCACGATAAAATGTGCCGCAAACCACGAGATGAGCAGAATACACAGATACATGCAGAACTGCATGAGCGGTGAGTTGAAAGCGAGTATTTTTTCCGCTTTGGAGAAGTTTTTATAAATATCTCCGGAAACATCTTTGAATTTCTTTTCTTCATAATCCTCGCGGACGAAACTTTTTACGACGCGTATGCCGTGCAGATTTTCAGCAACGACATTGTTGAGCTTATCGTAAAGTTTGAAAACTTTTTCGAAAATCTTATGAGCCTTTGTTATTATCAGAAAAAGACCGCCGCCGAGAAACGGTATGACAAGAGCAAATATCACGGAGAGCTGAGCGTTTATTCTGAAAGACATAGCCACCGCAAATATCATCATAAGCGGCGCACGCACCGCTACTCGTATGATCATCTGAAAAGCATTCTGCACATTGTTTACGTCCGTCGTAAGGCGCGTAACGATGCTGGCAGGCGAAAATTTATCTATATTCGAAAAAGAATATGTCTGCACTTTATAATACATATCGTGGCGCAGATTAGCCGCAAAACCGGAAGCTGCCTTCGCTGCGGTAATGCCCGATACCATACCGAAAACAAGCGCGGCAACG
The DNA here is from genome assembly GCA_949299535.1 of uncultured Eubacteriales bacterium. Taxonomy (GTDB): domain Bacteria; phylum Bacillota; class Clostridia; order Oscillospirales; family CAG-272; genus UMGS731. The sequence continues at coordinate 36,937 of CASGAQ010000002.1, read as the reverse complement.
CAAACAAGAGCAAGTAAAATGCCTATTTTCCATGTATAGAGCATATCTCCCTTTTCAATACCGTTGTCTATAAGTTTAGACATTATATACGGTATCAAAACGTCCATTGCCGCTTCACATGCGACAAATGCAGGCGTTAAAACGGAGTACAACTTATACTCTCTTACGCTCCGTATAAGTTTTTTTATCATCAAAAATCACCTCTTTAAATAAAGTCAAATACTCTCTATAAAGCGCACAAACGCTTCTCTTCCCTCATCAGTGCATTTGTAAACGCCCGCGTCTTCGAGAACGCGTATAAATGTTTTTCCTATCTCGATTCTGAGTATTTCATCTGTATTTTCCGCGGTAAAAATATAATTGTCTTTAAAGTTTTTAAACCACTGAGCATGTTTGTTTATTTCGGGAACGGAAGAAATATCTTTTCCTGAAAGAATAGTTTCGGCAAGCAGTTCCATCTCTTTTTTCAAGCGTGCGGGAAGAACTGCAAGTCCCATAACTTCGATAAGACCGATATTTTCTTTTTTTATATTGTGAAGCTCAGAGTGAGGGTGGTAAACGCCGAGGGGGTGTTCTTCCGTTGTAATGTTATTGCGGAGCACAAGGTCAAGTTCAAATCTTCCGTCTCTCATTCTGGCAATAGGAGTTATTGTATTATGCGGCACACCATCGGTATACGCATATATGAAAGCAGCCTCGTCCGTATAGTCACGCCACGATTGCAGTATAAAATCCGAAAGATCGATAAGACTCTCTTTGTCAGCGCTTGCAAGGCGTATAACGGAAAGCGGCCATTTTACGATACCGGCTTCGACATCGGGAAATTCGTCAAAATGTATCTTCTTTTCAATAGGAGCTTTTTCCATAGCGAAAGTATATCTGCCGCCCTGCATATGGTCATGCGAAAGTATGGAGCCGCCTACTATCGGCAGATCTGCGTTGGAGCCTATGAAATAATGCGGGAAAAGCGATATAAAATCAAGCATTTTCACAAAAGTGCTTCTATCGATCTTCATTGGAGAGTGCTTCGAAGAAAGAGCTATGCAATGCTCATTATAGTAAACATAGGGAGAATACTGGAAAAACCAATCCTGTTCGCCCATTTTGACGGGAATAATGCGGTGATTGCTTCTTCCGGGATAGCTGAGCGTGCCGGCAAACCCCTCGCACTCAGGACAAAGCTGACATTTAGGATAAGAGTTTTGCGGCGCGTTTTTTGCTGCCGCAATGGCTTTGGGGTCTTTTTCCGGTTTTGAAAGATTTATAGTGATATCTATATTTCCGTAAATGCTCGGAACTACCCATTTAAGGTCTTTCTTTATGCGATAAGTTCTTATGTAGTCCGTCTTTTTGGAAAAAGAATAGTACCAGTCTGTCGCTTCTTTGGGGCAGATCGAGTAGAGTTCTTTGAATTTGCCTATTACCTCGCTCGGGCGGGGAGTGAGAACTCCCATTATCCTTGAATCGAAAAGATCGCGTTCTGTAACGCTGTCATCGATAAGGCCGCACTCGACCGCATAATCGTCTATATTTTTGAGCACGGATTCAATGTCGTCTGTTTCTTCACAGTCGGTATCCTCGTAAAAATCCAGTTTGAGAACCGAAAGAAGCGCGTTTATAGCATAATTTCTATCGCACTCCGCAATAAGTCCGGCTCTTGTCGCATAACCTACTAGCTTTTTGATTTCTGAACAGATCATCTTTGGTTGTCCCTTTCTGATAAGTTAATATTTAATAATACTCGATAATATCCGAACGATCGACGGTACGTTTTTCGGCATTTTGTCGTTAATAAACATAGCTGCAAAGTAAAAGAAAAACACGGTCAAATCGCATGAATTTCATATTTCCGTATTTTAATATTATATCATAATATTTTTTATAAATCAACACTCATATTATTTGTTGACACAAAAAAACTTTTTTGTTAAAATTCTTAACTAAAGGAAGTGATAAATATGAGCTGTGAAAACAAAAATGACCATTATAGCGCCGCGCTTTCCGCGCAGGACATTGAAAAATATCTGAGTAAAGAAATATATGTCAGAGTCTTCGATAAGATAGATTCCACCAATAACGAGGCCAAAAGACTTTTGGAGAACGGCTTCCGAGGCAAAGCGCTGATCGTTTCCGAAGCGCAGACGAGCGGACGGGGACGTTTGGGAAGAACTTTCTATTCCCCGGAAAAGACGGGGCTTTATTTTACCGTAATAATTCCCGGGAACATGGGGTTTGCAAATGCCGCGCTCCTCACGCCTGCCGCTGCCGTTTCCGTCGCTCGCGTCATAAAACGCGAATCGAAAAAAAATGTCAAAATAAAATGGGTGAACGATATATATTTTGAAGACAAAAAGATATGCGGTATCCTTGCGGAAGCGGTGACGGACTCCTCTTTGAACGACCTTGCAGGAATCGCCGTGGGAATAGGTATAAATCTTTCCACGGTGGATTTTCCCAAAGAGATAGAAAGCGTCGCCTCATCTCTCGATATAAAAAACGCAGACCGCAATTTTATTGCGGCAAGTATTGCAAAAGAGCTTTTCTCTTTTGCGGAAAATATTTCAGAGCGCGCTTTTATTCCCGAATACAGAGAAATGTCATATGTCACGGGCAAAGATATCTTCGTAATAAAGGGCGAGCAAAGATATGAGGCAAGAGCTGTCGGAATAGACAACGACGGAGGACTTATAACAGAGCTTTCGGACGGAAGCACGATGATCCTTCGCGGTGGCGAAATAAGCGTAAGAGTAAAAGACATATCCCGGTAATCATTGCCTTATCGATTAATTGATCTGCCGATGTATTATTATACATTTCATATTCTCAGAAATGCAAAAAAGCAGATATGACATTTTTAAACGTGCCAAAAATGTTTTTATATGTAACAAAAACTCAATTTTTTTGTTTTATGAGCAATTTTTTTGTGATATATAATTGACTTTTCAAGAATATTCATTTAAAATTGTTTCTAATATGTTTTCTTAATAACATGTATTTCTCGGAGATAATAATTACCATGTCATCAAACTTACACACAGCAGTTACCACAAAAAAATTGGATATGAAACCTGTGCCGCTTCTCGTTTTGCTCATATCTTTCAAACCCAAAGATGCAAAAACCTGGGAAGACGGTATACAGATGATATCCACGTCTAAGGAATATTGGTACAATGTTTGCTTCGGCGACGAAGGATATACTCTCAAAAATTTCTATAAAGAGATGTCCGGAGGAAAATTCTATTTTGAGCCGGCAAAGATCCTCGGCACGGATATCCCAGGCGTCCTCGAAGTCACACTTGATATTCCTCATCCCGACCGCATGACAAAAGACTCCCCCGGAAAAAGTCACGGCAATGCTTTCTATTGTATAGCCGAGGCTCTCAAAAAAGCAGACCCCTATATCGATTTCTCACATTATGATATAGACAACGGAGGTTATCTTTCAAGCGATGAATTCAATGTCCTGTTGATTCATGCAGGCTACGATATATCCGGCGGCAAGGACACAAACGAAGACCTACATTGGGGCGTATTCGCAAACTGCGGCTCCCTGCCCGAAAGCATGGACCAAGACGGCGTTTCAGGCGCGCATGCGCCGAATCTCGACGGTGTTAAACTCTGCGCGTTCGGCAAGGGTTGCTATACTCTCGTCGGCGAATACCGCAAAACAGGCGGTCAGTTTGTTCCCCACACATTGGGTACAATCGCGCACGAACTCGGTCACTCCATAGGATTCCATGATGTTTATGACTACGATAAAAAAGTTGTGGGTTGGCCTTTGCCGTACCTCTTTTCGCTCATGGGACACGGAAACTACGGAAATGCAGAAGCTTCGAACGAAGTTTTGAAAGGAACTGTTCCACAGCATCTGGATCCCTTCCAGAAAATACGTTCCGGTTTCATCGAACCAGAAATCGTAAACGATGACGGAGAATATGTCATTCATTCGATTTCCGGAGAAAACGCAAATGTTATAAGGATAAACACTCCCGATCCCAAGGAATATTTTCTTTTGGAAAACCGCCAGCTCGCCGGTTTCAGCAAAGGACTTTACAGAAAAAGATACGTCACGAACGAAAACGGCGAACAAACCGAGATAAGTGAAAACTACGAAAAAGGCGGCGTTATAATATGGCATATAGACGAGGATATTTTCGATAAATATTCCGTCATCAAACGCACGAACAGTTCCGGATTCTACGACCCCGAATTTGAATGCGAAACAACGCTTCGCCATGATCCCGGCATTGTAACATTATTTAAAAACGGATTTGATGAAAACGGACTTTTGAAAAACGACGGAAAATTCGTTTTGGGATATCCGGAAGACCCGTTTTTCCGTGGAGGAGATGTATTCAACTCAAACGTATACATTTCTGCCGCAACACACACGAAATCGCTCAACTCCTTCCCTAACGGTATTTCGCAAGACACATATAACCTCAGGATAGAATTTATCGAAGACAACGGAGACGAGATAAAAATACGTGTAACTCAAACAAAATGAAAACAAAAATTATAATTTTAGGAGATTTTTTATGGCAGGAAATACATATGCTAACATGCTTGCAGCACTCGAAAACGCAGCTGCAAAACTCGGACTGAAAGAAGACGAATACTCTTTTCTCCGCAGCCCGGAGTGTGAAATCAAAGGAAGTTTCCCCGTTAAGATGGACGACGGTCATGTTGAAATTTTTGAAGGTTACCGCGTTCAGCATTCCAGTATGAGAGGTCCTTGCAAAGGCGGTATCAGATTCCATCCCGATACAGACGAGGATGAAGTTAAATCCCTGGCAGCATGGATGAGCTTCAAATGCGCTGTGGCAAATATCCCCTACGGCGGAGGTAAAGGTGGCGTTACGGTAGATCCCCGCAAACTTTCCAAGGGCGAACTTGAAAGACTTACAAGAGCATATACAAAACTTATATCTCCCGTTATCGGACCAAACAATGATATCCCCGCTCCCGATGTAAACACAACAGCTCAGATCATGGGTTGGATAATGGATGAGTACAGCAAACTCACCGGCAAATTCACTCCCGCAGTAGTAACCGGTAAACCTCTTGCAATAGGCGGCTCCAAAGGAAGACCTGCCGCAACAGGTATGGGTATTCTTTTCAATGCGCGTGAGATATACAAACGCTTCGGCAAATCATTAAAAGGTGCTTCCGTTGCAGTTCAGGGATTCGGCAACGTAGGCAGCATTGCAGCAGAACTTCTCTACAACGACGGCTGCAAAATCGTTGCAGTTACATCTTCTCAGGGCGGCGTATACTGTGCAGAAGGTCTTGATATCCCCGCCATCATCGCTTCCGGACTTAAACCGAGCGAATACAAAGCAGACGGTGTAACAGCTATCTCCAACGAAGCACTTCTCGAACTTGATGTTGACATACTCGTTCCCTCAGCTCTTGAAAACGCTGTCACCGAAAAGAACGCAGACAATATCAAGGCAAAAGTTATACTTGAAGGTGCAAACGGTCCTATCAATCACGCAGCAGATGCAGTACTTGATTCAAAGAACATCTATGTAGTTCCCGATATCCTTGCGAATGCGGGCGGCGTTATCGTTTCTTATTTTGAATGGGTACAGAATCTTCAAAACTATTACTGGAGCGAAGAAGAAGTAAACTCAAAACTCGAAAAACAGATCGAAGATGCATTCAAAACAGTTTGGGATACGGCTCTTGCTAACAATACCTCGCTTCGTACAGGAGCATACATGGTTGCAGTTTCAAGAATCGTCGAAGCTGCTAAACTCCGCGGCTACATCGGCTGATTTCACTCATAATAATGAAAGTCCTCGAATTTTTCGGGGACTTTCATTGACAAATAAATAAAAATAAGTTATAATATTATAGTATGTTAGACATTGAAACGAATTTGAATAATCGGGATGTAGGGTAACGGTCACCCGCCAGTTTTGGGAGCGTGCGACCGCCTCATGAGCCGACCGCCGAAAGCTCGCAAAATCTCCGTTTTCCTCGCGTTTCCTCGCTTTTCCGCCGCCGTGTGCTTCGGCAAAAAACTTTTGACCACAGATTTGACCACTTACACGACCACAATTTAATAACTATCGGGGTGTAGCGCAGTTGATAGCGCGCCGCATTTGGGATGCGGAGGCCGCGAGTTTGAGCCTCGCCACTCCGACCAAAAATCAGCCGAAAATGAGGTTTTCAGCCCCACTTTCGGCTGATTTTTATAATCGCAAATTTTTTTCAAAAACCTCTTGACTCTCCCCCCAACGGTAATGATAAACTTGACTTGCAAGGAAGAAATAGCGCTGTTTCTGATATTGCAAAATCAGAAGAAAGGAAGAAACTATGTATAAGATCGGTGAATTATCAAAGCTGTGCAACATGTCGGTCAAAGCTCTACGATATTACGACTCCGAGGGATTGCTTGTGCCGGACAGAATCGACAAGTTTACAGGGTATAGGTACTATTCCGCTTCAAAGTTAGCGGACTGCTACCGTATCATTGCTTTGAAGGAACTGGGCTTTTCTCTTGATGAGATACGCCGACAACTGACCATCGGCGACAATGAAAAAATCATCGGGATATTGAATGGCAAGCTTGACGAACTGAATTTGCTCGTTGAAAACACTCAAAACCGCCTGAGAAAAATCGAATCAATCAAAAACGGCCTTATGGAAGGAGAGACAAAAATGTTTAATATTATTATCAGAGAAACTGATGAAATACGTGTTGCCTTTGTGCGCAAACATTATAAATCAAAGTCGGACGCATTGCTCAAAGCGTCCGAAATTGCGGAAAAACTGCCGAAAAGTATCGTCGGCAAACGCAGAATGGTTATAAACTATGAAACCGAATACAAGGAATCCGATTTCGACCTTGCCGCATGCGCGGAGATTACCGGTAGCTTACCGAAGGAAAGTGATTATGCCGAAAAGGTCATCACCTTCGGGGGAGATGTTGCATCGCTTTGTTGCAAGGAGAGCGAGCTTGACGACGCCTATAAAGCCATAACAAAGCACCTTGACAGCTCAAATTATAAGGTCTGCGGCGCATATTATGAAATTTATCACGGCGACGGAACCGTCGAACTCAAGGTTCCCGTAAGCGGAATGTCAAAAGCACCTTTGTATGTAAATGTTGACGCAAAAGCGCCTTTTACGGATGACCCCGAGGTTTGCGGTAAGTGGGAAATGGTAGATATCGTCCCGACGCGCGAGCAGTTTATCTACGGAAATCCGAAATGCGGTCACCTGGCTTGGCTCCACGAGCTGTATTTTATCGACGGCGGAAAGGGCTATTGGGCAGTGGATGGCTGGACAAAAGGTGTACTGTTCACAAACGGACCGAAACCGAATACACGGTATATAAATCGTTATACAATTGAAAACTTCGACGGACACACACTTCTTTTCCTTGAGATGACCGACTATTGTGACGGTAGCGGTATCGGATTTGGTGCTCCTGAGGTGTGGGTATATGAAAAGACGGACGACAGGCACTATGCTTCGCAAGAAGAGTTCAGAAGATGTGACATTATCGACTATCCGTTTGTAAACGACGAAAATGTCCTGGGAAAATGGAAAGTGCGGGATTTTGTCATTCATAAAGAGAACTTTGATCCCGATAAGCAGAACCTAAAGCGGGAAGATCTGTTTGTACTTTGGGCGGAATTCAGAGAAAACGGTGTGTATATATCAACTACCCAAAACGGAACAAACAGCGTCACCTCCGTATGGACAAAGGGGCTTGTTCTGAACAGGCGTGAAAAAACCGCGTCTGCATACGAAATAAAGACGATTGACGGCAAGGAATATCTTTTCAAAGAATGGAAATGCGGCGATTATTCGTTTGGCGGAGACCGTGTTTATTGGTATGTGTTTACCCGCGAATAATTGAAAAATCGGATCTCTAAACCTAAAGAATGGCGACCGCAAAATGACCGCCATTCACTCTTTCCGTTTTTTTGCCTACTGCACCGCAAATTTTAAGGGCTGACCGAGGTCAGCCCTTATTTATCGCCTTCTCGCCTGCCTTGATTTCCGCAATCTCCTTTTTCATCTCCGCAATCAGCACCTTGAGCTTTTCCTCGCACTCCTCCCGCGTGGTAGCGTAGATATTTTTGGCGATTCGTTTTCCGTTCACGCGCGGGGAGAACCTGCCCTCATAGAGGTGTGCGTAGAGGTATGCACGAGAACGCTCTGAAATGTATGATTACAGGCGGCTATATGCCTTTGGGCTACCGTAAGACCGCCGACAAGAAATACGAGATCGACCCGGCTACAGCACCTATCGTCCGAGAGATATTTGATCTCTATGTCAACGGCAAGAGCCAACGACAGATCGTGGACATCCTAAATGAAAAAGGCTACCGCACCGTAAAGGGGATGCCCTTTAGGTTGGGTAGCATTTCAGGTATATTAGTAAATAGGAAGTATATCGGTATCTACTCATTCGATGATGTAGAGATCAAAGGTGGCATCCCGGCGATCGTAGACGAGGATGTGTTCTACAAGGCTCAGGAGATGCTCAAGCGGAACAGGCGAGAGTCAGGTAGAATGAAAGCACCTATGCAGTACCTCTTGACAGGCAAGGTGTTTTGTGGACTCTGCGGCAGTCCGATGGCAGGTGAGAGCGGCACAGGTCAAAAGGGTACAATCTACAATTATTATAAATGCCAAGATCGTAAGAAAAAGCATAATTGCACCAAAGCCAACGAGAAAAAGGATTGGCTTGAGCGTATCGTGGTACAGGAAACTGTTGATAAAATCTTACAGCCGGGAGTGATTGATGAGATCGCCACTAAGGTCGCAGAATTGGCTGAGGAGGAGTTCAACGATAGCACCGGCTATCAGTATGCTTATTAAAATTGCTGTAATTGTGTCCATTCATATTTCCTCATCTGTTTCTCCACTTCGGAATCCATGGAATACACCGATTTACACTTTTGAAATATTCCTCATACTGCTCTCCGTATCAATCTTTAAGCCATATTTCTTCGTTTTTTTTCAAGAAAACGGTTATATATGCGATACCGGTAACCGAAGATGCGGTTTATTACCGTCTTTCATTTGCTCTCAACCGTATATCCGGCTCTTTCAATCCGTGCCTTAATTATTTCGTCAGCCACATCATCGGCATAAAAAACAGTCAATTCACCTTTTTTGAGATCTACTCGCCCGGCAACACCTTTGATGTCATTGACAATTTCTTCAACTCTGTTTTTACAATGCTCACAGTGCATACCGTCAACCTTGAAAGTCCTTTGATAGAGTACATTTGAAAGTTTCTTCTTTTTCGGCTTATAACTGCCGCCACCGCAACAGCCACCCTCACCCTTAAAATGCTTAATCGTATAAACAACACCGATACAAACAATTACGGCAAGAACGCCGATAATAATATAATCGCCCATCTTAACCTCCCGTGTTACACAAGTGCGGCAAGACTGTTCTCGGACAACTCGGAAATAAACGCACAAATCGCAATGTCTGCACTTTCATCTACCGATACATCCGAAAACAACCTGTCTTTTAGAGCCTTGTGATAAACCTCATATTCATTTGCTTTTTGAATTCCATGGTCAGTCAAATACACAAGACCGCCGCGTTCCTTGTGAATGTATTTCAAATTGAGAAAAGTGTCCATCATACAATGAACACTGACCTTTGTAAGATTAAGCTCGTTTGCAATATCAATACTGCGCACTCCTGTATCCTTGTGCAGCCGTTTGATTGCAAGCAAATACCGAATATGAGAGCCTGTCAAAGTTTTCTTGTTAGCCATCGCTAACCTCTTTCTTTGAAATTTGGGAATGCGAACGGAATACGCCGCATTCCCAATAGTTATTTATGTATTTATGTATTCGTATTTCCTTGATTTTCGGTACGGCTTGTACATCCACCGCCGCACTTTCCGCAGTTTTTAGTTGCACATTGCTTTGCGTAAGGACAACCGATACATTTCACACCCTTTTTCTTTTGTCTTACAAGGTAAAAAATGATCGCACTGATAATCAAAGCGAGTATTCCGATAACAATGAAATTTACCATTATGCTTTACCGAGGGCATATTCTGCTTTCAGTTTCTTATTTGTATTGATAATAAGACCTGCAATGACGCCTACGAAACCGGCAACTGCGGCAAGACCCGCGATAGCTGCACCGATGTTAAGGGATGCAGGAGCAGTAATGAGTGTGCCGACGGTATAAACGATATAGCCTACCGAGAAGCCGACGCCGAGCTGAAGTCCGATACCTGCCCATACCCATTTGCCGCTCTTCATTTCGGAATTCATAGCGCCGATAGCAGCAAAGCAAGGCGGTGTGTAGAGGTTAAACATCAGGTAAGCAAGAGCCGCAACCTTTGAGATCGCAATGATGCCTGCGACCTCTGCTCCTGCGCCTTCAAGAATCGCAAGTTCGTCAAGATCGATGAGGTTTTCAAGTCCAACAAAGCAAACTGCAAGTGTGCCGACAACATTTTCTTTCGCGATAAAGCCGGTAACTGCCGCAGCAGCAAGCTGCCAAGAAAGCACGCCGACAACGGGAACGAGAAGATATGCAAAAGGAGTAGCAATAGTTGCGAGGATAGAATCGCTCGCATTCTCGGCAACGGTAAACTGCCAAGTAAAGGTCTGCATAATTTGAACAACAGTGTTACAAAGGAGGATAATGGTAGCCGCCTTTACAATGTATGCCCAACCACGAGCGCACATCGACTTGAATGCTCCCCAAAGAGAAGGCTTCTTATATTCGGGAAGCTCAATTATAAAGAAGGATTTTCTTGCTTTGTAGCCTGCAATCTTGTTTACGATGAACGCACCTACAAAGATCAGCACGATACCGAGCAGATAAACAAGCGCACTCACCCAACCTGCTTTATCGAAGAATGCACCTGCAATAAGAGAGATGACGGGGATTTTTGCACCGCAAGGCATGAACGGAGCAAGCATCGCAGTTGCTCTGCGTTCGCGCTCGCTCTTGATAGTACGGCTCGCCATGATGCCGGGAACGGCACAACCGATGGTGATGACAAAGGGAATGACCGACTTGCCGGACAGACCGACCTTTTTGAAAATAGGATCAAGTACAACGGCAACGCGGGACATATATCCGCAATCCTCAAGCAAAGCGATAAGGAAATACATAACCATAACAAGCGGCAGGAAACCGACAACGGCAATTACACCGCCGATGACACCGTCAACAAGGAGTGCCGAAAGAAGCGGATTCGCGTTTTCGAGCAGTCCGCCAACCCAGCCTTGGAAGATTTCAAGAAGCGGGACAAGTCCAGGAATGAAAAGTTCATTTGCTTCTCCCTCATTGAAAGTAATACCCTCGGCAAGCCAAGTGCCGAGCCAAGTCTGCGAAATTTGGAACACAAGGAACATAACAACGGCGAAAATCGGGATGCCGAGCCATTTGTCTGTGAGCACCTTGTCAATCTTGTCGCTGATGTTCTTGTCTTTTGTGAGAACCTTACGCTTCTCAACCGCTTCGACAAGACCGTTTACAAATTCAAAACGCTTTCTGTCTGCCGCTTCGACCACTGCCTTGTCGGTCAAATCAATATCGCCTTGTATGTAAGGTGCGTTCTGAACGGTGCCGGCAACAGCAACAGCTTTTTCAACCACCGCTTTCAGTCCTTCTGCGGTTGTAGAGGTTGTTTCCACAACAGGACATCCAAGCAATTCGGAGAGCTTTGCGACGTTGATTTCGGTTTTCTTTTTCTTGTTGACATCGCTCTTATTGAGGGCAACGACAACGGGAATTCCGAGTTCCAAAAGCTGTGTGGTGAAGAAAAGGCTGCGGGAAAGGTTAGTTGCATCCACGATATTGATAATAACATCAGGATTTTCTTTCCTCACATAGGAGCTTGTAATGCTTTCCTCGCTCGTGAAGGGAGACATGGAATACGCACCGGGGAGGTCAACGGCAATCAGCTGTTCACTTCCTGCATAGTATGCCTTTTTGATGGGGTGTTCTTTCTTTTCTACGGTAACACCTGCCCAGTTGCCGACCTTTTCATTTCGACCTGTCAGGGCATTATACATTGTGGTCTTACCGGAGTTGGGGTTGCCTGTTAAAGCGATTCTCATATCGGTTTTTCCTCCGTTAATGTAATAATATATGGTCAATCAGTCCTTTCGGACATGGTTGCAAAAGAATATTTGTTAGCAATCGCTAACAATTGTGCTTATTTTTAGCCGATGCCGGAAAATTCCGCAACACATCGGCTGAAAATTAAACTTGAATAGCCTGTGCAAGCTGCATATCTATGTTATATCTGCCATCTTTAATGGAAACGACAAGACTATTTTTGAGGCGAGAAACAACTGTAATAGCTTCGCCGCTGTAACAGCCAAGAGAAAACAAAAAAGAATTCAGTTCCTCGTCATCGGTATCTATTCCGTTTATTATATATTCATTTCCTTCTTCTGCTTGCCATAGCGTCATTCCATTCACCTTCTTATAAGTGCTTTTTAATCGCCAAAACAATTAGCAACTGCTAACTGATAGATTTAAAGAATTGTTAGCAACTGCTAACATGAGGCAATTATATCACCATTTTTCTATTTTGTCAACACATTTTTTAAAAAAAGTTTGTTAAATTTGAAATATTGACTATTTGCCCAATCTGTGATATGATATTCAAGTAGCATTTTATGCGAATTTATACCTCACGGGGGTGAAGTTATGTCATTAAAAGAGTCAGGCGAGATGTATCTCGAAACCATATATGTATTACACAAGAAAAGTTCATCTGTACGTTCTGTTGATATTGCAGAACACATGAATTATACAAGAGCAAGTGTCAGCCGCGGCGTTGGATTGCTGAAAAAACAAGGCTTGATAGAGGTCGATAAAAACGGATATATTACCCTTACTACCGAGGGAATGAAAGCAGCAGAAAAGATTATGGATCGTCACGAGGTTCTGACGGGTATTTTGATTAGCCTCGGCATTGACGAAGAAACCGCTGCCGAGGATGCCTGCCGCATGGAGCATGTTATCAGCGACAAGACTTTTTACTGCATCAAGGAGCATTTTGAAAAATATAAATAAAACACCGAGTGGAATGGCGTGAACTGCTCCAAATTGTACGGACAGCACAAAAAGCAGATTTTCACAGAAAGTTAAAATACTGAATGCGTGTTTTTATTATAAAAGGGAGCTACTGCAAAAGCAGTCGCTCCCTTTTATAATAGTATGAGAATGGGGTATTTTGTGCTTAATTTTTTATTGTTTAATAAATTGAATTTTTACCTTTGTTCCGATTCCAAGCTCACTTTCAATATTCAGTGTAGCTCCGTGAAGTATACATATGTGCTTGACGATGGCAAGTCCAAGACCTGTTCCGCCTGTTTTCTTGGAGCGAGATTTATCTACTCGATAAAAACGCTCACACAGACGAGGCAGATGCTCTTTTGCAACACCGATTCCTGTATCGGCGATCTCAAGGTTTGCGGTATTTTCACTTTCCGCAAGACTTACCGTTATGCTTCCGCCGTCTTTGTTGTAATTTACGGCGTTGGAGCAGATGTTTTCAACAAGTTCATACCTTATATGTATTTCTGTCCACCGAAAATTCTCCGACAGAGGAAATATACAGATTGGCACGGCGAAGATTGGTCTTTACACGGGCCAACAGTTCAAGAATGGAAAACGGTTTTGCCATATAGTCGTCCGCGCCCTTGTTCAGTCCTTTTACAAAGCTTATCTCGTCATTCTTTGCGCTGACGATAATAACGGGCACGCGCTCGTCAACCGCTCTGATCTTCTGCAATATCGTATATCCGTCCATATCCGGCAGCATAATGTCGAGAATAATGAGGTTTGGACGGTTGTTTGGAAATACGGAAAAAAATCTGTGCCGCACTCAAACATGGAAGTTTCATATTCGTCCTCAAAGGTTCCGGCATAGACCTCGCGGATACCTTCGTCATCTTCTACGATAAAAATCTTCGGTTTATTTTTCAAAACTTTTCGTGTACTCCCGTTTCGTTATATTTCGTCCATTCGCATACATTGACCGCATGATCTCCGATACGCTCCAAATACTTGGCAACCATCATCAGCGTGATGGCTTGATCTCCGTTTTTCTTTCCGTCCTGTTCGATCAAAGCGATCAGATCTTGCTGAACTGTGATGAACATATTGTCCATTTCATCGTCTAGTGCAATGATCTCATCGGCAAGCGCTTCGTTGTTTTGCGTAAAGGAATTTACGCTGTCCTTGACCATACGCACGGCAAGTTTGCCCATTGCGGAAAGATGCTCTAATTTCTTGATATAAGTATCACCGGGCATAGTAGCGACAAGATCGCCGATATCGGCGGCTTGATCGCCGAAACGCTCAATATCGGTAATCATTTTGAGTGCCGTGGATACCTCGCGGAAATCTTTTGCCACGGGCTGCTGACGTATGAGGATCCTCATACAACGCTTTTCGATATCCATTTCATATTCGTCGACTTTCTTGTCCATTTCGGCGAGACTTCTGCCAAGTTCACGGTCGAGGCGAAGGAGTGCATCGATAGCTTTGGATATCATATCCGCCGTAAGACAGCACATTTCCACAAGTTCTGTCTTCAGTTCTGTAAGTTCTTCAATAAATTGTTTTCTTGTAGACATTTTTCTACCTCTCTCATCATATCGTATTTCTTGTTAGTTCTTAAATAAAATATCAGCCGAATCTGCCGGTAATATATCGTTCGGTGCGTTCGTCCTTGGGATCGGTAAATATGTCATCGGTATCTCCAAATTCCACAAGTTCGCCGAGCAGGAAAAATCCCGTCTTATCCGAAATTCTTGTTGCCTGCTGCATATTGTGTGTTACGATAACGATGGTTGTTGTCTTTGTCAATTCTTCACACAGTTCCTCTATTTTGCCTGTGGAGATGGGATCGAGCGCCGAAGTCGGCTCGTCCATGAGAATGATACCCGGTTTGACTGCGAGCGCACGGGCAATACATAAACGCTGCTGCTGACCGCCGGAAAGACCGAGTGCGGATTTATCAAGTCTGTCTTTCAGCTCATCCCACATTGCCGCCTGACGGAGCGAGGTTTCCACGATCTCGTCAAGCACGCTCCTTTTGTGTATGTCGAACGTACGGGGACCGTATGCGATGTTGTCGTACACACTCATGGGAAACGGATTTGGTTTTTGGAATACCATACCGACATTGCGGCGCAAATCATTGATGTCGATTTTTCCGTAAATATTCACGTCCCCGATTTTAAATTCGCCTTCGACACGACAGCCGGGAACAAGATCGTTCATGCGGTTAAAGCATTTTAGAAAAGTTGATTTTCCGCATCCCGAAGGACCTATGAAAGCAGTCACTTTGCGTTCGGGAATTTCAACGCTGATATTCTTGACCGCATGAAAATCTCCGTACCACAAATTTGCCCCGGTAACAGAAATATTTTGTCCGAAAAGAGTTCTTTGCTCTGAATGTTTATTTGCCATTTGTTTCTCCTTTGAGTTTCTTCGATAATTTGCCTGCGAGGACTTCTGCCGAGAAATTGAGTACCAGCACTAATACGATCAGCACCACTGCCGTCGCGTATGCTTCGTTGATATACCAA
Organism: uncultured Eubacteriales bacterium; assembly: GCA_949299535.1. GTDB lineage: Bacteria > Bacillota > Clostridia > Oscillospirales > CAG-272 > UMGS731. Next base: position 21,368 of record CASGAQ010000002.1, on the reverse strand, counting down.
CCCTCTCCCGAAAGCTGATAGAGAGCCACGGCAAGCGTTGCGCCGCTGTCCATAATGCCGGTTGGAATTGATGTTATTACCGAACCCATCGTGTAAAGGAAGGGAGCGGATTCGCTGATAACGCGCCCCATTGACAAAATTACTGCCGAAAGGATGCCCGGAAGAGCCGACGGCAAAACGATTTTGAAAATAGTGCGAAGTTTGCCTGCGCCGAGTGCAAGACTTCCCTCTCGCATGGCATCTGCTACCGACTTTAAGCTTTCCTCGGTGGAACGAACAATGGTCGGCAACAGCATAATGCTGACGGTAAGCGCTCCGGCTAAAATCGATCCCGAGCCGCCGAGAAGCGGAACGAATGCGATCATGCCGAAAAGTCCGTATACGATAGACGGAACGCCTGCGAGAATATCGATTGCGGAGCGAATAATACGAACAAGGATATTGTCACGCCCTGCGTATTCGTTCAAGAATATCGCCGTCATAATACCGATGGGAACGGCAATAATAAGGCTTATTGCAACAGCATACAGCGTAGTTATGATCGAAGGAAGAATCGTGATATTCTCGGAAGCAAACTCGTATTTACCGTAAATGATCGAAGGATTTTTAATAAGATACGGCATACCTTTTGAAAATATGAATCCGATTACCAGAACGAGAACGACCGCCGCCAAGATACCGCTGAACAGAGCCATTCCCTTGCAAATGCTGACAGCTTTAATCTTATACGTAAAAGCGGAGATATTGTTTTTGATACTTTTTGTCAAAGCGGAAATGCGCCCCCGACGATGTGATTTTTGTTTTTTTACGCTTTTTTCTACAGCCTTTTTGGATATCAATCTGAATAAAACATTGACAAGCAAAACGAAGAAAAGCAAAATCACGCCCGTGGCGACCAGCGCGCCCTCTTGCACCTCGCCGGCATAACCCATTTCCATAACGATGTTTGCAGTCAATACTCGAAAGGAAGAAAAAATACCGTCCGGATATGTCGGCGCATTTCCTGCAACCATAACAACAGCCATTGTTTCACCGAGCGCTCTTCCTATGCCCAAAATAAGCGATGCGGTAATACCTGATCTTGCAGCCGGAGACATAATACGGAAAACAGTTTCGGAATGTGTTGCGCCGAGGGCAACAGAGCCTTCATAGTAGGCTCTCGGCACGGCTTCAAGGCTTGTTTTTGAAAGAGATACAACAGTCGGCAGTATCATGATGCCGAGTATAATCGAGGTAGCTAAAAGACCACTGCCGTTATTGGGAGCAATGTTTGATAATAACGGCAATAGAAAAACAATTCCGAAAAATCCGTATACTACCGACGGAATGCCTGCCAGAAGATTGATGACTGCCGAGAGAATGCGCCCCAATTTTTTGGGACAGTAAAATACCAGAAACACCGCGGTAAAATAACCCAGAATACCTCCGATCATCAAAGCGCCGACTGTTGCCGACAATGTTCCCACGATCATGGTGAGGATACCGTATGTGCCGGACAGCGGCGAATCATAGGTATCCAGTCGATCAGGCGACCAGTTATCTCCGAACACAAATTCAAACACACCTATTTTGGCAAAAGCGGGAATACTTTTTATAATCAGAAAAGCAAAGATAGCGGCTACGGCGATGACACAAACCACCGCCGCAGTCGCAAAGACCGCTTTTCCTAATTTTTCTTTGTTTTTTGCACTTAAAATTGTCATAGCCTTTTCCTTACTTAACTTCGCTGAACTTTTTGATCTTACCGGAGAAGATGTCGTAAAGCTGTGTAAGCGTCAAATCTGTTACGCTTGTATTTTCCTTATTTACGATAACCACGACCGCATCAAGACATACGTTAAAGCTGTCGATATCATCCTGATTTACCGAAGCAGAGGAAAGTCCGATCACGTTGCCCTTTGTATCATCTTCAACTGCTTTTCTTCCGATCGACGAGCCTTCAAGCTGAATGTCAAAGATATCCTCGGCGGCAACGCCGTAGATATCGGCATATCCCTTTGCGGCAGAGTTGATGAATTTCTCCATTGAAGTGGAACCGCGAATGACAATTTTATCACCCTCCGGAAGAGTTGCCTGCTTTGTAAAAGTGGTTACTTCAATGGCTTCTGCGCCGTCATTTGCACGCCTGTTGGGATCGGAAAGGAATATACATCCTGCGGCTTCCGAGTGTTCGGCTGACGCCTCGCTCTTGAGATAATTCATAAAGTCGGCCGCACGTGCTGTCAAGGTCTGACCTTTCTTTGTCATCAGCACAAACGGACGCTGGATTTTGTAATCGCCTGAGAGTACCGTTTCCTCTGACGCAACTACACCGTTTACTTTTATTACATTGATCGTATCGCTGACAGAACCCAAGGAAATGTATCCGATAGCATTTTTGTCGGATGCGACTGATGACAGCACAGTTCCCGTTTTTGTTTGCTGGATTGCAGTCTTAGTCGTATTATATACCTTTTTTCCGTCAGCATCCCTTTCTTCAAGGAAGTGAGTCCCGTCTGTGACAACATTGTCGAAAGCTTCTCTTGTTCCGCTTCCTTGCTCACGAACGACGACCGAAATGTTCTTTTCGACGCCACCGCAGGAGGCAAAAGCAAAAACCATAAGTATCGCAAGTGCGAGTGACCAAATTTTCTTCATTTTTCTAAAACTCCTTTTCGTCTTTTTTTGACAACCATAGTGTATCACTTTTTAGGAGTCGTTACTATCAATATAAAGTCTTGCAGATGTAAAGATTATGTAAATCGTGAATTTTTTAAATATCATCATCTCTGTCCGAATTTCTTTATTTTTATTCTCAAAAAAACAAACGTCTATTTATAAAATCTCGATATATATTAAATCATGAATCAAATATGCTTTCTCGCAAGACTTCATGAGTTTATTATACCACACATTCGAAAAAATCATCTGATTTTTTGAAAACTTTTTAGGCTGACCCATATACTGAGCCAACCACGATGCCATAAGGAGGAGATGATTGCTCAGATTGCCGTACAAACTCAGGGCTTTACGGTTATCTCTAAGGCAGACTGTGAAACCCTCGTCATCAAGATTGGCGAGATGCTGAATACGGAGGGCAAGTGATATGTATGTGCATCCTTTTTGGATGGGTGTTCTTGTCACCATCATCGTTGAAATCGTAGCCTGTATCGTATTCGCAGTCGTAGCAAATAACAAGGGAGGTACTGTTCCTGCTGGCACTCTCATTGCCACAGACACAAACCCTGCAATCAATCTATCCCTTGCGTCTGACGCTCAGATTACACGCTCTGCTTTTAATAAGGCGGTGGTGGTGCTTGCGACTGAGAACCCTTCGTCCGCTTTGAGTATGGCGATAAACGGAGAACTCTATGCAGCAAACGACCTCGAAGCTCTTGCGGCGGCGGTGACGGACGAGGATTTCAATGTTTCTTACGCAGATTGGAAGATAACCATTGAAGCCCTTGATAGTGAAGCTTTCTCTTTCATCTAACGCATAAGGAAATATGCCTGACAGCGGATATTTAATCGGACATTGCGGCATTGTTGCATACATGATGCTGGCGGCAATGTATATACTTAACAAAAAAACATATGGGGTTTCGCGGTATTTTATGAGCAACCGCTCGCAAAAGAGCAACATCTGACTTCGGTGCGGCTTCCGGCAAATATTTTAGCCGGAACGATATCGTTTTATTAAATGGCAACATCATAATGTTTCTTACTATTCACGGTTAAGTCATGAACATTTTACATTCACAATAACTCAACAGCTTTGCACATTATTGTTTTGAAAAAATGAAACGATATACTTACTTTTATTCTCTTTAATCAATTATACTTTTGCCGTATTTATATTGACTTTTGATTTTTGATATGTATAATTACATATAAATATTATTTTAAAGAAACGGTGAAAAAACATGGCGGATTTTTTCGGTTTGATTGCATCTAAAGAAATAGGCTCAAAACGAGTTCCTCTCGTTTTCCCCGAACCTACCCCTAAGAACGGTGTGATATTTGATTTGCAAAAATCAAACGACGCTCCGACAGAAGTCTTCAAAAAGCCCGACTCACGCGAAGAACTCGACGAAATTATAGATGAACTACGCATAAAATATTCTCCTTTTATGCAAAAGCTCGCTCCAAAAACAGAATCAACGCGTTCAGTTATAAATCTTGAACATTTTCAAATGCGAAGCGCATCGGAAGCAGACCGCGCCGATTTTACAAGCGTTCTGCGCGGAGAAGGCGAATGGGATGAGATCACCGTTCCGTATTACAATGGTCCCGTCGGAACGATGGTACACTATTACCGCACGACTTTTAATATTGATAAGGTATCCGAAGACAAAGCTGTTTTCATTTGCTTTGACGGCGTTGACTATATCGCAGAGGTCTTCCTCAACGGCTCTTTCCTGGGAAGTCATGAAGGCTTTTTCGCTCCGTTCGAATTTGACGCGACACCGTATATAAAGACAGACGAAAACACGCTCGTCGTGACCGTTAAAAACGATTACGTCTACGGAGGCAACCAATCTCCCACGCCTTCGGCTATACGCCTTGAAGGCGACAAAATGTATGCCGCAACCGGTTTTGGATATGACGACAGCGAAACAGGCTGGCACCACTGCCCCCCGGGAATGGGAATATGCCAAGGCGTAAGAGTTGAAACCCGCAGCCGTGCGTTCATCTCCGATATATTTGTACGCCCGCTTCCGGAAACATCGGAATATGAGGTATGGTGCGAGATATATAACTGCGACTATATGCCGCTCAAAGATGTAAAACTCATATACTCTGTGCACGGTCAAAACTTTGAAGCCAAAATTTTGGAAAATCATTCGTACGAACCGATAACATTCTCAAATGAGGATCGCGGCGATATCGTTCGCGTTTACGAACCCGAAGATTCGGAAAGAATGAAAGAAGCTATAAAACTTCAGTTCTACAAGGGAGCAAATCTTGTAAAACTCCGTTTTAAAATGCAGGATTTCCGCTGGTGGGAACCTGACACTCCTTATCTTTATAAAGCGCAGATATCACTCTATGTCGACGGTACGGTATGCGATATCAGAACATCTACATTCGGCATGAGAAGCTTTATTCAGGATACGGAAAGTATTCCCAAAGGCACATTTTTGCTCAACGGAAAATCAATCCGTCTCCGCGGCGCAAATACCATGGGATATGAGCAGCAGGACGTGCTACGCGGCGATTATGATGCGCTTCTTTATGATATGCTCATGGCAAAAGCGTGCAATATGAATTTTCTTCGCTTAACACAGCGCCCTGTGCAGAAAGAAATATATGAGCTTTGCGACTCCATAGGTCTTATGCTTCAAACAGACCTGCCGCTCTTCACGGTAATGCGCCGCACGAAATTTGCAGAAGGCGTGCGCCAGGCAGAGGAGATGGAAAAACTTATAAGACCTCATGCGTCAAATATTCTTGTGTCTTACATGAACGAACCTATGGCAAACGCGGCAAACAGACCTCACAGACATCTTGTACGCAGCGAGATGGAAACATTTTTTGAAGCTTGCGACTCGGCAGTTCATCTGCTCAACCCCGACAGAGTTATAAAGCACATCGACGGAGATTACGACCCGCCGGACAGCTCTCTTCCCGACAATCATTGTTACTGTACATGGTACAACGGTCACGGAATAGACATAGGCAAACTTCACCGCGGATATTGGCTCGGCGTGAAAGACGGCTGGTATTACGGCTGCGGCGAATTCGGTGCGGAAGGTCTTGATCCAGTGTCGCTGATGAGACGCCGCTATCCCAAAGAATGGCTACCCCAAACTCCCGAAGAAGAAAAAAATTGGGATCCCGGCATGATAAAAGACGCCCAGAGTGGAAATATGCATTATTTCTTCTATGACACACAAGAAACGCTTGAAGACTGGGTAAGAGAAAGCCGTAAATATCAGGCTTTCGCCACAAAAATACAAACCGAGGCTTTCCGGCGAGACCCGCGAATGATAACTTTTGCTCTTCATCTCTTTATAGACGCATGGCCGTCCGGCTGGATGAAGACCATAGTGGATTGCGAAAGAAATCCCAAGCCCGCTTTTTTTGCTTACCGCGACGCTCTTACGCCGCTTATGGTAAATATACGCTCCGACCGCAAGACATACTTTTCAGGAGAGCGCGCTCTTACAGAAATATTCATTTGCAACGATACACATGAAACAGCAGACTCTCACAAGGTAATCTGCGAGCTTATCAAAGATCGGATAGTTGTCTGCAAATCGGAATTTGAGGCAAAGTTCGGCGAAGATTCCTCATTCATGCAAGGAGAAGCGGCATTTGAAACGCCCGAAGTATCCGAGCGCACAGTATATACGCTGCGCGCTATCCTCAAAGATAAAACAGGAAAAGTCATTCACTATTCCGACGAGCAGATAGAGGTTTTCCCGCAGGAAAAACTCACTGAACCGACAGCGACCGTCGTTTCAGGAAAAGATTTTGTTGAAAAAAAAGACTCGTTTGTAAAAGAAGCTGAAAACGGAAAAACCATCATCGTAGATCAACTCCCCGGAGGCGAATACGACATCTTCGGAACACACGTCAAGGTAAAGGCCTGCGGTATGCGCGCGCTTCACTTTGTATCGCGCAATACATCTCACGAACTTGTACAAGACTTCAAGCCGAATGATTTCAGAATGTGGTACAGCGAAAAAGACGATATGATAACACCCATAGCGCAAAATACTTTCACCGCCGATGGAGCAAAAGCCATACTTACAAGCGGAAACAGCCTTACGGGAAGCGCATGGGGACAAAAGCTCTACCCTGCTTTCATCTGCGCGGAGATTCCCATCGGCAAAGGCAAGATAATCATAAACGAAGCTGACCTTGATTCTCATCTCAAAAATCCCGTCGCTCTGATATTCAGGAACAGACTCGTAACTTATTAAAATAAGTTGCGCCATTCTCAAGCGCGGACGAAATAGAACGAGGAGGACTGACTGTGGCAAAAACAAATCTGAAAAAGAAACGCCATGCTCTCATAATATCATGCATTGCGTTTATACTGATATTGCTCATAGCTGCGTTTATATGGATATTCTCCGTGAAAATATACAAAGCGAATTTTGATGTTCGATTTGAGAGCTATGAACCTCTGATGTTATATACAGATGATTTTGACGGATTACAGCGTACAAAGTATAAATTCGCTTCCGACAAAGGACAGATTCTTACAGGATATATGTTACAGTGCCGGAGAAGATCAGCGCGGTATAGTGATAATGGCTCACGGCTTAGGAGGCACGCATAATTTCTATATGGATTGTGCTGACTTTTTTGCACAGAACGGATATTATGTATTCGCATATGACGCCACCGGCTGCGGTGAAAGTGAAGGACACGGTGTGGGCGGTCTTCCGCAGGGTGTGATCGACCTCGAATATGCAATACACTTTGTAAAACAAAACGATGATTTTCCGGATCTCCCTATCGTTCTGTTCGGACACAGCTGGGGCGGATACAGCGTAAGCAGTGTTCTTACATATCAAAACGACATCAAAGCGGTAATAGAATGCTCAGGCCATGACAGCTCGGCGGGTATATTCGAAGCTCAGGGAAAAACCATCGTCGGAAACGGTATATATTTGATGATGCCGTTTATAAAACTTCATGAAGCCGTAAAATATGGAAAATATGCTGCGAATACGGCTATGGACGGATTCAATTCGACTGATGCGGCCGTCATGATCGTTCACGGCGCGGACGACAAAACAGTTCCATCAGAGTACGGTTATGATATATTCTACGAAAAGTACAAAAACGATCCTCGTTTCAAGTTTCTCTACCTTGAAGATAAAGGACATAATTATTTCAACGACAATACATATGTAGATGAGTTCAACGCGGAATTTGACAAATGGCTTGAAACTCTCAACTATGACTACATCGCCGACGAAAACAAGGAAAGATTTATCATTGATAAAGCGGAATATATCAACAACAATCTCGACCGAACAAAATGGTGCAACAGATTGGATACAGAACTGTTTTCGCAGTTTCTGGAGTTTTATGACAGCCATATAAAATAATAAATAATCAAAAATAGTTAAACATCAAATATCTCAATTATGAAATATCCTCCGTATGACAACAGCATACGGAGGATATTTTATTGGTTTCAAGCGAATATCAACTCATTGGAAGAAAAACTATCATCGAAAACACAAACATAAAGACAGTTCCTGCTATCATAGGCACAGATGTGCGCTTTACAACTTCTATCGGACTCTTTTTCAGAGATCCTGCAACTATCATGACAACAGCAGAAACCGGCGAAACGGCGCGCAGAAGATTTCCTGCCAGTCCCATAGGCACGCTTATTGCCAAAACGCTTATGCCTGCCGCCTGAGCAAGCGGAACCATAAGAGGCACCATCGCAAAGAAAAGCGCCGTACCGCTGCCGCTGAGTATAACTATAAGTGCCGTCAGGCAAACAAGTATAAGCGGCAAAACAAAACCCAGCCCGCTTCCCTGAATACCGAGCATAGCATCCTGCAACGCTTCTATAAGACCGATCGATTTCAGTCCGGTTACAAAGACGGAAGCAGCCACCAAAAGCGCCACTATCGGCATAGCTCCTCCCATTCCCTTAAAAAAGCTCTCCGTGCCGTCCAAAGCGGACTTCACATTTCGTTTGCGTATCATCTCGCATACCAATGCCGCGGCAAAAGACAAGATGGCAGCCACTTCAACGCTTATATTTACCGCCATACCCGTAAATGATTGAATCATAAAAACGATAATAAGCAAAATGATCGGTAACAAAGGCAAAACAGCATAGACCGTTTTAAAAAGAACTCCGCCTTTAATGGTCTTTGCCTCTTCTATATCCGAAAGTTCTGCTATTTGTTCACGTCCATTTTTCTTGTCCATATGTTTCTGCCACAGATAATGGACAAGAGCCATGACAAGCAATGTCGGAACGGAAACTATCGCGTGATACCGAAAAACATAGTCTGTTGCAGTAAGTCCTGCAAACTCAGTTGTTTTAGAGAGTTCCTCGGCTATTGCAACATTGTCAGAACCCAAAGGCGTCGGCATGACCGTTGCCGTTGTAGCAATTATACCCGCGGAGGTAAGAGGACTCATACCCGTCTTTACCATTACCGGATAAAGCGTGGCAATCAGGATAATTGCAAGGTTGGAAGCGCTTGGTATGACCAAAGACAACAGATTTCCCAAGAGAAAAACAACCGGCACCAGAATATATACTGATTTTATTTTTCCGATAGGCTTAGTGAGAACATTCACCGTCACCTCATTTGCGCCTATGGAACTCATATAAGCTGAATATCCACCTAAAATAAGGATTATAAATCCGGCGGAACTCAATGTGCTTTTAAATTGATCCGTTATGGCTTTTAACGGGTCGAGAAGCACGCTTCCCGTAGATACAAAATCTTTTACTCCTATGCCGTTGCCCATGGCAATACCTATAAACATCAGCACAACGCCCATAAGCAACAATGTTATCTTTATATCCATCTTTTTGATGAGCATAAATACAACAACCGCCACGGCAACTATTGCAGAAATATACATTACAGCTGTCTGCATTGAATCTATCTCCTTTTTATTACTTCTATTTTATTATCGCTTATTTCTCATATGCACTCGGCAATGCTTTCCAAAAACCACTCTCTGAACATTTTACCGTCTATATCCATGCACACCTTTGCGTTATTCGGTCTGCCCAGATATCCTTTAAGATCTACGAGCGTACATCCTGCCGTCATGTCGCCGCTAAGTTCCACACCTACATAAGTTTCCGCAATATCGTACATTTCCGGGCGCAAAAGATATGCAATGGCACAACTGTCGTACATTTTCAAGCCGGTCTTCATACTTCCTCCACGATATTTTTGGAACAGGCAGTATGCCATTCGACCAACTTCTCCCAAAGACGGCAGCTTGACACTGTCTTCTTGAAGCACGAGTGCTTTCCAGCCTACATCAAGACCCGCCATAACGATCGGCAGTCCGCACTCAAAAACAATATGCGCGGCTTCCGGATCTGTCGCAATATTAAATTCCGACATGACTCCCTTGTTTCCGCGTCCGGCAGAGCCACCCATAAGAACTATCTCCCTTATATTTTTCTTTACTTCGGGATATACTTTCAAAAGCAGAGCTATATTTGTAAGCGGCGCAATGGGAACAAGCGTTATCGGTTCATCGCTTTCCATGATGATTCTGTGCATAGCTTCCACGGCGTTTTCTTTCAGCAAAAGATGCTCGTCCGGTTCTTCAAAATCAAAACCTTCCATTCCGCTCTTTCCGTGGACATTGCTTGCATCTTTTAAAGGCAGTATCAGCGGAGAATCCGCGCCTTTTGCTACCGGTATCTCCTTTCCGTAAAACTTCAAAAGCCTTAAAGTATTGTATGTCACCTTATCAAGAGAAACATTCCCGGCGACCGTCGTAATCAGCTTTACATCAAGTTTATCGCTGAACAGCGCGATGGCAAGTGCAACGGCATCGTCGATTCCCGGGTCCGTATCAATAATTATCGGGCGTTTACTCATAAATATTCCATCTCCTCATTAAAATATTGCTACATACTTCATTTATATATTTATTAACCGTTTTCTTTAGATATATACATAACCATTCCGTTGCCAAGCCCGCAAGAGGGACGGCGTATAAAGCCGAATTTTTCGTAGAAGTTTTCAGTGCCCGGCGTAGCCATAAGACCGACATAAGCACTTTCGCACGCGTACTGTCTGATATATTTCAGAAGAGATTCGACAAGGAGTCTTCCTATGCCTCTGCCTTGATACTCGGGATCGACCACGACATCTTTGATAAAAAACGTTATGCGATTGTCGCCGACTATTCTTGCCATGCCGACTGTCTTAGTATTTTCTCGCACTTCAACAGTATAAAGCGAATGTTCCAGCGCATATGCGGAATCCTCAAACGAATAAAATCTGAAACCGACTTTTTCACGCAATAACAAAAATGTATGTGGATTGAGTTTTTGTTCTTCTATACTCAGCATTTATACACCGCCTTGATAAATGGTTTGTTGATATATTTTTAATGTAATTTCAATCGGTAAAATTTCTGCCGACATAAAAATTTTATCAAATATAATCATTTATATTATGCGATATATTTCTCGTTTTTATCCTTAACGCAAAAACAAAAACTCTGTTATAGATAACAGAGTTCAGACTGTAGACCAAGTTCTCAAATCGAGGACTTTTTTTAGAGATTTAGTGTCATTCCTTGTTGAGAAAAACAGTCCACCGGATTGAGTTTTACTGTCTGAGGACAACCGTGCTTTTCTCATCTCACCCTCTCAGCCAAAAATAAAAAAAGCAAGGCGCCGCCCTGCAAAAAACTTGTTTTTTATTACTTTTTAAGCCGAAAGGAATTTTAAAGTAATAGGTAATAGGTAAAAAGAAAAGCCTCAAGGACTGAAGTCCTTGAGGCTTGGTGGGAGCGGGTGGATTCGGACCACCGAAGTCACTGACAACAGATTTACAGTCTGCCCCCTTTGGCCGCTCGGGAACGCTCCCATTATAAATTCCGTATTCAAAATACGGAATCTTGGAGCTGGTGAACGGAGTCGAACCATCAACCTGCTGATTACAAATCAGCTGCTCTGCCATTGAGCCACACCAGCTTATATATTTGTCCGCTGTGAAACCATCATCTCACAACGTTAATTATTATAGCATAACACTTTTAAATTGTCAATACTTTTTTGATTTTTTATTTTATATATTTCTTGTTGTAAATATAGGTTTTATCTGATATAATCAAAATGAAAAAGGAGGTCTAAAATATGTACAATTTTTTTATAGATAAAGAAAACAAGCGAGAAGGACTCTGTTACATAACAGGGTCTGACTTTAATCATATAAAAAACGTTTTGCGAATGAGATCCGGCGAGGAGTTTATTGTAAGCGAAGGCGGAATCAGCAGTTTATGCCGCCTTATGAGATTTGAAGAAGAAAGAGCCGTGGCAGAAATAATCGAGGACGATTATCAAAATACGGAACTTCAGATAAAAATATATCTTTTTCAGGGACTGCCTAAAAGCGATAAGTTGGAACTTATAATACAAAAGTCGGTAGAACTTGGCGTTTTCGGAATCATTCCTGTTGAAATGAGCCGCTCAATAGTGAAACTGGACTCAAAGAAAAAAGAATCACGTCGTGAACGCTGGCAAGCTATTTCTGAAAGCGCAGCAAAGCAAAGCAAACGAAATATAATCCCGGAGGTCTTCAACGTGATGACATATACGCAAGCGCTTGAAAAAGCAAAGGAACTCGACTTGCTTCTTATCCCCTATGAAAGCGAAAACGGCATGACTGCTACTCATAAAGCGCTCTCAAGGATAAAAAAAGGCGCTTCAGTAGGTATTCTGATAGGTCCCGAGGGCGGATTTGACGATAAAGAGATCGCCGCGGCAAAAGATATAGGCGGCTATTCCATATCACTCGGAAAAAGGATATTGCGGACGGAAACCGCAGCCATAACTTCGGTAGGAATGTGTATGATTCACGCCGAAATGAATTTGTAAAAAATACGTCCGACAGCGGAAAAGCAGTCGGACGTATTTTTTATAGCTTATATGAAATTTGTTTCAGATAGGCAAAATGAGTAGAAAACGGCAAATTACTCCTGATAACCTGCAACATCAAGTACCATGTCTGCAAGTCCATTGTCTTTGCACCATGTTTCAGCCTTGCTGCCGGGAGCGACATATATTTCTTCGAGTTTTCTGCAACTCTTTTCGATATCTTCACCGAAAATATAGTCACCGATAGTGAGTTCGGTATTTCCGGAAAGTCTGATCTTTTTAAGGTTTCTGCAAGATTCAAACGCATATTCTCCGATTGACTTAACAGAATCGGGAACTGTTATCTGAGAAACATTTTTGCAACCGTTGAACGCGTTTGCACCGATGGTTTCAAGCGTATCGGGAAGTTTAATTGTTTTAAGTCTGCTGCAATCTTTGAATGCGCTATCGCCGATGGATTTAACATTGGCGGGAATTTCGATTTCGCTGAGGAAAGTGCATCCGTTGAATGTGCTGTCCAGAATAGATTCAAGATTTGCGGAAAGTTTGATATTTGTCATGCCTGTGCAATCTACAAAAGCAAAAGCACCGATAGTCTTTACTGAATCGGGAACAACAACATTGCTGACAAGACCTTTGCATGCTTCAAAGCATCTTTCACCGATGGACTCAATGCTTTCAGGGATAAAGTCAAGATCCGTAATGCTTTCGCATCCGCTAAACGTACCTGTTGCAAGTTTGGTAACAGTTGTGGGAATGCTCACTTTTTTAAGAGATTTGCAACTTCCGAAAGCATATTCTCCGATTTCCGTAACGGTGTAAGGAATATACAGCTCAACGATCGCAGACTGAGCAAAAGTAGAAGTGCCGATAGATGTAACTGTGTATTTTTTACCGTCTTCTTCTATATATGCGGGAACTACAACTTCTTTATCGACGGGAATATCCGTGTATACACCTGTAATCTTTGCCGTACCGTCGTCATTTGTTTTGTATTTGAAGTATTTAATATCAGTAGGTGTATGTCCTTCAAGAACATCTTCGGGGATTACAAAACCGCTTGTTGATGATTCATTGCCGCTTGTTTCATTTCCGCCCATTTCTCCACAAGAAACCAATCCGAGACATGTAACCGCCAGAATAGAGAAGACCATAAGAAAATAGATGATTTTTTTCATAACTATTACGCCTTTCTTAAATAAAAAGTAATATTTTTATAGCTATATTATAACAAAAAGAATATTTAAAGTCAACTGTTTACAATGAATTTTATACAGAATATAAAAAATATAAAAAACGCCGAATTCCGTCACAAAACACGCCGGATTCCGTCACAAAACGGCAAAATCCAAGATTTTTACAACTTATAAAGACAGAAGTATCTCAAGGACCTTGCTTGCTATCAAAAGCCCCGCGCTTGCAGGAACGAACGATATACTGCCTACAGTTTTCTTTCCGTTGGACAGGAAAACATCTTTTTGAGTCGGAAGCGGTTCCTCTTTGGAGTAAACGACAGTAAGTTTATTTATACCTCGCGCTTTAAGTTCCCTTCTCATAACGCGGGCAAGAGGACATATACTTGTTTTCGATATATCCGTTATCTCCAATTTTTCGGGATGAAGCTTGTTTCCCGTACCCATTGAACTTATTATCGGTACACCGCACATATGCGCCCGCGTTATAAGTTCCAGCTTCGCTGAAACGGTATCTATCGCGTCCACTATGCAGTCAAAAGAGGAAATATCTATATCGTCTGCATTTTCGGGAAGATAGAACATGCGCCTCGCTTCAACTTTTGCAGATGGATTTATGTCAAGTATCCTATCTTTTGCCACATCGACCTTATATTTTCCTACGGTGGAGTGGAGCGCTATCAACTGTCGGTTGATATTTGACTCCGACACAACATCGTTGTCCACAAGAGTCATGCGTCCGACACCCATGCGAGCTATCGCTTCAGCCGCAAAAGAGCCTACTCCGCCGACACCGAAAACAGCGACATGGCGACCGCGCAGTTTTTCAACTGCGGAGTCGCCTATTATCAGAGCCGTTCTGGAAAATTGTTCTTCCATACTTCCCTCTTATTTACCTTCTTTTTTGAGTCTGCCTGCCATCTTATATCTGAGATCCGTTGAGAGTATTCTCTTGCGAAGACGTATATTATTAGGTGTGACCTCTATAAGTTCGTCATCAGCAATAAACTCGATAGCTTCTTCAAGGCTCATTATTTTTGCGGGAACAAGACGAAGTGCCTCGTCAGCGCCTGTCGAACGAATCGCGGTAAGATGTTTTTCCTTGCATACGTTTACGGCGATATCACCCATTTTCGGATTTTCTCCTACAATCATTCCTTCATATACAGGGCACTGGCTGCTGATAAACATAGTGCCTCTGTCCTGAGTATTGAACACCCCGTAAGAAGTTGAAACACCGGTTTCGCTTGCAACAAGAGAACCTGTGAAACGGCGTGTTATCTCTCCCTTGAACGGCTCATAACATTCAAAAACAGAATTGATTATTCCCTCTCCGCGAGTATCAGTCATAAATTCGCTTCTGTATCCGAACAAGCAACGTGTAGGTATCCTGAACTGCATATGCATTCTGTTGCCAGAACCGCGCGGAGCCATATTGATAAGGTCGCCTTTGCGCGCACCGAGTTTTTCCATTACGGCGCCGCAGTAGTCCTGAGGTACCTCTATTTCGACGTTTTCTATCGGCTCGCAAAGTTTGCCGTCTATTTCCTTGTAAAGAACTCTGGGGGTGCTTACGCAAAGCTCATAACCTTCGCGGCGCATAGTCTCGACAAGGATAGACAAATGCATTTCACCGCGTCCGGAAACAACGAATGAATCCGTTGTGTCGCCGTCTTTTACTCTGAGAGAAACGTCTTTGAGAAGTTCTTTGTAAAGGCGTTCGCGTATCTGACGAGTTGTGACGAACTTGCCGTCCTGACCGGCAAAAGGACCGTCGTTTACAGAGAAAGTCATCTCCATCGTAGGCTCGCCGACTTTGACAAATTCAAGCGGTTCTACACAGTTTACGTCCGTGATAGTATCTCCTATCGAAATATTCTCAGCACCTGAGAAACATACGATATCACCCATTTTCGCCTCTGTAACCGGCACACGGCGCAGACCGTCTATCTGACTTATGTTTACTATCTTTACCTTGGAAGGCGCCTTGTCCTTATCGTGGAAGTTAGATATCATAGCATCCTGATTCTGACGCATAACGCCGCGTTCTATTCTGCCTATACCTATTCTTCCTACATAATCATTATAATCTATGGAAGAAACGAGCATTTGAAGCGGTCCCTCTGCGTCGCCTTCGGGAGCGGGAATGTATTCAAGGATAGTATCAAAAAGAGGCTCGAGATTAACGCCCGGCTCGTGAGGAGAAAAAGAAGCCGTACCCGCTCTGCCGGAGCACCAAAGCATGGGAGAGTCGAACTGTTCATCGCTTGCACCCAAGTCAAGAAGAAGTTCAAGGACTTCATCTCCCACTTCGTCAAGGCGAGCGTCGGGTTTATCTATCTTATTTACTACAACTATTACGGGATGATTGAGCGCCAAAGCTTTCTGAAGAACGAAGCGCGTCTGCGGCATGGGACCTTCAGCCGCGTCTACAAGGAGTATAACGCCGTTTACCATTTTAAGTATACGTTCAACTTCTCCGCCGAAATCAGCGTGTCCGGGAGTATCAACAATATTTATCTTTACGCCTTTG
This sequence comes from uncultured Eubacteriales bacterium, assembly GCA_949299535.1. Lineage (GTDB taxonomy): Bacteria > Bacillota > Clostridia > Oscillospirales > CAG-272 > UMGS731. The sequence goes on along the minus strand of CASGAQ010000002.1, from coordinate 5,089 downwards.
TAGTGAACTGCCGTATTTTTAGCCATAATCGTTATACCGCGTTCGCGCTCTATGGCGTTGGAGTCCATTACTCGTTCTTCAACGACCTGATTCTCACGGTATATACCGCCTTGTTTGAGCATTTCGTCTACAAGCGTTGTTTTACCGTGGTCAACGTGTGCAATAATTGCAATATTTCTCAAATCTTCTCTTACCAAAGGAATTACCTCGCTTTTCACAGGTGATTTTTACACCGTTATTTTTATTTAATACTGTATTTTTAATCATGACATTGGATTATACCACAATCTCAAGAAAAAGAAAATATCTAATTTAAACTTTTTCACAAAAAAAACGACGAAATTTTAAAAATTCGTCGTTTTAAGTCTGTTTATTTTATTATCAGCCGTTTCCGTTGATACTGCTTATGCTGTAATTTGGAGCTTCTTTTGTTATGCTGATATCGTGAGGATGAGATTCGCGCAAACCTGCATTTGTAATGCGAACGAACTGTGCTCTTTCCTGAAGTTCTTCGATAGTCTCACAACCGCAATAACCCATACCCGAACGTATTCCTCCTATAAGCTGGAATATCGTATCGGAAACAGGCCCTTTGAAAGGAACTCTGCCTTCTACGCCTTCGGGAACAAGTTTGACGGAATTTTGCTGGAAATATCTGTCTTTAGAGCCTTTTTCCATAGCGGCAAGAGAACCCATGCCACGATAAACCTTAAAGCTTCTGCCCATATAGATTTCCGTTTCACCGGGACTTTCTTCACATCCCGCAAGGAGAGAGCCGAGCATAATGGAACTTGCACCTGCGGCAAGCGCTTTTACCATATCTCCGCTGTATTTGATACCGCCGTCGGCAATAACGGGGATATTGTATTTCGCAGCGGCGCAAGCGGCGTCATAAACGGCAGTAATCTGGGGAACGCCTATACCTGCAATGATACGCGTAGTGCAGATGGAACCGGGACCTATACCTACTTTTACCGCATCTGCGCCTGCCTTTATCATATCTTCGGTAGCGGCTGCCGTAGCAACGTTTCCGCCTATAATCTGACAATCCGGGAATGCATTTTTAACTTTATAGAGAGTGTCAAGCATACTCTGAGCATGACCGTGAGCGGAGTCAAGTACGAGAACGTCAACTCCCGCGGCAAGAAGAGCGCCTGCTCTTTCAAGAACGTCTTTTGTAACGCCGATAGAAGCGCCGCAAAGAAGTCTGCCCTGTGAATCTTTTGCGGAGTTAGGATATTTTGCGACTTTTTGAATGTCTTTTATCGTGATAAGACCGGAAAGGCGTCCGTCTTTATCTACTAAAGGGAGTTTTTCTATCTTGTTTTTGCAGAGGATCGCCTGAGCTTCATCATGAGTCGTGCCGACAGGAGCGGTAACAAGGTTGTCCTTTGTCATAACTTCTTTTATTGGCATATTCATATCTGTAAGGAAGCGCATATCTCTGTTTGTGATTATACCTACAAGATATCCGTTTTCATCGCATATCGGTACGCCGGAAATACGGTATTTGTGCATAAGGTCTTCCGCTTCGTAAACTTTATTGTCGGGATGAAGTGAGAAAGGATTCTTTATAACGCCGTTTTCACTTCTTTTTACTTTTTCGACCTCATCAGCCTGCATTGCAATGGGCATATTTTTGTGAATTATGCCTATGCCGCCTTCACGCGCCATAGCGATAGCCATAGATGATTCCGTAACGGTATCCATCGCAGCCGAAATTACAGGCGTATTAAGTTTTATCTTGTTGGTAAGGCGTGTGGAAACATTAACATTTGAGGGCACAACGTTACTCCTAGCGGGAATGAGAAGGACATCGTCAAATGTCAGACCTTCTTTATAGAACTTTTCACTCGGATTAGTATTTACCATATTCTCTCCTTTTTAACATTCAACAGATATTGCATATAAAGTATTTTTATAATTTTACAACAAAAAAACTTTTTTGTCAACAAAAATCAAGGAATAAAAACTCAAAAACTCTCAAATTCTATTACATATGAAAAGAGGTGATAAAGCTCCATGCATAAAAGAGACGAAAAAAATTCTCCCGACGCCTCAAAGCTTGCTGAAAAAGCGATGTGGGAAACTCCCTGCGCCAGCGGCACAGACAGGACAGGTTGCGTACCGAGAATACCTGACGGCGAATATTCGGCAGAATCATACAGAGATATTCTGGACGTTCCCGTCACCGCTCTCGACGGGAGCGAGGCTTATAATAAAGCAAAATGATTTTTTGCAAAACCAAAAGGCAGGAAAATAAATATCCTGCCTTTCTTAATATATTATGTATAATATTTTAAATTATTTATACATGGGACCGTAAGCCGCGCAAGCTCTGAAGTCCTGACCTTCTTTGTCCATTCCGAAAGAATCCCATGCTTTGGGACGGAAGATCTGATCGTCAGGAATATTGTGCATACAAACGGGAATACGAAGTATGGAACAAAGCGTGATAAGATCAGCACCTATATGACCGTAGCTGATAGCACCGTGGTTAGCGCCCCAGTTGTTCATAACTTCATAAGCTGTCTTGAATGCGCTGCCGTCTTTGCCGTCGCAGCGAGGAACGAACCATGTGCAAGGCCATGTGTAGTCTGTTCTCTTCCAAAGTTTGTCAGATACTTCGTCAGGAAGTTTTACCGTCCAGCCTTCAGCTATCTGCATAACCGGACCAAGACCTTTAACGAGGTTAAGACGAATCATTGTTGCGGGCATTTCAGCATTCGTAACAAAGCGTGAAGAATAACCGCCGCCGCGGAAGTATCCGAGATCGGCAAAGTTCCATGTGGTGTTCTCCATGATGGCTTTCTGATCCGCTTCGGTAACATTGTACCACTCTTTCATAACGGGATTGCCGTTTTCGTCTTTTGCCGCACCGTTCGCGTCAAGACAGCAAGCGCCTGAGTTGATAAGATGTATGATACCGCCGTTGTCTTTTGCTATGCCTTCGATATCGTATCCCGCAGCGCGCTTAACAGCTTCGGGGCTCCAGTATGTACGAACATCTGCAAACATCTGAGCGCGGTTCGTAAGAAGTTTGCCGAACAACATGCCGATACCGTTGAGAACGTCGTTTTCCGTTGCAAGGATATAAGGCTCGCGGGCGCCGTTCCAGTCGAAGGAAGTATTGAGCATTGCTTCCGGGAAGTCACAGTTAGGATAAAAGTCCGTCCACTGACGCTGGCCCTGGAAGCCTGCCGCGATGGCATTGTGTCCGACTTTCTCTTCTTCGCAGCCTTTGGGAAGATTCCGGTTGCCGTTCATAAGGTCTTTGATTATAACCATCATTTTTACAACAAATTCCCACTGCTCGTCCTTCTGTTCGCGTGTCTTCTGCATATTTTCGGGGTTCTTGTCGAAACCTTCTATGCAATTGGCCTTTGCCCATGCCAGAGCTTTTTCAAATTCTGCTTTGTCATAGATCTCCTCAGTCATTCGGCGGATTATTTCGACCTCGTCAACAGACTCTACGCGCATACCGAGATATTCTTCGATAAACTCGGGACTGATAATAGAACCGCCTATACCCATGCAGATAGAGCCGATCTGCAGATATGACTTACCGCGCATTGTCGCAGCTGCAACAGCCGCGCGAGCAAAGCGAAGTATCTTTTCCTGAACATCGGCGGGAATATCCGCAACCTCATCAAGGTTCTGAACGTCGTGACCGTAGATACCGAACGCAGGAAGTCCTTTCTGAGCATGCGTTGCAAGAACAGACGCAAGGTAAACTGCGCCGGGGCGTTCAGTACCGTTAAATCCCCAAACAGCTTTGATGGTGTTAGGGTCCATATCCATGGTTTCGGCACCGTAGCACCAGCAGGGGGTTACGGTAAGTGTGATATCGACACCGGCTTTTTTAAACTTGTCCGCGCAGGCGGCGGCTTCGGCAACACGACCGATAGTCGTGTCCGCAATTATAACTTTCACGGGTTCGCCGTTGGAATAACGAAGATTTTCAGTAATAAGCTTTGCAGCGGCATTTGCCATTGCCATTGTCTGGTCCTCAAGAGATTCTCTTACCTTGAGCGGGCCGCGGCGACCGTCTATAGTGGGACGAATACCGATAACGGGGTAATCGCCAATCAATCTGTTCTGTGCCATAATTGACCTCCGAAAAAATAAATTATGAAATTTTTATATTATTTTATTGCGACAAATATCGCTCTCGTTATTTTTTATTATAACATGCGTTCCGAAATAAATCAATGAATAACGCGTGAATATTTGAAAAATATGATATGATTTTTTAATACGAATGTTTCCCGTATAATATATCGTAATAATATATACTGTATCATGCATCATAAATAATATAGTTTGCATATAGTTTGCGATATTCTCTCACATAAATTCATTACCGCCTTGAAGTTACTCTTCACTATCATTTTCCGCCGCATAAAAAACGAAAGAAAAAACATCAAAAAAATTCAAAAAAGCTATTGACATTTTTCTCGATATCGTATATAATAGTCAACGTCGACAAGGTCAAGTGGTTCAAAAACGCAAGACAGAAGTCGAAACAAGCACCATGCGAGAGTGGCGGAACTGGCAGACGCGCACGTTTGAGGGGCGTGTGGATTTCACCGTACGGGTTCAAGTCCCGTTTCTCGCACCATGAGAAAGCTACTGCTCAGCAGTAGCTTTTTCATTCGAATCAGCGGACAACGGTACGTTCGCCGACGCGAAGAGCTCGCTTCGCGCAAAAAATCAAAGCAATACGCGAGAGTGGCGGAACTGGCAGACGCGCACGTTTGAGGGGCGTGTGGATTTCACCGTACGGGTTCAAGTCCCGTTTCTCGCACCAATAGCAAAAAAAGCCGCTTTTAAACGGCTTTTTCCTGCGGGTATGGCGGAATTGGCAGACGCGCTAGATTCAGGTTCTAGTGGGGGCAACTTCGTGAAGGTTCAAGTCCTTTTACCCGCACCAGCAGGCAGTGCCTGCACCCAAGCAATCGGGTGTAGTTACTGCCTATCTTTTTATTTGGTAAGCCCCAAATAAAACAGTGTCTATGAAACAAAGTTGCTCTCCGGTATAATAGTTCAATGAGGCACAGTTGGAGTAAATTACATTACAAAAGAGACC
>CASGAQ010000001.1 GCA_949299535.1 uncultured Eubacteriales bacterium | reverse complement strand
TTCAGTTTTTAACACATTCCCTGTCTATCCGCTGTCCGCAAAACCATTGATTTTATTAGCTTTTTGCCGCTATCGCTATCACACCTCATTATTCGACCGGCCGGGGTTTAACCGGCTGGTGCAGGACGCGACCGACCGGAAGATCAATCTGGTCCTAACCAAAGACCTCAGCAGGCTCGGTCGTGATTACATTGAAGCGGGCAAATATACCGACTTCATTTTTCCATCTCTCGGCTGCTGCTTCATCGCTCTCAACGATGGTGTGGACACCATCCGCAAGAACAATGAAATGGTGGTCATTCTGAAAAATGTAATGAACGACCTCTATGCCCGGGACACCAGCAACAAAATCAAGGCGGTGAAGCTGTCCACCTTCAAGGCTGGGAAATATGTGGGCTGCTACGCTCCCCTCGGCTACCGGAAGAGTGCGGCGGACAAGCACATTCTGGAGATTGATCCGGTGACCGCTCCGGTAGTGCGGCACATCTTTGACCTGCGGTTGCAGGGCAATGGTTTCCGCAAAATTGCCCTGATTCTCAACGCGGAAAAAGTCCCCGCGCCCAGAACCTTTTACTACATGGCGGAGGGACGGGAGAATCACCGGGGCGAAACGCCGTTCTGGAATGATGTGACGGTGAAAACCATCCTTCGCAATGAGGTGTATCTCGGCCACATGGTACAGAACAAGACAGGCACCGTCTCCTACAAAAACCACAAGCAGGTCAGCAAACCGGAAAGCGAGTGGATTCGGGTGGAGAACACCCACGAGCCGCTGATCTCGCAGGATGTGTGGGACGCCGTGCAGCGGATGGACAACCATCCTGCCAGAGGGCGCAGCGGTAAAAGCGGTACCGTCTCTTTGTTCGGTGGTTTGCTCCGGTGCATGGACTGCGGTTCTTCCATGCGGTATATGCGGGATTACCGTAAAAAGGTGTCGGACAAGGAACCGGAGTTCAAATCGTATGTCTGCAACCGGTATGCCTCGGGCGGCAAAAATGCCTGTTCGTCCCACTACATCAACCAGAAGGTGTTGACGCAAATCGTATTGACGGACATCCGCTGCAAGGCGATATGGGCGCAGAACAGCCGGGAAAAGCTGCGAGAAAAAATTCTCGCGCAGAAGGAGTCTGCCGGACGGGAAAAACTCAAGACACTCCAAGCGGAACTGAGCGCCATCGACCGGCGGTTGCCGGAGCTTGACCGTCTGGTGCAGTCCGCCTACGAGGACAAGGTGCTGGGCAAAATCCCGGAAAACCTCTGCGTGCAGCTTCTCAATGGCTACGAGGCCGAGCGGAAGGCAAAACAGGAGCGCAGACGGGAGCTGACAGAGCAGCTTGCCGCCAGCCGGGAGAACGAGCAGTCCGTAGACGCATGGCTGGACATGGTGCAGGACTACTACGATTTGCAGGAACTGGACCGCCCCACACTCATGCGGCTCATCCAGAAAATTGAGATCAGTGAGAAATATACGGTGGACGACTACGAGGAACGGGACATCCACATCTACTACAACTTTGTCGGTTACATCGAAGCTTGAGCTTAAAAAATTCCATTGTGGGCGGTAGAAACGGCAAGTGCAGCAATCTTCATCACTTCCGGTACAGCCGGATTGAAAGCGGTCAAATCCCGGCTTCTGCTGCATGAGCAGTTCAAACGCCCGCCTTTTGCCGTTTGTGAAATACATTCCGGCTGCGCCTCCTTTCCTGCGGGCATAAAAAAACGCCACAGACTTTTGATCTGTGGCGTGGCAATATGCAGAAAGGGACGCTATCTTGCGATAACGCCCCTTTTGCTCGGTTATTTAGTTGTAACCTGTTTGCCCGCTGTCCTTAAAACACGATGATTTAAGGCTTTTTGCTTGTTTTCTTATCTCACCGCGCTTAAAGGCCGCGCTTTTATTATCCCTGCTTTTTGAATATAGTCCTTCCCTGCTTTACGGTTTCAAGTATGCGGATATCTTTTATCAGTTCTTTACGGACTTTCAGAGGATTTTTGTCGAGTATGACAAGATCTGCATATTTTCCCGCTTCCAAAGTGCCTTTTATATCTTCTTCAAAGTACTGGTACGCGCCGTTTATGGTAACGGCACGAATAGCGTCAATTACGGAGAGCCTTTGTTCCTCTCCGAGAACGCGCCCTTTCTGAGTCCTTCTGTTGACTGCGTTATGGATAGTGAGAATTTCATCGGGCATCTTCACGGGAGCGTCCTGATGCATTGTAAACCTTATGCCTTTTCGAAGCGCCGAACCCAGAGGAGATATCCTTTCCGCCCTTTCCGGACCGAGCGAGGTTTCATAGTGATAGTCGCCCCAAAACCAAACGTGGTCTGAAAAAAACGTAGGTATCATATTCAGCGACTTTATTTCATCAAGCTGGTCTTCACTTATCGTCTGAGCATGGACGATCACGGGCCGCAGTTCACATTTTTCACTTGTCTTTGAGAGCGCTTTTTTATAACAGCGCAAAAACTGGTCTGCCGCCGCGTCTCCGTTGGCGTGAGCATTTACCTGTATCCGTCTTTCGATACAGCCTTTTAAATATTCGGTAAGCTGTTCGTCGCTCTGCGTCCCGAATCCGCAATAATCGTCCGTCTCGCCTTTGGGAGTTTCTTTATAAGGCCTTGTAAGCCAAGCCGTCTTTCCCTGCAAAGAGCCGTCCAGCCATGTCTTGCCGCCCATCAGTTTATATCGGCAAAGATAATCCCTTTTCGGCGTGCCTTCGTTTTTCAGCAGGTCAAAAGTTTCGCTTTGCACCGCATGAGCCACTATATCGATAAAAAGCGCTCCGTCCTTTGCCGCTTTTAAAAGAATTTCGTTTATGCTCTTGTCCGCGCCTGCCTCCTGCGCCGTCGTGATACCGTAACCGGCATATATATTCTGCGCTTTGATAAGCGCCTTCGCCATTGTGTCTGATGACGGCAAAGGAATAAGTTTTTTCTTTTCAGGAGCGAGAAAAGCGTTTTCCTCCAATATTCCGTTCGGCTCTTTGGAATCGTGCGACACCGTTTGCACGCGGCCTCCGTTCGGAACTATATAATCATCTCCCGTATATTCCAGCTTTTCAAGCGCCGCGCTGTTTGCAACAGCAACATGTCCCGAAACGTGAGATATAAATATAGGCGTTGTTGAGGAAACACCGTCAAGCTCAAATTTTGTCGGAGAGGACTTGTCGCTGAAGCTTGTATCGTCATAACCGAATCCCAATAGCCACTCTCCCTGAGAGAGCGGTTGGCTCTTGAGCCTTTGTGCCGCAAGTTCCGTCATATCTTTTACGGAGCGGCAGGCGCTCATATCAAGAAGAGTCAACGTCTGAGCGAAAGAAACAATGTGACCGTGAGAATCGATAAATCCCGGAAGCATAGTCTTTCCCATCATATCTATCTTCCCGCTGTCCTCTCCGCCAAGCGCAAATATCTCCTCTCTGTTTCCGACGGCGCAAATAAGTCCGTTTTCTATCAAAATTGCATCCGCAATATCTCCGTTTTCATTCACGGTGACTATCTCGCCGTTGAAATATACCTTTTTATCCATTTTTCAAACCTCACTTCTCCATCTTTTTTTTGCGCGGACAAGAGCAAAAGCCGCAAACGGTAAGACTGCGCCGTATAAAACTCCCGCCTCGGAGATGACACCTACCGCCGCAGAGCCTTTCAAAAGCAAAGTCGAGACAAAAAAAGCGGCAAATATAAGCACGCGCTTTCGCTTGACGTTTTCCATACATTCAGGCAACCCCAAAAGGTCGCTGACGCATATTGCAAGCATAAAAAACCGCGACAAAACAATGAACCAAACGAAAAAGACGACAAGTATATTTTGCTCTGCACCAAAAACCCGCACCAAAACATATAAAGCTCCGGCGCATACGGGCGCTGTTGCTCCGCTTAGAGTAAGCGATGGATGAAAAGACGAGTTTTCGGCAAAACTGCTCATAGCCGCGTCGCCTCGCTCTACCGCGCGCAGATAAAGCGAGAATATCGCCGCCGAGCAACCGACAGAGTCAAACAAGACGGGCATATCCTGCGTGAAAAGAACAAACTCAAATCCCGAACCGCCCTTTCCGCCAAACAAAAGCAAAAGAATTACCAAAACGGCAAAAGCGCAAAGCTCCGCAAACCGCGCAGCACCCGTAAAATCCTTCGATACGGCAAAAACGCAAAGAATAAGGCAGACGGCAAAGATCACCGCGGAGACCTCCCCTTTGTAGTACGCTGAAACGCCGGAGGAAAAATCAAGCAAGCTTCCCGCGGAAAAAAAGGAGATAAACGCAAGTGATATATACCGAAAAAAAACTCCCGCCCCTCCGAAAGCCGAAAAATAAAGCTCGTATGAAGAAGCAAAGCCGCGACATATCTCCCCTGCCGCAATACTCATAACAGAAGCAAATATGCAGGAAACGACAACACTTATAAAAGAGTGCGGCTCACCGAGAAAAAATCCGGAAAAGACAAAAGCGAAAATAATCCAGAAAAGCTGGACTGAGGAAATCAAATATTCTCTTTTTTTCATGTCAACGCTTCCCCTCTGTCCGCACGGAATCCCTTCCTGAGACTGACGGCGGAACTTTTTTCATCTTCCAGACAGGCGCCATATAGATAAAATCCGCAAGTCCCTCTGCCGAAACAGGCGCAAACGGCGAAAAATACGGCACTCCGAAAGAAGTTTTCCGACATCCAATCCAAATGCTTACGGCGATAAGAGCAAAAAGTCCGAAAAGCCCGGTTACACCTCCCGCGAAGATGAGCGCGAAGCGGTACACTCCGTTCGGGTTCATATAAGGCGCGGAAATAAAATTGCACACCGCCGAAAACGCTACGATTATAAGAACAAAAGGTGAAATTATACCCGCGCTGACAGCGCTCTCGCCGAGTATCAGCGAGCCGACGATACCGACGGCGCTTCCCACAGCTTTGGGCATACGAAGTCCCACCTCGCGCAATATCTCAAAAATGATAAACGTCGTCAGCAACTCCCACATTAGCGAAACGGTTATACCCTCGCGCGTGCGTTCCATATAATCCGTCACGACGCGCGGTAAAAAATCCGCATGGTGAGATACGAGTGCCACAAAAAGCGCCGGCAGATAAAGCGCAAAAAGCAGTGTGGCAAAGCGCAATCCGCGCACAAACGTCGCAAAAAACGTACTCTTGGCGTAATCCTCTGAAACCTGCAAGCCTTCGCAGAAAAGATAAGGAACTGTCAGCACTACGGGAGAACCGTCTACTATTACGGCTATACGCCCTTCCAATATCTTGCCTGCCACTTTATCCGGTCTTTCGGAGTTACCCACCGTCGGATAAAGAGCGCAGGAGCCGTCCTGAATATACATCTCCACGCTTCCGGAATCTATAAGCGCGTCGGCTCGTATCGAGGAAAGGCGGCTCTTTAATATGCCGAGCGCTTTCTCATTCACTATCCCCTCTACATACATGATTATCACATTTGTTTTCGTAAGCGTTCCAAGCGTCATCTTCTCGCTTTTAAGGCGTGTGCTTTTTATGAGTCGACGCAGAAGCATTGCGCTCTGCTCCGCGCTCTCATTAAATCCGTTGTGCGGTCCGCGTATGACTGTCTCTGTTTCAGGCTCTTCATTGCTCCTTCCGCTCTCGTTGCGTGTGGCGCATATATATCCGAATATCCCGTCCGCCATGTCGGAAAAAAGCAACAGCGAATTTCCCGCCATCACGGAATCTATCGCCTCTCTTTTGTCTTTGGCGGCAATAAAGCCTATATTCGTCACTATACCCTCTATCGGCGAAGCTGAACCGCCCCGCAGATACGCCTGAGATATCGGGGATATGACAAATCTGTTTATCATGTCCTTTGAACTGTGATTGTTTATATAATATATAAAAAACTTCGTCCCTCCGAAATCAAGTTCGCGCACCGAAAAATCCGCCATGCCCGAAAAATTCGATTCCAGCTCCTTTTTCAGAGAGTTAAAAGCGTTTTCTTCCAAAATGACCACCGTCTTTTCCGAAAAATAAATTTCTTTTTTAGTATTATCCGCGAAAAAATTTTTATACTTTCCGATTTTTTCTGAAAAACTATTGATTTTTGAGTATAATGATGATATAATTTTTCTGCTGTGCTATGGCATGGCGCGACACGGTCCGCTGCATGCTCGCATGAACGTTTCGTTATTATATTTTCAGGGAGGAAGCCATCATGGATAAAATTCAGGCTTTTGTAAACGAGCAATTAAAAACAGAAGTGCCGCAGTTCAATATCGGCGACACAGTTGAAGTTCAGAATAAGATCAAAGAAGGTTCCAGAGAACGTATTCAGCTTTTCAGCGGTCTTGTAATCGCTAAGAAAAACGGCGGTATCTCCGAGACATTCACCGTAAGAAAGATCTCCTACGGCGTAGGCGTTGAAAAAACTTTCCCGATCCATTCTCCCAACGTTGTATCTGTTAAGGTTACTCGCCGCGGTAAAGTTCGCCGCGCGAAACTCTACTATGTTCGCGACAAAATCGGTAAAGACGCAACGGTTAAAGAACTTATCTGACATTTATCAAGACAAGACAAAAGCAGACCATACGGTCTGCTTTTTGTTTTGTCTTTTTTTGTTTTATCAGAAGCCGAAATATTTCTTTCTGAGCTTCGGTACATTGTCTTTGACGCGCGCCAGCTCCTCCGCCGCGGACTCATCTCCCAGAGCATACGCGCGCATAAGCTCGCCCTCATAAACACAAGCCCTGTTATGCAGCGGAAAATAATTTTCCATGAGGAAGCACGCATACTTGATAAGACGAAAATGACCTACATATCTTTTTTCCTCGCAAGTGCCGTCTACGGCGACGGAATATCCGGCCTTGACAGCGCCCACGATAGAATCACGAGTGTTTTCTCTTGCAAAAACCATCGTATTTGCGACAAGTCTGTTGGGATTTGCCTCAGTGGAGCCGTGCGTATCCGTTGTGCCTACCACCGGGAAATCTATTCCGCGAGAACGCATCTCATAATACAGCGCCGTTTGGAATCCGTTCTGGCGATAGTAGCTCTCGCCGCCCAAAACCTCAAATGCGTCGAACGGGTGAACGGCAAGCATATATTCCGTGAGGTTTTCCGGAACATGATAAACGTCAGATATCCAATACGGGTGGCAGAATATACCCAAGCCTCCGGCTTTGCGTATCTGCTCGAAAGTCCAAACGCACGCGCCGAAATCACGCTTTTCGACATCCGGCGGAATATCATATTTTTCCGCCGCTTTAAGACAGGCGGAATGATATTCTTCTTCCGTCAAAATATCAGGCACGTCCGAAACCCCGGGCATCGCGCGGCGGGAAAGTTCCGTTCCGTCGGCATTTTGCACGGATTTTTCATAGAGCGCATTAATGCTGAAATCACCCGCAAAATTTACAATATGAACGTCCGTATCGGGAAGATGAACTTCCTCACCGGGATAGAGCTTCATATCAAGCGGCACGTTTTTGAACTTCTCTATAAGTCCGAGAGAAGGATAATATCTTTTATGGTCCGTTATCGCCATAAAATCATATCCATATCCGCGATAGTTGGAAGCCACTATCTCCGGAGCCTCTTTGCCGTCGGAAAAACAGGTGTGCATATGCATATCTCCGAAATACGCATATCTGCCGTACAGGTCTGCGTCAACGGCGTACACAGCCAGTTTTGCAATGAGCTTTTTGTCCGTGCCTAAGATACGCACGGAATATTCGCCCTCCTCCGGAAATTCCGGTTCTATGTACAGCGCGCCGTTTTTATCCGGAACGGTGTGAAAATTGAAAACATTGTTTCTTTCATTATAAACATAAAACGCGCCTCGGCTCATCGGCATTACGCGCACGTGGTACTCCGTACCGGCAACAAAAGCCGCGTGGGCGCCCAAAGGTCTTATCGTTACGCCTGCTGGTCTGCCTGCCAAAAAGACCTTTGGATATATATCATAATTCAAAAGTTCGGTTTTCAAAAAAATCTCCTCCTTTATACTTTATATCACTTATCATACTACTTTGAAGCTGAAAAGTAAATATTACACGACGCAAAAAATCACCCAAAACAGAGCTTTTCATATAATATATTAGTTTTAACTTTGGAGGTGTAATTTAATATGGATACGACAAATCCCGAAAAATCGTACGGCAGATTCGGCGTGCGCGCTTTTACCTCGAACTCCGCTTACCCCGTAAAAAATGCGCTCGTCATCGTCCGTGCAAAAAAAGAGAACGGTGCTCCGGCAACGGCAGCCGTTCTTGAAACAGACGAAAGCGGAAAAACTCCGCTCATCACGCTTGAAACTCCGCCTAAATCTTTTTCGCTCTCACCAAATGCGGACGGACTTCCATATGCGCTTTATGACGCGGAGATATCACACCCGAATTTTTACACCGTCATAACGCGCGACATACAAATATACCCGGACACGACCTCGATACTTCCCGTAAATATGCTTCCCCTGCCGGATACCGACGGTACGGAACAATACTCCGACAACAACATCATAATAAACAGCAGCGGCAATACGCCGAATCTTTGACGCGGAGGTAGAAAATGCCTACACTTCCCGTAATACCGGAATATATCACCGTTCACCTCGGTCCTCCGGACTCCGACGCCGAGAATGTAACCGTCAGCTTTATCGATTACATAAAAAACGTCGCTTCAAGCGAAATATATCCGACATGGCCCGAAAGCGCGCTCCGCGCGAATATCTATGCCGAGATATCGTTTGCCCTCAATAAAATATATACGGAATACTACCGTTCGCGCGGATATGACTTCGACATCACAAACTCTACCGCGACAGACCAATCTTTCGTCTACGGCAGGGACATTTTCGAAAATATAAGCCAAATAGTTGATGATATATTCAATGACTATATCGCAAGACAGGGCTTTGTGGAGCCGCTTTATGCTGTTTACTGCAACGGAACGACAGTGACGTGCGAAGGGCTTTCCCAGTGGGGCACCGTTGACCTTGCGGAACAGGGCTATATTCCATACGATATACTGCGATATTATTACGGCGATGATATAAACCTTGTGTTCAACGCACCGATAGAGAACGTCACGGAAACTTATCCGAAGGTACCGCTCAGGCTCAGCTCCGCCGGCAACGACGTGCGTACTATCCAGACAAGGCTGAACCGTATTTCCGCAAATTACCCCGCCATACCGAAAATATCAAATCCAAACGGTATTTTTTCAACGGAAACAGAGGACGCCGTAAAAGCCTTTCAGGAAATTTTCGGTCTTACCCCCGACGGCGTAGTCGGCAAAGCGACATGGTACGAAATACAAAAAATATATAACGCCGTAAAAAGGCTGAACGAACTTGAAAGTGAAGGGCTTTCGCTTTCCGATGTTTCCAAGCAGTTTTCCGAAAAGCTCTCGTTCGGAAGCACAGGGATCAATGTGAGCGTAGTGCAGTATTATCTGAATATAATAGCGGATTTCAATCCCAAAATACCGACCATTCCGCTTGACGGTGTTTTCGGAGAGCAAACGCAAAATGCCGTCAAGGCATTTCAGCGCGAATACGGGCTGCCGCAGACAGGCGAAGTAGACGAACCGACATGGAACAAAATGACAAGCGTTTATCTCGGCATGATAGAAAGCACGAGCGACGAAGGCACTTCGGCGGAAAGGTTTCCCGGCACGCTTCTCAATCTCGGCTCTTCCGGCAGAGATGTTGAGCTTCTGCAAAGATATTTGGACATAGTTTCGCAAGTCTATACGGAGATCCCCGTCGTATCCGTAAACGGAAATTTCGACGAAGCGACGGAAAACGCCGTCCGCGTATTTCAGGAGATAGTGGGAATGCCGCCGAGCGGCATAGTAGGTCCGATAACATGGGACCTTCTCGCAGAGAAATACAACGAGATCGAAAACGGCAAAATAAGAGAAGATTTTCAATATCCCGGCGATATAGCCACATAAACGGAGGAGAACATATGGCAGAAAATGCAGAACCCAGAAAAGAAATATACGAACTCCAGTATATGCTTCGAAAAATATCTCAGATAACGGGAGAAATACCGCTCGTCACGGCTGACGGCATATACGACGACGCTACGAGAGAAGCAGTGCGCGAATTTCAGCGTCAAAACTCGCTGGATCCGACGGGCAATGTGAACAAAGAAACGTGGGATAAGATATTCCAAAAGTATAAGAAAAGCGTTTACGCTTCCTCTATAGGCGAGCCTATATATCCTTTTACAGATCCGTCTTACAATTCCGTGATTGGCGAGAAAAGCGATATCATAATGCTCATGCAGATAATCCTTTCCGCGCTGTCAATTATATACGACGATTTCGAAGACATAAAGATAACTGGCGTAAACGACGAGCAAACGATAAGCGCCGTAAAGCGGTTTCAAGGCTATCACAGACTGCCGCAGACAGGCGTGCTGGACAAACGCACATGGGACTCGGCAGCCAAGAGCTTCAACGCATACTACAATCACCCGAATTATATCTCGTAAGCGCAAAAAAACGCGGTAACATAACCGCGTTTTTTATATTGCTTTTTATATTGCCTTGCATATAAAAAAACATCTTTCGCCGCTCTCCGACAGCGGGGAAAAATCGATATCTCCGCTTTCGCACAAGATTTCAAAGCCTGCTCCGCGCACGGCTTTGCGTATAGTTCGCAAAGCATAACATCTCTGCCTTTGATACTCGTCTTCGCGGCGGTATAGCTTTCCGTTTTTGATAAAAAACGTAAGGTAAAATTCGCATATGCTCGTCTTTTCATTAAAATAATTCTCCCATGTCATTAAAACATCGTCATTTTCAAATACAAAAGCGTTGTCGGCAAGAACATTTTTGTATTTATACGGCGTGGAGATATCAAAGACGAATATCCCGCCTTTTTCAATATTTTCATGTATACGATAAAAAGCCGCTTCGACGTCTTCAGTTTTGAGAAGATAATTTATACAATCAAAAGAGCATATCGCCGCGTCCGCTTTGAATCCCAAATCAAACGAGCGCATATCAGCGCCGAGAAAGCGGATCTTAACATCAGCGTCCTCAGCTTTTTTCGCCGCGACCGCAAGCATCTCCTCGCTCATGTCAAGACCTGTAACATCATATCCTCGCATAGCCATCGGCAAAGTGATATTACCTGTCCCGCACCCTATATCCACTATTTTTTCAACGGGAAAAGGCGAATAACGCCGAAAACATTCCTCGTAAAAACCGCGCCATGCCTCATAATCGACATCTTGCATAAAAGCGTCGTAGAACAGGGACAGAGATGAATACTGCGTATTCATTTTTTAGGCACCCCCAAAGCGTCGAGCGCACGGGCATATCCATCGTAGCCGTCGCGCAGAGCGCTGTTGACTCTGGTTATGGTCGCCGTGCTCAAACCCGTTTTTTCAACTATTGTCGTATATTTTTCGCCGTCGCGTATGAGCTTCGCCGCCTGAAAACGGCGCGTCATTTCACGAAGCTCCACCTTTGTGCAAAGATCTTCAAAAAAATCGTAACATTCCTCAACGCTCTTGAGCGAGAGGATAGCTTCAAAAAGAAAATCCGTATTTTCGTCTTTTATTCGTTTTGCCATGATCGTTTCCGCCTTCCGTTTTATCATATTACTATAATATCACAAACAGAAGAAAAAGCAATAGAAAAATACTTTGTTTACATCTTATTTAAAAAGAGTTTCACCGTCTTCAAAATATACCTCCATGCGGCATACCTCTTCCTCCGCGCCTTCGAAAACCTCCGGCACAGCCGCCGCAAGCGTTTGTGAAACGTATTTAGGATTTACAAAATTATCTTCTCCGCAAGAGAGTTTTACACGCACGCAGAGAGTGTCTCCGTCCATCTCTGCGGAGCAGAAACGCATTCCCTCGGAGATATTTGTCGTCTTTTTCTCGCCCTTTTTGCTGAATTTTTCAACGATTATCTCATTTGCGGAAAGAGCCTGTTCCGCCTTTCGGCAAATATCGTCAGGCACACTGCCTGTAATAGTAAATTTGATTTCGTAAAGGCTCCATTTGATGTCGCGGAAATGAGATTCGGGCGTATAGCAGGCGATGGCATGAAGTCCTTTCGGAAAAGCCGCGTTGAGTTTTTCCAATATTTCTTCGTCGCTCACGCGATTTAACATCTTAAAATCCATAAACTCCGTAAGGCTGGAAACGCCGACGGAAAGAGGGGGAGAAAACGCAGCTCTGGGATGAGGATTAAATCCCTCCGTATACCATACGGGAAGCTTGCTTCTCAGGAAAACAGACTGCATCGTTCTGTTCAGGTCAAGATGGGAAATAAACTTTAAGCTGCCCGTCTTTGAGAATTTGACGCGCACCTTTATATCGGTTTTTGGACCTTTGTTCATATTTTCGGGCAGCATGATCTTTCACCTCCGAGTTTATTTGCACCGCAGCCGCTGCACTGAAGACGGCAGTTCGGCGTTGTTTTTTCCTCATATGCTTTGTGTCTTTCACGAAGAAGGAAGGCTTTTGTAACGCCGATATCGATATTATCCCACGGCAGTATCTCGTCCTCTCCGAACTCGCGGTTGGCATAAAAATCAGGATCTATGCCGCAGTCGCGGAAGACTTCCATCCATTTGTCGTAATCGAAAAATTCTTCCCAACCGTCGAGTTTTATTCCTCGTTTTACGGCTTGCGCCAGCACTTTGCAGAGTTTTCTGTCGCCGCGCGCAAAAATCGCTTCTATACGGCTGACTTTTGCATCATGATAGTTGTATTTTATCTTTCTGTTCGTTATTTTTCCGGTGAGATATTTCTGTTTGCGCTCCAATTCCTCAAGTCCGCACTGAGCCTCCCACTGAAAAGGCGTGAACGGCTTAGGTATGAAGCAAGCGGCGGATATAGTCACCTGAGGTGATTTTCCGGGGCGCGACGGTGTAGCGTAATATTCATCTATGACGCTTTGAGCAAGTTCGTTTATGCCGTCAAGGTCTTCGTCCGTCTCCGTCGGCAGACCTTGCATGAAATAGAGCTTCACCTGTGATTTTCCGCCCTCAAAAGCGACGCGGCAGGCGCGCAGAAGGTCTGATTTTTCCACATTCTTGTTGATAACGTCGCGCAGTCTTTGCGTACCCGCTTCGGGAGCGAACGTGATACCGCCCGTTCTGACGGTCGATATCTTTTCCATAAGCTCTTTTGTGAAGCTGTCTACGCGCAAAGACGGAAGATTCAAAGATATTTTCCTGTCATCAGTCCATGAAAGGAGCATATCAGTCAGCTTTTCTATGCAGGAATAGTCGCTTATCGAAAGCGAAGAAAGTGATATTTCGGAGTAACCGGTAGCATCTGCAAGCAATTTTGCCTGAGCGTCCAACACCTCGGGAGATTTTTCGCGCACGGGACGATAGACCATGCCCGCCTGGCAGAAACGGCAGCCGCGTATGCAGCCTCGGTAAACTTCAAGAACTATTCTGTCCTGTACCGTCTGAATGAACGGCATTACAAGATTTTTCGGGAACGGAGCGCTGTCCATATCTTTAACGATCCTCTTGCGGACCTTTGCCGGCACGTCCTCATATTTCGGAGTAAAACTCTTTATGGTGCCGTCGTCGTTATATTCCACATCATAAAGCGACGGAACATACATACTTTCGCAATGAGATACCTCGCGCAGAAAAGCGGCGCGGTCAAAACCGGCTTTTTTATGTTTTTTATATATTTCCATAAGCTCGGGAAGCTCGTCCTCGCCCTCTCCGATAAGGCATATATCGGCAAAATCAGCTATCGGCTCGCTGTTATATGTGCAGGGCCCGCCGCAAACGACAATGGGCGCGTCATTTGCTCTTTCGGAGCTTTCAAGCGCTATCCCGGCAAGATCGAGCATATTGAGCATATTTGTATAACAAAGCTCGTACTGAAGCGAAAAGCCTACGAAATCACATTCGGAAAGCGGCGTGCCGCTCTCTATCGTACATAGAGGAAGCCCATGTGTTCTCATCTGCTCTTCCATGTCCGCCCAAGGAGCGTACACTCGTTCGCACCATGTATCTTCACGCTCGTTGAGAATATTATAGAGTATGCGTATACCGAGATTGGACATACCTATCTCGTAAATATCGGGGAAGCAGAATGCAAACCGAATATCTACGCTTTCGGGGTCTTTTATGACTTCTCCCCATTCTCCGCCGGTATATCGCCCCGGCTTTTCCACTTTTTTGAGTATGCTTTCGGGTATTTTCAATTTATTTCATTCCTTTCAGGTAATGTTTGGCTTTTTTATTTGTTCTTTTTTACTCTGCACACCGCATGCATCTTGCAGTATTCGCAGGCGTTCTCCTCGCATGGAGATGCGTCTGCCTTGCCTGAGCGAAGTTCGTCTGCGGCTCCGAGGACCGCGTCGACAACGGTTTTCTTCAGCTCGTCAAATGCTTCCGCGGCTATAAGCTCGCCTTTCTTTTTGCCGGTCTTTCCAAGCGACACGGGAATATATTTTCCCTCCAGCGACGATTCCATGGCTTGCAGGACATCATCGTCGTCGAGCAGCACACCGCTGTTTTTGTTTTTTTCCGAAGGAGGAGCGACGCCGAGATCCACATTCTCCGCCGCAGGACTTACCGAAACATATATCACGCCGGCAGGCAGGATATTTTCTCCGTATCTCTTTTTGCCGTTTTCGCATATTGAGAAAAGATACAAAAGCATTTGCAGATCTCTGCCGGCTTCTACATTTTCCAGAGAGAATTGTTTACTTCCCGTTTTATAATCCGCCACGCGAATATAGACTTTGCCTTCGCCGTCCTCATAGGCGTCGACTCTGTCGACCTTGCCGCGCAGTTCGACCTTACCCCTTTCGTTCTGAAGCTTTATGGGCTCTATCGTCTGTCCGTTTCCTATCGTCACCTCAAAATCGCAGGGACGGAACTTGCTTTGTTTGAACTCGTCCCTTATGCGGAAAACGAATTTCTCCGAAGAAGCGGCAAGATAGTCTGTAAGCCGCATAAGACGCGGCGATATCTGAGAATATTTCTCGCGGCAGAGAAACTCCGTGTATTCTCGGCAAACCGTCTTTATTTCCTCTCTTGTCTGCTCGTCCGTGGCGTCGGGATTTGAGAGCGCGTATTTTACGGTCACCTCAAGTATTTTATGTATAAAACTTCCCACGTCCACCGCGCTGAATCTTGCGGGAGAGTTGTCCTTGAGTTTAAGTTCATACTCGCAAAAATATGAAAAATTGCAGACTATATATTTTTCAAGCTTGGAAAAGCTTGTGTGCATATTCGAGGGAAAGAGCTTTTTTGCGTCAGCCGCCGGTATTCGGCAGTAGTGAGAGGAAAGCGGCGCACCGATATAACGCATTTTGTCCGCGTATTCTTCTTTTTCGGAGTAGTGCTCGGCAAGCGCGCGTGAGATCGAACTGTATTTCTGCATGACATATTCGAAAGAAGCGCACTCTCGCTCCACAAGCTCATAGATAGGCGTGTCCTCAAAGCATATCTCCGAAAGAAGCGGAAACATCTGCTCTATATTCAGAAGTGCGGGAGAGCGCCGAGTTTTTCTGCCTGTTTTATCGTAGACCGGATAAGTTATGCAAAGCTCTTCCGACGGCGCGCAGGAGGCGCCATAGAAGAAATAAAGCTCATCGCATATCCTGCGCTCCACCGTTGATGTTATCTCAGCGCCGCACTCGGAGAGCAGTTTTTTTTCTTTGTCGGAAAAAAATCCGTCGTCATCGACATATGACGGAAAAATGCCTTCGCACGCGCCCATAATGTATGCCGTTTTTACGGCGGCATATCCGCCGGCGGAGGCGTCATATATCGTGACCTCGTCAAGAGATGTCGGTATCTTGCCGATATCCGTTTCCGAAAGCGCAAGACGAAGCATAGAAACGAACTCAGCCGTCGAAACGACCGTATCTCCGGACGCGCTCACGATGTCGTCAAGCACATCGCAGAATACAGAAAAAAGCTGTGAAAGCTCCTCAAAGAGCGCTTTGTCGCCTCGCTCATTTGCGCGACGCGCATCCTCTGATATCTTTTCGTGTGTGTCCATCGAAACCGCAAAATCATATATCTTTTCGCAGAAACGGCGCACGCTGTGTCTGCCTGAAATATCCTCGCACAAAGCGCGCAGAGGTGCTACGGCTTTGGTGCGTATCTCGGCAAGACGCGAAAGCACCGCGGCGCTTTCGGCAGTCATTTTGCCTGTAAAGCCGTCAGGATCCATATTCCATTCGTATTCGTCGTAAAAGCGCGGTCCGTTTATGCTCCATTTGCGAACATAATTTTCAAAAAGATTTATCTCATCAGGAGAGAGTCCCGCAAAATCAGTTTTGATATATGATATGACAAGCTCCCGTGAAAATCCCGTTTCGCATATGGCAAGCGCGGAAATTATAAATTTTATAAACGCGCGCTCAGTTATATCCGTGCGCGAGGATATGAAATACGGTATGCCGTATTTTTTCATCATGGCGTCGATAACGCCTGCGTAAGAATCCGTACTGCGGACTATAACGGCGATATCTCTGTATCTTGCTCCGCCGCGCACGCGCTTGGCTATATCAAGGCAAACGGCTTCGCTTTCCGCAAAGGCATTTGCCGCGTATATAACATGGATATGCTCCGGAGCTTTTTCATAAATGCCTTTTACATATTTACCTCCGGGAAAAAGGTTGCGCGAAAGGAACGACAATTCCTCATTCTCAAATCGTAGGCCGTCGAGCAGTATCGTATCCTCTCCTATCTCCGCGCCTGATTCTTCAGCTGTTCTGCGAAGCCTTCTGTTCGTATCCGCCACGCCGAAAAAGCACGGCGTTTTTTTGTCCTCATTCGGCACGAACGGAACTGTTATAAACACATTGTCAGCGCTTCGCATTATATGTTTTACCGTTTCAAGCTGGTCTTTTGAAAAGGAGGAGAACGAATCTATGTAAACGTCGCAGCCGCAAAAAAAGTCACATTCGGCAAGAACGGCATTCATTCTTGCCGTCATTCCGTCGGGGTCGGCAAACCTTGTGTTCACCTCCGCGTCAAAAGCGGAAAAGATAAGTGCGGTATCGGCAAATTTTTTGCCTGACTCGTCATTATTTTTATTTGCGGCGCGTTCGAGCGCTTCCGGCGTTGCCGCGCTTCTTGAAAGCTCCGTACGCATATTCACAAGCTTTTCGATAACGGAGGTATCGCCCGTTCCGATATTTTTATATGAAACGAGAAGCTCCGAAAGAGCTCGAACTGTATTATACATCATGACCTTTTTTGCGCCGCGCGAAATATAATTTTCGCATATTCCGCCGTATTTGCGGAAAACGAAATTACATAGTCTGCGAAACGTCACTACGTCTATATCCCCGGCGTTGGGAGAGGCGGCAAATCTCGTTTCCGAAAGCACCGCCGCTCTGTCCGGAACAAGTACAAATATATGTTTTCCGGCGGTTTCGACAGCTTTTTGATAAAGGAAACTGCTTTTTCCGCTTCCTGTTCTTCCGTATATAAATCTTATCATATTTCTCCTACGCTTTCTTGAAAGAAAGCTTAGCAAAGAACTTTACTCATAAAAATGGAGGATTTTTGGGTGAAGACTGATATGAAAAAGTGCAAAAGCTCATCAGAACATTTTAACGATATCTTTCTTTCCCGCCTTTTTAAGTGCTTTTGCCAGTGTAAAATAAAAGCTTGTATGGACAAAATATATTCCATCTGCATATTTGCGTGAAGCACGAAAATTACAAAGCGAAGCAGAGTGCGTCACGGCAAACACCGTTCCGTCTTCGGATAGATCTCTTGCCGTGGCGTAAAACACGCCGTTTTTGTAAGGTTTTTCTCTCAAAAATATAAAGTAAACACGTTTTCCGTTTATTTCGGCAAGCATTCTTCTGCATAATTTTTTGTAAGAATATGCCGAAAAAAGCGTCAAAACAGCCGTAATCAAAAGCGTCGTCGGCAAAAGCACGATCACCGAGCCGAAAGTCAAAACAGCTTGAACGGACGTTCCGAAAATCGCAAGTATTATTATAATATTATTCCATATCTTTGACGCGAGAACATACTTTCGCAAAGCAAAAAACACTCTGTCGTAAACTCTGTAAACGAGTGTCAGCTTAAAGCGCGACAAAAGATAACGGAAGTATCCCGTAGAGGAATCTACATCGTCCATTTTCAAAAAAAGCTCCCTTTCGCGCGATATATTTTTTGTCTCCTTTGGTGAAAGCGTTTCTATACGATGCGAAAGATACGCATTTTCACGGCGGAGCTTTTTATTTTCTTTTTTCAGACGTGCTATTTCGTCCTTATTCGATCTTGCCATGCGCCTCCTCCGAACCGCTTGTTATTACTGTAGATAATATTCCCGACATTTTATTCGTCAAACAAAAAATTTTTCTTTGACATAAGGAAATTTGTAAGTTCAACGCCTTTGCGTACTACCGTTTGTTCCTTCTCGACGATATATCCTCTGCCGAGAAAAAAAGGCTTTGCCGTAATACTTGCATGCACGGTTATCCTGTCTCCCGAAAAACTCTGCTCAAGCATATCGCATATGGCTGAGGCTATTCCTCTGTGCTGAAAATCTTTGTGTACATATAATTTGTCTATATATCCGGTATCGTCTATATCTCCGAAGCCGACAATAACGCCGTCTTCTATTGCAACAAGAGTATAGTGGCTTAAAAACTTTCCGTTCCATTCTTCAATGTCGACCTCACCCGTTGCCCACACGTCCAATTGTTCTCTTGTATAATCGCGCGCATTTATTGAATGGACGGTGTCATAAAACATAGCCGTTATTTCTTCACAATCCGTTTGTTTGTAACTTCTGATTATCATTAAAACATCTCCGGCAAATAAAAATTTTTATAATGTGCGGAATAAACGCGGCAAACAGCTCATTTTCCGAAAATCTCAAGGTTACGCATTATCGTTTTTCTGCCGCGCCAGGAAAATGCACGCGTGCGGAAAGTCTCCTTATCCATGGCGTTTAGAGCGTCTGACGTAAGAAACGGTATCCTGTCGTTCCTGAAAAAATCTATCGGCGTGACATTGCCCGCCGCAACGGCGTTTTTAGTATATGGACAGACGGCGGCGCATATATCGCAGCCCCACGCAGAGCCGTATCTCAGCATAAGTTCACGCTCCCCGTCGGTAAGCTCCCCTTTTTTCTGGGTAACAGCGGAAAGACAGCCGAGTCCCTCTTTCATCGGACACGCTTTTTTGCACTCACCGCAATGACAGCAAAAGCTCGGAGCATACTCTGCTTCCTTGTCGCATCCGAAAACCTCTGGCGACGCGTCCGAAAGAAGCTCTCCTATAAATACGAACGAACCGTACTTTTCGTTTATGATAAGACCGCTGTCGCCTATAAGACCGAGTCCCGCACATGAAGCGGCATGTACCTCACCTATCGCGGATTTGTCCGCAAATCCCCAAAAACGCGCGCCGTACGCCTCTTGCAGCTTCGGCACAATATCCTCATATAGTTTTTCAAAAAATATATGATAATCATGCGCGCGCGCATAAACGGAAATATTACCAACGGTCTTATCGTCAAAATAATACGGCACGAGAAAAAGAATGGCGCTCTTTATTTCCGAAACCGATACGCCTCGTCTTGTTATCAGATCGCCGTCAAACACGCGGCAGACCGAAAAAGGTACGGCTCCCGAAAACTCGACTCCGTATTCGGCTAATAATTTACGAAACATAAAATCCCCCGTCAGTTTTACGGCTGTTGATTTTGCCGTAATTTTGTGGTATAATTTGTTGTATGATAAAATTCACGGCATAAAGAACATATTATAATTTCATTTTATCAAATTTTTTATAATAAAGCAAGTCCGCCTTTGCCGAAAATACGCAAATTACGGCGGATACGCTCGACAACACCGCCGCAGACATCACCTGCGGCGATATTATACGGAACAGCGGATAAAAAATTCATTTTTAAAGACACTAATATGTCTTACCGCACTAAATATATTAAACCGATCATCTTGAAAAGGAGCCATTCATGCCCGCAAAAACACCAATTTACGATAATGACAGCATAACATCTTTAAAAGGCGCGGACCGCGTACGTAAACGCCCTGCCGTTATTTTCGGCTCTGACGGCATAGAGGGCTGCGAACATTCAGTCTTTGAAATCCTTTCAAACTCCGTCGACGAAGCAAGAGAGGGGTACGGCAGCGTTATATATGTTACAGTGACAAAAGACGGGGTAATTTCTATAGAGGACGAAGGCCGCGGCGTACCGCTCGGCTATAACGAAAAAGAAGGAAAATACAATTGGGAGCTCGTCTATTGTGAGCTTTACGCCGGCGGAAAATACAACAACAACGAAGGCGGGGCAAACTATAAATATTCTTTGGGACTGAACGGACTCGGCGCCGCCGCAACGCAGTACAGCTCGGAGTTTATGCATGTAAAGTCATACCGCGCAGGCGAGCTTTTGGAAATGCATTTCAAAAAAGGCGAGCCGGACGGAGAGCTTGAGCGCCGAACTCTTGCCAAAAGAGAAAAACAGCACGGCACCGTAGTAACATGGTGTCCGGACCTTGAGGTTTTCACGAACACGAATATCCCGCGTGAATTTTTCGAAACAATGTTGGAACGTCAGGCGATAGTAAACAAGGGACTTTCATTTGTTTTCCGTTTCCAAAACGACGGCGGAGGTTTTGACGAAAAAACATTTCTTTACCAAAACGGTATTGCAGACTACATTACCGGACTTGCCGGAGACACATATATAACCGCGCCGGTATTCTGGCAGACGGAAACCCGCGGCCGCGACAGAGAGGACAAGCCCGAATACAGCCTTAAAGCAGAGATTGCTTTCTGCTTTTCAAACGAAGTAAACAAAACAGAATATTATCACAATTCCAGTTTTCTGGAACACGGCGGCTCGCCGGACAGCGCGGCAAAAACCGCTTTTACCTATGCCATAGACAAATATATAAAAGCGACGGGAAAATACAACAAAAACGAAAGCAAAATAGGCTTTGATGATATAAAAGACAGCCTTCTTCTCGTCATAAACAGCTTTTCTACGCAAACCTCATATGCAAACCAGACAAAAAAGGCTATTACAAACGAATTTATCAAAGAGGCACTGACAAATTATCTGAAGCACGCGCTTGAAGTTTACTTTGCGGAAAAACCCGCCGAAGCGGATAAGATCGCCGCTCAAATTCTGGTGAACAAGCGAAGCCGTGAAACAGCGGAAAAAACCCGCGTCGACGTAAAGAAAAAGCTCGCTTCATCAGGCTCTGACGTCGCAAACAGAGTGGAAAAATTCGTTTCATGCCGCTCGAAAGACACCTCTAAGCGAGAGGTGTATATCGTCGAAGGCGATTCCGCAATGGGCTCATGTATTCAGGGCCGCGACGCAGAATTTCAAGCGATAATCCCCGTAAGAGGCAAAACTCTCAACTGCCTTAAATGCGGATACGATAAGATATTCAAAAGCGAGGTCATCGTAGACCTTTTGAAAGTCATAGGCTGCGGCGCGGAAATACAAGGCAAATCAAAAGCCGCGCAAAACACGTTCGACATATCGCTTCTCAAATGGAGCAAGATAATCATATGTACCGATGCGGACGAGGACGGTTTCCAGATACGTACTCTTTTGCTCACTCTCTTCTACAGGCTGCTTCCCACGCTCATAAAAGAAGGCAAGGTATATATAGCGGAATCTCCTCTTTTCGAAATAACCTGCGGAAAAGACACGTTCTTCGCATATAACGAGCAGGAAAAAGCAAATATCACATCGAAGCTCTCCGGCAAAAAATACACGATACAGCGCTCCAAAGGTCTGGGCGAAAATGAGCCTGAGATGATGTGGCAGACGACGATGAATCCCGCCACGCGCCGTCTTATCCGCGTAACTCCCACAGATGCGGAGCAAACCGCATACATCTTCGAAACGCTTTTGGGAGACGACCTGCCCGAACGCAAAAAATTCATAAAACAAAACGGCAAACTCTACATCAAAGACGCGGATATTTGATATCCGTCCAGCTCTTACTTTTTCAATCACCTTCATACGTTAATTTTTCGGAGTAAAAAACAATGGCAAAAAAGAAAAACAATATAACGGAAGACCTGCCGCCGGCACCGGTGACGGCTCAGCCGATAACGGAAACAATAGAAAAAAACTATATGCCCTACGTTATGACGGTCATAGTTTCGCGCGCTATCCCGGAGATAGACGGATTCAAACCGTCGCACAGAAAGCTTCTCTACACAATGTATAAGATGGGACTGCTTACGGGACCGAGAACAAAAAGCACGAATATCGTAGGCGCTACCATGAAGCTCAATCCTCACGGCGACGCTGCCATATATGAAACGATGGTGCGCCTTACAAGAGGAAACGGCGCACTGCTCCATCCTTTTGTAGACTCAAAAGGTAACTTCGGCAAACATTACAGTTCCGACATGGCTTATGCGGCGTCAAGATATACGGAAGCAAAACTCGACCCATTCTGCGCCGAGATATTCGGCGGCATAGATAAAGATGCCGTCGACATGACGGACAACTACGACGCCACGATGAAAGAGCCTGTGCTTCTTCCCACATCTTTCCCCAACGTCCTCGTTTCGCCGAACATGGGCATTGCCGTCGGTATGGCAAGCAAGATATGCTCATTCAATCTCGGCGAGATATGCGACGGAACAATAACTCTGCTCAAAAATCCGAATACGACAACGGAGGAGCTTCTCGACATAATAAAAGCGCCTGACTTTTCAGGAGGCGCCGGGATCGTCTATGACAGAGAAAAGCTTCGCACGATATACGAAACGGGAGAAGGCAGTTTTACTCTGCGCGCAAGATATGTTTATGATAAAAACGAAAACTGCATAGACATACTTGAGATACCGTATTCGACGACCATAGAGCTTATCCTCAAAAAGATAACCGATATGATAAAAGACGGCTCGCTCAAAGAAGTGACGGACGCGCGCAATGAAATAGACCTTCACGGCTTTAAGCTGACTCTTGACCTGCGCCGTGGAACGGACCCCGAAAAACTTATGGCAAAGCTCTTTAAAAAGACACCGTTGCAGGACAATTTTGCCTGCAACTTCAATATACTCATAGACGGAACACCTCGCACTATGGGTATACGCGAGATACTTACGGAGTGGATACGCTTCCGCATGACCTGCGTAAAACGAGAGCTGACATTCGATCTCGGCAAAAAGAAAGAAAAACTTCACCTTCTTCTCGGCCTCGGCGAGATACTTCTCGACATCGATAAAGCCATAAGGATAGTGCGCGAAACGGAAAAAGAAGACGACGTTGTTCCAAACCTTATGAAAGGATTTGACCTTGACAGAACACAGGCGGAATATATCGCGGAGATAAAGCTCCGTCACCTCAACAGAGAATACATCACGGAACGCATATCCGAGATAAACTCCCTGCAAAAGGAGATAGACGAGCTGTCATCGATAATAGAATCGGAAGCAAAACTTAAAAGATATATCTCAAAACAGCTCGCACATATAAAGAATAAGTATGCCGTTCCGCGCAGGACACGCCTTATTTATGAAGACGATATCACGGATTATCAGGACGAAGAACATATTGAAAATTATTCCGTGCGTCTTGTTCTCTCGCGCGATGGTTTCTTTAAAAAGATAACTCATCTTTCCCTGCGAGCAAGCACACTGCGCGGCAGCGACGAATACAAACTCAAAGAAGGCGATGCCGTAATTCTTGAAGAAGATGCGGAAAATACCGATGAACTCATATTTATCGGCAGTAAATGCCGCATGTATAAGTCTCGCGTTGCGGATTTTGAGCAGGTAAAGGCTTCGTCGCTCGGCGAATTTATTCCCGCCAAACTCGACTTTGAAGAAGGCGAGCGCGTCATATCAATGAAAGCGCTCAAATCATACGAGCCTTCCCACAACATAATATATATCTTCGAAAACGGAAAGGGCGTAAAGATACCTGTTTCCTCTTACGAAACGAAAACAAACCGCAAAAAACTCATAAACGCTTATTCCGACGCCTCCCCTCTCGCCGCCGCCATATATGAGTCCGAACCGACAGATATTTTGATAACGACATCTTCCGGAAAAGGTATCATCATAAATTCAAGCCTCATTCCGATAAAATCAACGCGCACAAGCGCGGGCGTTGCGCTCATTACCATGAAAAAAACCGACCGGGTTGTTACAGCGTCAAAAGATTTCGACAAAGAAACATCATCATTGCAAGGACTGCACAAGACAAAGATACCGGCGTCCCCCTCGGCAATAAAAAAATAAAATACGGCGGAGAAATAAATGAAAGTTCTTATCATAACAAACGATGAAATATTTTCACGCATGCTTTTTCTGGAGATATCCGCGTTCGGCGCCGAAGTCAGCGTCTTCACCTCTTTCTGCGCTGAGGCTCAAAAAGAAGCGGAAACAGCGGATTTTACCGTTATAGACGCCAAAACGCCGGAGATACGAAAGGCGGACATTTCCGATTTTGAAAATACTCAGGTCATTCTCTTCGGTTATGAGGACGAATTGGCGGAACTCAGTGAAAAACTGCCGTCCGGTTTCCGCGTTTTCACACGTCCTTTCAGCATAAGGAAATTCCTCTCGTGTATATTTGAGAGAAATGAAGATAGCATGATAGGCGTCCGTCCCGTAAAGAGGAGGAAAACAGCGGCTGATATGCTCATACTGGGCGAAAAAAGCCACACCGTTTCCTACAAAAAAGAAACGTCTGAACTTACGAAACGCGAATTTGAGCTTCTGCGTCTTCTTATAGAGAGAAAAGGAGAAATCATCACCCGAGAGGAAGCAACCCGCATAATTTGGGGAAAAACAGAGGAGAACGAAACGAATATCGTGGACGTATATATACGATATCTTCGTGAAAAGCTCGATGAAAAGTTCGGCATAAAGATAATAACTACCGTCCGTGGCAAAGGATATACGATAAAATCTGAATAAAAATAAAAAGTTCGCAAGCGTCAAATAACGTTTACGAACTTTTTTATTTATCATACTAAATATATAACTGTCAATTCTTTATGACTTTGGAAAGAAAATCTTTAAGTCTTTCATTCTTGGGATTGTCGAAAAACTCATCGGGAGGCGCGCTTTCGCGGATATTTCCGTCGGCGACGAAAAGCATACGCGTAGCCACTTCACGCGCGAATCCCATCTCATGGGTTACGATGACCATTGTCATGCCTTCATCGGCAAGCTTCTTGATGAGATCAAGAACTTCTCCGACCATTTCCGGATCAAGAGCGCTTGTCGGCTCGTCAAAAAGCATCACTTTCGGATCCATGGCAAGCGCGCGTATGATAGCTATACGCTGTTTCTGACCGCCTGAAAGCGTAGACGGATATGCGTCTTTCTTATCGTAAAGACCTATGCGTCGCAAAAGCTCTTCCGCTTTCTTCTCCGCCTCTTCCTTTGTCTTTAATTTAAGCTGAGTGGGAGCAAGCGTGAGATTCTGCATTACCGTGAGATTGTTGAAAAGGTTGAAATGTTGGAAAACCATTCCTATATCGCGGCGAGCAAGATTAAGGTCGAGCGATATTTCCTTTTCAAGCTGTTTCATAGCTTTTTTGAACGCCGTGCCCTCATATTTTTTAAGAAGTTTTTCTTCTTTTATTTTTGCAAGAGCGGACGCTTTTTTATCCTCATCTGACACGGAAGGCTTCTCCGCGGAGATATGCTTTAAGAGCTTCTCATACGTTTTTGAAAGGCATATGAGATCGTCGTGCAGATACGGATCGAGCGAAGAAAGAAGCTTTCCGTCGAAAAGCACCTCTCCGCTCGTAGGCGTTTCCATGCAGTTAAGGCAACGCAGAAGCGTGCTCTTTCCGCCGCCTGATGGGCCGACTATTGCGACTTTCTCGCCGTCTGCGATAGTTTCCGTGATACCGTTAAGTACCACATGATCGCCGTAGCTTTTTGTCAGGTTAAATATTTCTATCAACTTTTTTAAGCCTCCTTTCAAGGAGTTTCACAAGTTGCGCGATAATACATACGAGAACCAAGTAGACCGCGGCGAGCATGAGATAAGGGATTATGTAGTCGTAGTTGGAGTCGCCTATCTGCTGGAACGCTTTTGTAAGATCGACGATAGCTATAAAGCTTACGACTGACGTTTCTTTGATAAGCGAGATAAACTCGTTGCCGAGCGTGGGCAGAATATTCTTTACTGCCTGAGGAATGATGACTTTCATCATCGAGCGCGAATAACCCAGACCGAGGGCGCGCGCCGCTTCAAGCTGGCCGGGATCGACCGCCTGAATACCGCTTCTCATTATTTCGGAAACGTATGCACCGCTGTTCATACCGAATACGGTAATGGCAACTATTATCTTGTCAATAGTTATTCCGAGAGCGGGCAAAAGAACGTAATATCCTATAAGAAGCTGAACGACGATAGGCGTGCCGCGGAAAAATCCGATGTATATATTGCATATTGCAGAAAGGATCTTTTTTGCAATTCCCGTTCCGGGCAACATCTTGACAACGGCAATAAGCGTGCCTATGACGATACCTATGAGAAGACCGAATACGGCGATCTCGACAGTCACGCCAAGACCTGAGAGCACGCTCTCATAACCTTTATAGGTTATGAACTTTCTGTAAAAAAACTCCCACTTAAGCGCCATTATTTTGTAAGAGATTTAATCTTGTTTATCATATCTTCAGTCGTTTTGCATTCGTCGAACGTTGTGTCGTCCTCTCTTACTATAACGACCTGATATGCGCTGTCAAAATAAGCGTTCGTGAAGTTTACCAGCTGTGCGCGAACGGGGTTTATCGTAAGTCCGGAAGCCGCGATGTCAACGCCGTTTTTGCCGATGGAGGAAACAACTGCTTCGAACTTCATATCAGAAATAACAAGTTCCATGCCGAGTTCATCTGCGATAAGTTTTGCAATTTCCATATCGATACCTGCAAAGCCGTTTCCTACAGTAAATTCGAAAGGAGCAAACTGTGCGTTTGTAGCAACTACGAGTTGGTTTTTGCTTGCGTCGTATTCGCCTGCGGGAATAACGTCGCCGCTCCAGCTTGCCGCGTTGTTGTCATCAACGTCCGCATATTTCGCAAAGATCGCGTCGATCTCAGCGGATTTGGAAGAAAGGATTCCGTTGATCTGTGTGAGAAGCTCTGTCTGAGCAGGGTCTACGGCGATACCGTATTGTTCAACTGTAAGAGCGATGTCGATAACTTTTGTGCCTTCGTTCGCGGCTACAAGAGATTTTGCAACGTCTGCGTCGATAACTACAAAGTCAACGTTGCCGGATTTGAGCGCGGATATTGCGAGTGCGCCGTTGTCGTAGGAAGCTACGTCGATATTCTCAAAGCCTTCGAAGCCCCAGTCGGCGTCGCCTTCCATAAAGCTCCAGCCTGTTGTGCCGGACTGAACGCCTACTTTATATTTTTCGCTGCCGCAGGAAGCAAGCGCGAAAATCGTGCAGAGCATAAGCGCTGCAGCAAGCGCAAGACTGATGATTTTTTTCATTGTTTTATTCCTCCGTAATGATTATTTTTAAATTGTTTTGGATAACAACGACTATTATAGTTTATACCTCTTTATTTGTCAACAGTTATTTGAAAAAATATTCGTTTTTCGGCGCAAAATGCTGTATAAAATTTCATATTTCGCACTCTTCATATTTCGCACTCATTGTACGATAATATCGGCAATTTCATTTACCGTACCTGCGCCCAGTACCAGCACGATGTCGCCCAAGCGAGCTTTTTCGCGTACAAGTTTTGCCGCTTCCTCATATGAGGCGGAATATTCTCCGCGCGGCGTCACAGCCGAAAGGGCACGAGATGAAACGCCGCAGTCATTCTTCTCGCGAGCGGCATAAATATCGACGAATATTATTTCGTCAGCGTTCCCGAAAGACGCGGCAAACTCACGGAAAAGCGCCGCTGTGCGCGAATAAGTATGCGGCTCGAAAATGCATATGACTCTGCCGCCGCACATCCTGCGCGCGGCGGAAATGCTTGAGGCTATCTCCTTGGGATGATGCGCGTAGTCTATATATACGTCGGCGCCGCCGATGCTTCCCTTTTTCTCAAATCTTCGTGAAAGCCCCTTGAAATCAGAGAGATACGCGGCAATATCTTCAGCGCTCACTCCGGCATGATCGCAAACAGCCGCAGATGCAAGCGCATTATAGATATTGTGCCTGCCGGGAACGGAAAGATTTACTCGGCAGAAAAACTCTCCCCTGCACACAATATCAAACGACGCAAATCCTCCGTCAAACGAAATGTTATCCGCACGGAAGTCTGCCTCGTTTTCTATACCAAACGTAGTTTTTTTCAGTCCGTCAAGAGCTGAAACGGTGTTTTCATCGTCTGCGTTGGATACGACAAAAGGAGCGTGCGAAGAAAGAGCAAGCATGGCATATTTTCTGAAAGATGACTTTATCTGATCTATGCCGCCTGTAAAATAATCCGTATGGTCAAGGTCGATATTGAGAATGACAGAAACGGTCGGACAAAACTCCAAAAAAGAGTCTTTGTACTCGCACGCCTCAAAGACGAAATCCGCTCCATTTCCCACGCGATATGCACCGCCCATTTCCGCAGTTTCGGCGCCGCACATTACCGTCGGGTCTTTGCCGGAAGCAATAAGAACGTGAGATATCATCGCAGTACAAGTGGATTTGCCGTGCGCGCCGGAAACGCCTATCCTTGTTTTATACTCCTTCATAAGATAAGCAAGGGCGTCCGCACGGTATATTAGCGGCAGTCCCAGCCTTTTCGCCTCCGATATCTCCGGATTGCTCTCGTCGACAGCACCCGTATATATCACCGCGTCAACTCCCACGATGTGAGAAGCGTCGTGTCCGTGAAAAACACGTATGCCGCATGACTCAAGTTTTTTTGTCATTGCGCTCTGCACTTTGTCAGAACCGCGCACCTCGTATCCCTTTGAACCGAAAACAAAAGCTATGCTCGACATGCTTATCCCTCCTATGCCCACAAAAAAAAGCGAACGGGCAACACGCAGAGCTTCAAAAATTTCATTGCAAGACATAAAAACCTCTACAAACTATAAAAATAATCCAAATTCATATATGCGACACATGAAAGTAACACATGAATGACAAAAAATTAAAAGTTTACTTACCTTTAATTTGAATAAAATTCACAATTAAGTAGTAAAATATAGAAAACGAAGAAAAACAACTAAAACTTGTCAAGAAAATAACAACTCAATAAACCATTTTAAGGAGAAAACACAGATATGGAAATCACAGACGTAAAAATCAGAAAAATTTTTGAAGAAGGTCCCATGAAAGCAGTCGTATCTATCACCTTCGACAACGCTTTGGCTCTTCATGACGTTAAAGTCATAAACGCAAGGGATAAATTCTTTGTCGTTATGCCCTCCAGAAAGAATCCCGACGGCACATACCGCGACATAGTTCACCCCATCAACGCCGAAATGCGCTCAAAACTCGAAGAAACGGTCATTAACGCATACTTCAAATATCTCCAAGATATCAAAGACGGCATTATCCCCGCTCCAGAAACTTTCAAAGAGGAAAAAGCGGAAGTTTACGCCGACTGAGCCTTACATTCCGTAAAAAAAACAAAACTTCGGACCCGCCCTTATTATGGCGGGTTCTTTATTTTTTGATTCACGGAATAAAAAGCGGATATTATTCGTCAAACACGCGCTATGAAGCCAAAAGCGCACTTTTGTGCGCTTTTGGCTTCATAAAAACGACGGCTCTTTCATACCGTGTTCGAAACGGTCTTGTTTTTATCAATATCCGAAAATTCCGCTCAGGCTGTCGTCGTTTTCTATCCAATCCTCGACATTGTATACGGTATATTCCGTAGGCGTGTCGCGGACGACGACCTTTTCGATACCTGCGTTTATTACCTGACGCTTACACATCATGCAAGAACAGGTCCCCGCCATAAGAGTGCCCGATTTTACATCGATACACGCCATATACAGCGTTGAGCCGAGCATCTGATCGCGCGAGGCGGCGATTATTGCGTTTGCCTCCGCATGGACGGAGCGGCACATTTCATACCGCTCGCCCCTCGGTATGCCGAGGTGATCTCTCATACAGAAGTTAAGCTCGCTGCAATTTTTGCGTCCTCTCGGAGCGCCGTTATATCCTGTCGATATTATTATATCGTTTTTGACAATAATTGCGCCGAAAGCGCGGCGAAGACAAGTGCTTCGCTGAGCCACCGTCTGCGCGATATCAAGATAATAATTGTATTTGTCGGGGCGTTTAAGTCCTGCCATATATATATTCTCCGTAAAAATTTTATTCTGCGGGATCAAATTCATAAACCGGAAGAGTTTCCAGTTTGAAAAGATTGGCGGCGTGCAGATGATCTATTCTTGCTTTTGTATTTTCGTCTTCTATTATGCCTTCTCTTATATATTTGTCAAGCACTGCATAGGCAAAGCCGAGCTTGTCTTCGTCCGTTTTTCCGGAAAGACCGTCCGACGGCGCTTTTTCTATGAATTTTTCCGGGATTCCGAGATATTTGCCTATCTGTTTTACTTCAGCAACCGTAAAACGGGAAATAGGTCCGAAATCTCCGGCGCAGTCGCCGTATCTTGTGGAATATCCGACCCAGTCTTCGGACAGGTTGCAGGTATTTGCGACACGTCCGTTTTTGGACTGAGATATAGCGTAAAGAGTAGCCATGCGTATTCTCGGCGGCAGATTTATTCTCGTCTGCTCGGAAATATCCAGTCTTCCGTCCAAAGATTCATAAACTCCGGCAACGGCGGGACGGATATTGACTTCCATATGCTCTATGCCGAGATGACGGCATATCTCGCGGGAATATTCGATATCGCATTGTTCCCCGTCCGGCATGAGAACTCCGAATACCTTGTCTTTTCCGAGCGCCGCACAGCAAAGAGCCGCCGTAACGGAACTGTCTTTTCCGCCGGAAATGCCGATAATGACATTACAGCCCTTACCGTTTTTCTCAAACCATTCCCGTATCCATGAAATACAGCCGTCAACAGCTTTTTTTACGTCAAAATTGTACATGATAGATCACCACCAAATTGATTTTTTTATTTTACTCCGCCGCTTTTGCGGCGGGGATTGTCTGAAATTTCATTCACGCCCGAAATATCCGCACGCTTTTATCATATGGAATCTGCGATGTCGAGAATGAGCCTCTCCGTCTTCTCCCAGCCAAGACAAGGGTCTGTGATGGATTTGCCGTAAACGCCGTCGCCTATCTTCTGAGCGCCGTCCTCTATATAACTCTCTATCATAAATCCTTTGACTATCTTGCGAATATCGGAAGAATAATTGCAGGAGTAGAGCACTTCTTTTGCAATACGTATCTGCTCCAGATATTTCTTGCCGGAGTTGGAATGGTTCGTGTCGATGATGACGGCGGGATTTTTGAGATCGGGTTTCTTTGCGTATTCTTCGAACAAGTGCATGAGGTCCTCATAATGGTAGTTAGGCATGGACTGACCGTGCTTATTTACATATCCGCGAAGAATTGAATGAACATATTCATTGCCATAGCTCTCTACCTCCCAGCTGCGGTATATAAACTGATGTGCGTGCTGTCCTGCCGTGACGGAGTTCATCATAACGGAAATATCCCCGCTTGTGGGATTTTTCATGCCTACGGGAATGTTAAGACCGCTCGCCGTGAGTCTGTGCTGCTGGTCTTCTACGCTGCGCGCGCCGACCGCAACATATGAAAGCAGGTCGGAAACATAACGGTGATTTTCAGGATAGAGCATTTCGTCAGCAGTGGAAAGACCTGTTTCGGCAAGCGCTCTCATATGTATCTCGCGTACTGCGACGATCCCTTTGAAAGCGTCAGGCTCCTCGTTGGGGTTGGGCTGATGTACCATGCCCTTGTAACCGTCGCCTATCGTTCTGGGCTTGCCTGTATATATTCTGGGGATAATTATGAGTTTATCCGCAGTTTTTTCCTGAACGAGCTTGAGCCTGTGAATGTAGTCCATAACGGAATCTTCCGTATCTGCGGAACAAGGTCCTATAATAAGTATCATTTTGTCGCTCTCGCCTGTGAAAACGGCTTTTATCGCCTTGTCGCGTTCCGCCTTGACTTTTTCAAGCTCGCTTGTAAGGGGATACATCTGCTTGACTTCCAGAGGAATGGGAAGCTTTCTTTTGAAGTTCATATTCATAATTTTTGTCCTATCCTTTCCGCTCTCCCTTATGGAAAGCACGGCAAAGCCTCTCCTCCTCCCGCGCCGGCGCGAAAGAGAGGACTGCACTTTGCTTTTTATTTGTTTTCTATGATTTATAATAAAATCTCTTACGTTTTTTTGTTTGGTTTATTTCTTATCGAACATAGCGCGTCTGGCTGTGGAAGTACGCATCATATTCTTCATAGTTTCGACATCGTCCGTTTCCATAGCGCGGCGCAGTTTTTCAAGTTCGCCTCCGAACGCTTTTATCTCGGAAATGAGTATATCCTTATTGAGCATGAAAAGCTCGCTCCACATATCCTCGTTTATACGCGCTATTCTTGTAAGATCTCTGAACGAGTCGCCCGTATACTTACAGAGGTTGACGTCGTCGTTGCACGTCATGAGCGCCACCGCGATACAATGTGTAAGCTGAGAAAGAAAGCCTATCATTCTGTCGTGCTTCTGGGGTGAAAGCTCGGATATATTTGCAAATCCGAGTATTCTGCCAAGCTCCTTGCACGTTTCTATGGCATGAGGCGTATTCTTTTCATTAGGCGTCACAATGTAGTTGGCTCCTTTAAACATTTCCTCGTTGCTGTTTTCGATACCGTAAACTTCTTTTCCCGCCATAGGGTGCGCGCCGATAAATTCAACGCCTTCGGGAAGAAGCGACTGTATCTTATCGACAATGGCGCATTTAACGCCTGTTACATCCGTGATTATAGCTCCTTTTTTGAAATATTTGCCGTTCTTTTCCATCCATTCGATAAAGACGTGAGGATAGAGCGCAAAAACAGCTATATCTGCCTGTCCTATCATCCGGGCGTCTATTTCCGTCGTTCCGCGCGCAATCATCCCATGCTCCAAAGCATAATCTATCGTGCTTTGTTTTCTCGTTATGGCAAAAACTTCATATCCTTGGCGCGTAAGCGACTGAGCATAGCTTCCGCCGAGAAGTCCCAGTCCCACTATAAGTATTTTTTTTGTTTTTTCAATCATCAATTTCAGAAACCTCTATTCCAAGTTTTTTTATAGTGTCGAAAAAGTCGGGATAGCTTTTTTTCACTGCCTGCGCGCCTTTTATGACGCCGCCTGTAAGAGTGCAAAGCACCGCCATCGACATGACTATCCTGTGGTCGTTGTGCCCGCACAAAGGCTCTTTAGGTGTACCGAGGCATCCGCCTTCAACGATTATCTCATTGTCATAAACGGCGACGGGAACTCCGAATTTCGAAAGCTCCTCCGCCATCGCGGCGCCGCGATCGCTTTCCTTTATTTTGAGCCGAGCCGTGCCCGTAAGTTTAACTCCGTTTTTTGCCGCCGCTACGCTCATAAGTATCGGCGCCAAGTCCGGACAGTCTGAAATATCTATCACCGGAGCGCCGGCTTCAAGCGCGCGGAATTGTTCTGTATAAGCCTTGTCGCCCTGCGCGCTGTCGCCGCAAAGACCTTCCACCTCCACTTCTCCGCCCAAGACATCGAGCGCGGAAAGGAACGCGGCGTTTGAATAATCTCCTTCCACCGTTTCCTTTGCAGGAAGATATTTTTGACAGCCTTTTATTTTTATCGTGAGCTCGTCGCTCCAATAAGTTTCAACTCCGAAAAGTCCGAGCGCTTTCATGGTTATGTCTATGTAAGGCTTACTGTCAAGCGGAGGTATTATGCATATCTCGCTGTCCCCTTCAAGAAGCGGCAGCGCGAGCATGAGTCCGCTTATGAATTGACTGGAAATATTGCCCGGCACGGTAAATTTTCCGGCTCTGAGCGGACCTTTTACCCTGATGCGTTCTCCGTTGTTCTCGAAGGTCAGTCCCTGTGCGCGGCAAATATCCTCATAAACCGTCATCGGTCTTGACAACAGCTTTTCGCTTCCGCAAAGCTCACATTCCTCGTCTTTCAAAAGGCACAGCGGTATAAAAAATCTCATCGTGCTTCCGCTTTCGCGGCACATAAGCGCGCCGTGCGCCGCTAATGTCACATCGCTTCCGCAAAAGACGATATCGCGTCCGTTTCTTTTGTATTCTGCGCCGAAACAATCCTTGGCACAGTCAAGCGTCGCAAGTATGTCTTCGCTGTCCGAAATGCCGCGCACCTCGCTTCCGCCGCCGGCAATGGCGGCGCATATGATAAGACGATGTGCGAAGCTTTTTGACGGCGGAGCCGTCACTTTGCCGTAGGCGCGGCTTTTTTCTATTCTTATATCCATCGGTCAAACTCTCTTTTCCGCGGGAGGCGCAAGAAGAATGTCTATCGCCTCCGAATATCCGTTAAATCCGTGTCCTGCAATAGTCTTTTCACAATATTCGCGGACATAGCTTATGCTGCGAAAGCTCTCTCGGCGCGAAACGTCGGAGATATGAACCTCCACCGCGCGAATTGCAACGGCTTTCAGCGCGTCAAGAATCGCAACGCTCGTGTGCGTATACGCCGCAGGGTTTATAACTATGCCGTCGGTATTTCCCAACGCCTGCTGTATCTTCGTAACGATATCGCCCTCGCTGTTTGACTGATATACCTCAACATCTACGTTCTTTTCGCGGCAATATCCCTCTATCAGCTTCACAAGGTCGGCGTATGTGTTTTTGCCGTATATGTCCGGCTCGCGTATGCCGAGCATATTGAGGTTAGGTCCGTTTATGACAAGTATCTTCATCTTAAAAAGTCCTCCATCACCTTGAGTGCCGCGTCCTCTGCCTCTTTATCATTCGTGATGTGAACGTCGCATGTGCCGGTATAGATCCCGTATCTTTCCTCATAACGCTTTTTGAGCATTTCTCGGTCGGAGGAAAGCGGTCTGTCATCAGTCGGAACGATAAGGTCTATATCTCGGTCTATAAAATATATCCTGCCGTTGCGGCGCAGTCGCACAATGTTCTGCTCTCTGAGCACGGCTCCGCCGCCCGTGGAAATGACAGCTCCTGTTGTATGCTCGCATATACGTCTTATTATCTCGCTTTCTGCATCTCTGAAAGCGGCTTCTCCGTTTGCTTTTATATAATCGGCGGGAGCGCCGTATACCTTTGTAAATTCTTCATCTGTGTCTATAAATTTGCGTCCGAGCTTTTCCGCGGCGAGCATGCCTATTGTGCTCTTGCCGCTTCCGGGCATACCTGTAAGCACTATATTCTGTTTCTGAAGGAAAAGCTCCTTATATATGCCCTCCGTCACGGAATCGTCTATCTTTTCGCCCGTGAATATCTCTGCCGCCGCCACTGCCTGAGCCACAAGCATATACAGTCCGTTGACGGACGGTATTCCCGCAAGTCCCGCTTTTACCGCAAGTGTCGTGCGCAGAGGATTATATATAACGTCTACAAAGCCCTTGAGCTTCGGAAAGTTTGCAAAGCTTATATCTACGGTGTCCCATGGCGTCGCGTCCGAATCGGGATACATTCCGCAGGGAGATGTATTTATGATAAAATCCGCGTCTGCATAATCGCGCGCCGCGTCCGCATAGGAAATAACTTCGCCGTGGGCTTCACATTCCACAAATTTTATTGCTTTTGCTCCGAGGTCTGAGGAAACAGCGCGTGCCGTCATACTTGTACCGCCGGAGCCGAGAATAAGAACAACGGCATTTTTTAAATCAAAGCCCGCGCGCAAAATAAGGTTACGAAGTCCTACAAAATCAGTATTATATCCGTAAAGCTTTCCTTCCTTGTTCAGAACCACATTCACAGC
Organism: uncultured Eubacteriales bacterium; assembly: GCA_949299535.1. Lineage (GTDB taxonomy): Bacteria > Bacillota > Clostridia > Oscillospirales > CAG-272 > UMGS731. The sequence goes on along the minus strand of CASGAQ010000001.1, from coordinate 163,325 downwards.
TCCGATGCTTTTTGCACGATCGCTCATATAATAAAGATATGGTATGATATCGCGCTTATATGGGATCGTAACGTTGATTGCCGTAAATTCCCGCTTAGAGACAAAATCGGCAAAGTCTTCTTTGGCAACCTCAATAAGTTCAAAATCGTATTTTCCTATTTTTTCGTGTATTTCCTTTGAAAAGCTGTGCGGCAGTTTTTCTCCGAGAAGTCCGTATCTATTCATTTTTCTCTCCTTAAATTTTGCGGATATGTTTGTTTGAATTTCTTTATATATTATTCCGTCATGGCGCAAGATAATCCGTGCCGTATCTCTGCGCGAGCATATCGCATAGCGCAACGGCCGCAAGACTGTCCGCAACTATTCTCGCGCGGTGAACTATGCATGGGTCATGGCGCCCCTCTATGGAAATATCTGTTTCCTCTGACTTTAAAAAGTCTACTGTCTTTTGTCTTTTGTAGATGGAGGGCGTAGGTTTTACAACCGTGGTGAACATTACGGCAGCGCCGTTTGTAATCCCGCCGTTCACCCCGCCGTTATTGTTCGTGAGCGTGCAGATCTTGCCGTCTTTCACCCCGAAAGCGTCATTAGCCGCGCTTCCCCGCATTACGGCAAAATCCGTACCCGCGCCGAAAAGCACGCCTTTGACTCCGGGAACGGAGAACATCATATGCGATATCACGCTTTCGAGCGAATCGAAATACGGCTCGCCGACGCCCGCAGGCATGCCTATTATAACGGTTTCAAGCATTCCGCCGACGCTGTCTCCTTCAAAAGCAGCTTTTTCTATCTCGGCTTTCATTGCGTTTTCCGCCTCTGCCGACAGTACGGGAAATACTTTGGAATAAAGCTCGTCTATATCTTCCCTGTATTCTCCGAAAGGGCGGTCCGCTATGCCGGCAAGCTCTTTTATATGCGTGCCAATGTAAACGCCTTTTTTTTCAAGCGCAGTTCGCGCAATGGCGCCTGCCGCAACAAGCGAAGCCGTTATTCTGCCGGAAAAATGACCTCCGCCGCGGTAATCTTCAAAGCCGTGATATTTGCAGTAAGCCGAAAAGTCCGCGTGTCCGGGACGTGCAAGCCCGTAAGTTTTTTTATAATCCTTGCTTCTTGTATCTGCATTGGGAATTATTATCGTTATCGGCGTGCCCGTTGTCTTTCCCTCAAATACGCCGCTGGCTATAATATATTCGTCTTTCTCCTGTCTTGCGGTGGATATCCTTCCCGCCGGTCTGCGGAGCGTGAGCGCATGGCGCACCGCGTCCTCGTCGACCTCTATACCGGGAGCTAGTCCGTCAAGCACAGCGCCTATGAACGGCCCGTGACTCTCTCCGAAAACAGTAATGCTTACGGAATTTCCAAACGTATTTTTCATCGGCTTCTCCTTATGCGAATATCTTTACCGCTCTTGCCTCTATTTCATCGGCAGTCAGCTTCTTTATTTCAAATGTTCCCACTTCATTAACAAGCACGGCGTCTATGCTGTCTCCCGCGCTCTTTTTGTCATGTGAAACTGCTTCCATAGCTTTTTTCATTTCTTCGCTGGAGAGTTTAAGTTCTGTCGCAAGCCCTGCTTTCTTCAGAACTTTTACAAGTCTTTCTCTTACCTGAGCTTCGCACATGGGCAGCATACCGAGCGCCACACATTCTCCGTGATACATTGTACCGCCGAACACGCTCTCTATCCCGTGACCGAACGTATGACCGAAATTGAGTATCTTGCGGAACCCTGACTCCTTTTCATCGCACTCAACGACGTGCTTTTTGATAAGAAGCGCGCGTTCGATAACCTTGTCAATATCCGCGTAAATATCGTCCGCAGACTCAAGAGCCTCAAAAAGCTCTTTATCTGACGTAGCGGACATCTTTATCGCCTCTGCCATGCCCGCCGCTACCTGACGCTGTGGAAGAGTTTTCAGCACATCAGGGTCGATTATGACCTTTTTCGGCTGATAAAATGCGCCAATGATATTTTTATATCCGTGAAAATCGACAGCAGTCTTGCCGCCTATGGAAGAATCCAACTGAGAGAGCAAAGTCGTCGGGATATTGTAAAAATCAATACCTCTCATATACATGGAGGCGGCAAATCCGGCAAGGTCACCCACGACACCTCCCCCGACGGCTACGACCGCGTCTTTTCTGGTAAAACCTGCATCAAGCATAGTCGCCAGCAGATATTCAAGCATCTCAAAGCTCTTGCTTGCCTCGCCCTGAGGCACGACCGCCTTGACGGCTTTTTTTGCAAAGGAAGCGACGGTGTCCGCATATTCGCAAGGCACACCGCTGTCAGTGACCACAAGAACGTTTCTGTTCATGGGAATAAGCTCACCGGCGCGGAAAAGTGCGCCGCGGCTCAGTTCTATATCATAGCTCGATTTTCCGAGCTCAACATTTATCGTCATATAAATATCCTTTCCGAAACGGCACGAATAAGCCGTTTTTGCTTTTTGTTCGCATTATTTTACGGTATATGAGCCTACAAGCTTGAGTCTGTCGCAGACGTCGCAAAGCTCGTTCATCATCTCGTCGCCGTTTGCGTTGCGAACATCGCCTTCCGCTTCAAGATAGAAGTAATACTGCCACATAAGCTCCTTCATCGGACGGGAGTGGAGTCCGCGCATGTTATACCTGTGCTTTCCGATAATATCCATTGCTTTGGCAAGCGCTCCCGCTTCGTTTTTGACCGTGAAAACAAGCATGAAATTATCGTCCGGTCTTCCCGTGCGCTTGTTCTCCACGCGTGAGAGGGTAGCAAATCTTGTCGTGTTCATATGGTTTTCGTTTATACCGTGGGCAAGAACCGTAAGCCCGTATATATTCGCGGCTTCATCGCCCGCGACAGCCGCCGTCGTTTTGTCCGCAAGCTCCGCAACATGTTTTGCCGCCAAAGCCGTATTGGAAAATGAAACGGGAACTATTCCGCGGCTGCGAAGATATACCGCCGACTGTTCAAGCGCCTGAGGGTGGCTTACGGCACGCTTTATATCCTCAAGCCTGCTTCCGGGAACACCGAGCAGATTTTGCGTCACCGCAAGTCCCATGACGTTATTTATATAAAGCGAGCCGAAAAAGATAAGATCCATTACCTGCCCCACTTCCCCTGCGTAGCTGTTTTCAATAGGAAGAACGACGCTGTCGCATTCGCCGTTTACGACGGCGTTGTAAGCAGCCTCGAAATCCGGATATGCCACATGCTCTCCGTCAGGAAAAAGTTTTGCCGCGGCAAGCGATGCGAAAGCACCGGGGATTCCGCTGTATGCTATCCTTGCACCGCTTATCAGCTTATGCTGATAAGCGCGGGAAAGCTCCATAGTGTATTTAAGATAATTTACGTAATACGAACGAAGTTCCTCGTCCTCAACAAGGCGGCTGTTTTTTGCTATCACCGCCGCTTCGCGCTCTGCGTCGAGCACGGGAAGTCCTCTCTTTTTCTTATATTCGGCAACGGCGCGCACCGCGTTCATTCTCTTGCAGAACAGTTCCGCAATTCCCTTGTCCGCCTCATTTATTTCCATTCTGGCTTTTTCAAGTTCGTCCATGTTATTCTCCGTATTTTTTAAATTTTGCCGTAATCTTCCGCAAGCGCCTTAAAAGCCGGAAGCGAGCGCATTATCTGCTCCGTCGTAACGCAGTACGATATTCTCACATACCCCTCCGCGCCGAAAGAATCCGACGGGACAAGCAGAAGTTCGTGTTTTTTTGCTTTTTCGCAGAACGCCGCCGCGTCCGGTTCGAGCGCTTTTACAAACATATAAAAAGCTCCGTCCGGTTTTACACACTCGTATCCGTAATCCGTAAGCTCTTTGTAAAGTATCCTTCGGTTTGTGTCATAAACGGCGATGTCCGACGTTTTTCCCAGACAAGCGGGGATAATCTTCTGCATAAGACTGGGGGCACAGACAAAACCGAGCGCGCGTCCCGCTCCGCATACGGCGAAGAAAATGTCTTTCCAATCGCCGCATTTTTTGGAAACGCATATATATCCTATGCGCTCTCCGGGGAGCGACAGCGATTTGCTGAAAGAGTAGCAGGATATAGTATCGTCATAATAATTTGCCGTATAAGGAACTTTCACATCTCCGTATACAAGCTCGCGGTAAGGCTCATCGGAAATTATATATATCGTATGGGAAAACTCAGCTTCCTTTTCCGAAAGGATTTTGGCAAGAGTTTTTATGCTTGCTTCGGAAAAAACCGCGCCGGTGGGATTATTGGGCGAATTTAAGATAACGGCTTTCGTGTTCTTGTTTACAGCTTTAGAAAGTGCGTCGGCGTCGAGCTGAAAATCTCCTTCGCGGCAAGGCACGACAACGAGTTTCGCGCCCGCGCTCTCCGCAAAAACGCGGTATTCGGGGAAAAACGGCGCCAAAACTATCACCTCGTCGCCGTCGCATATGACGGCTTTAAGGCTTATTGTAAGCGAAGCCGCCGCGCCAACCGTCATATATATATTATCAGCCGTATCGTCCGTGCCGTATTTCTCCGCAAGATAATTGGCAACTGCGCTGCGCGTTGCAAGGTCGCCGGGGGCAGAAGTATATCCGTGAAGCTCTGTCGGATCAAGCTCATCGACAATTTTTTTTATCGTTTCGCCTACGACGGCAGGCGGGCAAACGCTGGGATTGCCCAGGCTGAAATCAAAAACGTTTTCTTCGCCTATCTGAGCCTTTCTCTTTCTGCCGTACTCGAATATTTCTCGTATAGCCGAGCTTTTTCTTCCAAGCTCAAGCATTTTTTCAGAAATCATTATATCAATATCTCCCGTTAAAAATAAAAAATCAGAAACAAAAAACGCAGAGTGCCTTTTTGCGGCAACTCTGCGAAAAAAGAGCGCCGCAAAAAACCCGTGGCATTCTGCGGCACAATTCGTCTTTTCTGTAAATCAAAAAAACTATGCGGAAAACAGACTGCCCTCACAAAGACGCAGCGTAATAATAAAATCGAAAATAAGAATAGTACATCTTTTTCATTATTACATCGTCCTCCTTGCGCGGGATTTATCCGCTTTTTGTTTAATTATACACGCTTGCAAATATCATGTCAATATTTTAAACGAAAAAATACAGATTTTTTGCATAATATAACAGTCGTTTCAGTTGCCGCATTCAACGCTTATCTCGTTGAACAGCCCGAGCAAGTCCTCCACTTTGGTTTTTGCTTTGTCCTCTCCGGCTATGTCAAGCACGGCGTGTCCGTTGTGCATCATAAGCAGGCGGTTTCCGTATTCCGCGGCAAAGCGAAGATTGTGCGTCACCATAACAGAGGTAAGCTCTTTGCTCTTTACGACTTCATCTGTAAGATGCATTATTATCTCCGCCGTTTTCGGGTCAAGAGCCGCCGTGTGTTCGTCGAGGATAAGTATATCTATCGGCGTCATCGTAGCCATGATGAGCGCCATAGCCTGACGTTGACCTCCCGAAAGCAAGCCCACTTTGACATCCATCTTGTCCTCAAGCCCCAGACACAGCGGAGCGAGCAATTCACGATAAAAAGAGATTCTCTTTTTATTCACGCCAAATCCGAAACCGGAGCGCACGCCCTTTTGTTCGGCAAGCGCCATGTTTTCGGCAATGGTAAGATGAGGGCAAGTGCCCATGGCGGGGTCTTGGTAAACCCTGCCGATAGTCTTATACCGCTTGTATTCGGGGAAAGCGGTTATATCTCTGCCGCCGACGATTATCTTTCCGCCGTCAAGCGGCAAAGAGCCGCAGATAAGATTAAGCATTGTGGTTTTTCCGCTGCCGTTTGAGCCTACGACGGAAAGAAATTCTCCCTTCTTCACATCAAGAGAAAAGCCGTCAAAAAGTACCGTCTCGTTTACCGTTCCGAGTCCGAACACCTTCTTTATATTGCGAAGTTCAAGCATGATCTTTTTTACCTCCTCTTGCCGCGGAGCGCTTGCGGATAAAATCGGATATCTTTCTGTTAAATATCAATATAAGCGCGAACAGAACCGCGTTCATCAGTTTAAGGTATACGCCGTCTTTGTCTGCAAGCACAAGATAATTAAGGCAAAGCGAATAAATTATGGCGCCGATGATGACGGTTGTCGTATCTTTCAAAAATTTTATATTTGAAAATACTGCGGTTCCTATTATAACGGAGGCAAGTGCAAGAACCGCCTTGCCGGTACCTGAATTGTTGTCGTAAGACATGAAAAGCTGAGAGTATATCGCGCCTGACATTGCGACAAATCCGTTTGCAAGCGCAAGACCGAATATCTTATAGTTTCCGGCGTTTTTTGCCAAAGTCACCGCAACGCGCTCGTTGTCGCCGGTCGCGCGGAGCATATATCCGGCTTTTGTTTTGAGAAAAATGTCGATAGCAAGTTTTATGGCAACAACGATAACAAGAAGCATGGCTATAACGACATAATCTCGGTATTCTCTTCCGAAAAGCTCTGCAAAGCCGCCGTTGAAAATTCCCTTCAAATCCTCACTTCTGTAGGAAAATATTGTCGTAGTATATCCTGTTTTCGTAAGCAGCTTCGTAAGGGCCAAATTCACGGAAAGAAGCGCCGTCATCACTATTATGCCCGACAGCAGATTTGATATCTTGAACTTAACATGAAGGATACCCGTGACGGTGCCCGCAATCACGCCGGCAAAAAAAGAGAGGAATATTGCCGCAAGAGGCGGAACTCCCAGCCTGAGCATAATGACAGTGCTGACAACGCCGCCAAGCGGAAACGTGCCGTCGACCGAGAGATCGGGAAAATCGAGTATTGAATATGAGATATAGACGCCCAGAGCAATGACCGCAAAGCAAAGTCCCATCTGCAGTCCGTCTATCGTCGTACCGAAAAATAAAGACATGGCAAAACCTTCTATATGATTTTTTATTATAAATAACAGTCTGCGGGCGGCAACGAGGGTTATGACTCTCGACCGCGCCGCCTTTTGAAAAAGGCGGACGAAAACTTTCCGTCATTTTGCCGCCCATTATCTTTGTCAGCTAATCTAACCTTTTAAGAAAGCGTCTTTGTATCTGTCGCCGCGATATCCGAAGGAACGGTCATTCCAAGAGCCTTGCAAACATCGCTGTTGTAGTAGACCGTGGGATCGGTGATGACCGCGACGGGAATATCATCGGCAGAAGCGCCGCCGAGTATCTTAGCTGCCGCCGTTCCGGCAGATTTTCCCACGGCTATATAATCTATGGAAGCGCTTGCCGCACATCCTACCTTGACCTGCTCTATCTCAGAGCCGAAAACGGGAATGTTTTTTTCGTTCGTTATGGGAAGAATGTTTGTTTCAAGCTTGCCGACGATAGTGTTGTCGAGAAGATTTACAAAGCAGTCGACTCCGCGGTCGATAAGCTCGTTTGTTTTTGAATCGATAGTGGTGATGTCGGAAACGGCGCTGTCGATTATTTCCATACCTTCGTATTTTTGAGCCGCGTCTTTAAGATTTGCAATCTGCACAGGAGAGCTTGATTCCTCCGTGGAGTAAAGCACGCCTATTTTGATATCGGTTTTTCCCATAAATGCCGTTACTACCTCGAGTTGTTTGTCGAAATCGGGAATATCGGAAGAACCTGTTATGTTTTCATAATTATCCATGACCGAAGAATCCGTTACCGCACAGTAAACAACGGGAATAGCGCCGTCGGAAGCCGTTGCGGCGGCAACTGCGGAGGGAGTTGCTATGGCGATGATAACGGCGGCTTTTTTATTTGCAAATGTATTCGCCTGCGACTGAGAAACGCTTGAGTCAAAATTGCTGTTTACATATTCTATGTTGTATTCTTCTTCGGTAATTCCCATTTCTTCAAGTCCCTGCATGATGCCGTCATAGCAGTTATTGAGCGAGCCGTGCGAACCGAATTGTATGATTCCTATGGTAGGTTTATCGTCGGAGGAGCAGGATGCAAAGGATAAGAGCATAAGCGCAAGAAGCGCGGAGGTGAGAACGAGAGATATTATTTTTTTCATTGTAAAAGGTTCCTTTCTGTGTTTGATTTTTTAACAGCGTTTAAATGTTGAAATACACTTATCGCGCCATCGCAAAGAAAGAATAAACATGATCTAAATTCCTTTCGTATAAATTTCGTATAAAAACAAAAAACGCCCCGAATGTCTGTAAAGACATCGGGACGAAATAAACGATTTCCGCGGTACCACCCACATGATTTCGGAAGAAAAGCTTCCGCACTCTTTCGCGTACCATCATACGCGGCGAAGTGATAACGGCAACGCACCCCGTCGGAGCCTACTTGAAAAACTTTCGGTCCGCCCTCGGAAGCCCATTCACAAACACTACGCGCGCCGCTTCTCACCAACTGCGGCTCTCTTTGCCGTTTCATGCCCGCTACTCTTCTTCCTCGCAGGTTTCATATATTTTTATGTGTTCATTTTATCACGGCATGTATCATTTGTCAAGAGCAATTTTTAAAAAATCCTGACTCCTCGGCCATTGTACAAATCCGACACTCGCTTTTTCTTTGACCATGCAGGTGCAAAGAAAAAGCCTGGCAAAAAGAAATCGCCGAAAAGGAATTTCGCCGACTGCGGGCGGCGACGAGGGTTACGACTCTCGACCGCACCGCCTTTTGAAAAAGGCGGACGAAAACTTTCCGTCATTTTGCCCACCCATTACCTTTGTCAGCAAACTAAAGGCGAGCCGCTTTAGTTTACGCACAAGCTCAGCCGAGCTCGGCTATCACTTCAACTTCGCAAAGCACGTTTTTAGGCAGAGTTTTAACAGCAACGCAGGAACGAGCCGGCTTGGATACGAAATATTTTCCGTATACTGCATTGAACACCGCAAAATCGCCCATATCGGCAAGGAAACAGGTCGTTTTTACTACGTTACCAAAAGACGCGCCCGCCTGCGCGAGAAGCGCTCCGATATTTTTGCAGACCTGTTCCGTCTGTTCTTCAATAGTAGCAGCCTCGACGTTTCCGGTAGCGGGATTGATAGCTATCTGACCGGAAGTGAAAAGAAGATTTCCGGTAACTACCGCCTGTGAGTAGGGACCTATTGCGTCGGGCGCATTTTTCGTATAAATAACTTTGGACATGACAAAACCTCCGAAATAAAATTATTTTTATGTTATTTTTATGTATGTCTTTCGATTTATTTTTACCAAACCATCAGACCAGCTTAAATCCTTTGGAGATAAGAGCTGTACGTATCTCCTTGATATGCTCGAAGCTTCTTGTTTCCATGCCTATGCGAAGGAAACAGCCGTTTACCGCCTGAGCGTCGCCGTGCTCATGATGAACGGATACGACATTGCCGCCGCATGACGCGATGATGTGAGAAACAGCCTCAAGCTGACCGGGCTTGTCGATAAGCTCGATAACGATGGAGCAGGCTCTGCCGCTCTTGTGCAAACCTCGGTCTATCACGCGAGAGAGTATGGTAACATCTATGTTTCCGCCGGAAACAAGACACACTACCTTTTTTCCCTCTACGGGTATCTTTCCGAATTTTACCGCCGCTACGGAAACCGCGCCCGCACCCTCTGCTGTAAGTTTCTGGTTTTCTATAAGATGGAGTATTGCCGCGGATATCTCATCTTCTGAAACAGTAACTATCTCGTCGACATATTTTTTACAGTATTCAAACGTATTTTCTCCGGGGCATTTTACGGCTATGCCGTCGGCGAACGTCGAAACGGAAGGAAGCATTTCCGCTTTTCCGGATTTTACCGCATTGAACATCGAAGGCGCGCCCTCAGCCTGAACGCCGTAGACCTTGACGGAAGGCTTCAATGTTTTGATGGCGAAAGCAACGCCGGATATAAGACCGCCGCCGCCGACGGGAACAACAACTATATCCGTATCAGGCAGTTCGTTCAGTATCTCAAGACCTATCGTTCCCTGTCCTGCAATAACGTCATCGTCGTCGAACGGGTGAATGAATGTATAATCCTTTTCATCTCTCTGGCGGATAGCTTCTGTATAAGCGTCATCATAAACGCCGTCTACAAGGCATACCTCTGCGCCGTAGCGCTTTGTAGCCTCAACTTTTGATATGGGAGCGGAAGAAGGCAGACAGATAACGGACTTGATACCCTGCTTCGTCGCCGCAAGCGCCACGCCCTGAGCATGGTTGCCTGCTGAGCAGGCGATAACGCCGTGAGCTTTTTCCTCCTCCGTCAGCTGAGAAATCTTGTATGCCGAGCCGCGTACCTTAAAAGAGCCTGTAAGTTGAAGATTTTCCGGTTTAAGATAAACACGGCAGCCGCATTCCGCGCCTATTCTCGGCGCCTCTATCAGCTGCGTATGGCGCACCACGTTTTCCAGCACGCGCGCCGCATCGTAGATCTTGTCAATAGTCAGCATATATACCTCCAAAAAACAAAAATCCGCCTCATAGTTGAGGCGGATATAAATTCCGTTGTACCACTCAATAAAACTTTATCGCATACCGACATATGCGTTCCTTTTAACGCGGGACAGCGTGAGAACCTAATGGCAGACGCACCCGTCTTAACGGGATATTTTTCAAACGTCCTGTTTTCAGCCTCCTGCTCGGGAATGATCTTTCTCACGCCGCCTTCTCCGGCTCTCACCTGCCGCCGTTTCTCTTTGCAAAGCATATGCGCGATATTTTTTCCGTCATCGCATTTCATGTAATATTATTGTATGAATCATAAGATTTATTATATGGTTTTCGCCCTTAAAAGTCAATAGTTTTTTCCGAATTTGCTAAAATATCATATCAAGAAACATCATAAGCGCAAATCCGACAAGACTGAAAAAGGCAAAGGCTCCATTTTTTCCGTCATATGAGCTTTCGGGAACGAGTTCCGCCGCCACGACATATATCATTGCGCCTGCGGCAAATGATAGGCAGAAAGGAAGAAGCGCCTTAACATATGTCACAAGCAATGCTCCGGCGACTCCTGCGGCGGGTTCTACGGCGCCGCTGAGCTGTCCCCAAAAGAATGCGCGGCGTCTTGAGGCACCCTCGCGCCTAAGCGGAAGACTTACCGCCGCGCCCTCCGGAAAGTTTTGAAGTCCTATGCCAAGCGCAAGAAGGCACGCCGAAGCTAGATTCGAGCTATGCGCGCCGTATGCGAGAGAGCCAAAAGCCACGCCGATGCAAAGCCCCTCCGGAATATTGTGCAGGGTTATGGAAAAAACAAGCATAACAGAGCGTTTTTTTGCTCCGAGAGCGCGTGCGTTCTGCGTTCTCTTTTCCGCCGCCATGAATACTTTATCTCCGAAAAAAAGCAGGAGTCCTCCGGAGAGAAATCCACTCACCAGAACGGCGCACGAGTGAAGTCCAAGTTCCTCCGCCATCTCCGACGCGGGAAGCAACAGCGACCAAAACGACGCCGCCGTCATTATTCCCGCCGAAAAGCCGAGCATGGAATCCATTACGCCTTTTCGTATGCTCCTGAAAAAACAAACCAAAGAGGCGCCCAAAGCCGTAACGCCCCATGTAAACAAAGTTGCCAAAAGTGCCTGCTGATAATATGCAAGCGAACAAAACCATCGCGTCATAATTCCGCTCCCGTAAAACTTCATTTTAAGTCATTCATTGACATAATATGACACGACCTGCGCTTTTGTTAAGAAATGCGTCATACAGCGCAGCACTTTTATATGTTTTAAAAAACTATTAGTTGATATATATTGACTTTTATATTGATTTTTGATATCATTTAAGCGAACAAAGGCAAAACATCAAAACAAAATCATACCTCTACTCTTACAAGAAAGGACTTCATTATGGACTACAAAAAAAATCTCAAATACTTCCAAAGCAACGACAAACACTTCTACATCGGGATATGCATACTTGTTGTTGGAGCGATACTTTTTTCCTGCACGATGCTTGGATTATGGTTTATACCGTATCAATATTATCTATCTTTTATCATCGCCGCCGCAGGAGCGTGCATAGCTTTCATTCCTCGCTCTATGCGCTCAAACAGCAGCGATCTCGACTTCGCTGTGGCTCAGGCAACCGCAAAATATGAGGAAGAAGCCGCAAAAAAAATAGGTATAGAAAATATGCTTTTGCGTACACTCAGACCTGTGACGACAGGCGCTTATGTATTCGACGAAAACGTGCTCGTGCGCCGCGCGAAAGGCGACCGCAAAGTTCGCACTTCACTCTACTGCGCTACCGCGCTCCTTTTCACCGAAGCGGGAATCTACACCGCTCAAAAAAAGATATCCCTTATAGAAGACAGCACTACGGAAAATATCGACCGCTTTATCTATGACGATATAGACGGCGTTTCCGTTGAAACAGAAGAAAAAACTCTGGCAGACGGCTCGAAGATAACCTCTGCGTTCATCGTCATCACATCGTCGGGCAAAGAAGCGGCACGCATACCGACGGTCAAGAAATATGACATAGACATACTTTGCGACGATATAAACCACACCTTAAAAACATTTAAAAAATAATTTCAACATATAAAAATCAATATATAAACAGAAAATGCACCGCAAAGGTGCATTTTTTATTGTTTATTTTTTAAACGTTTTCAAGAACGGGCTGTTCTTTAAGTTTTTCGTAGTAAGCCGCGAATGTAGCCTGCATATAAGGAGACACATAGAGAAGGAGGATACCGAAAGTAAGCATGGAAAGAATTGCCCAACCAAAGAATGAGAGCATAAGTACGAAATACTCCATTTTATGACCATTCATCATTTTTCTGCTTTCGGTAATAGCTTCCGTTGCGCTCATTTCGGGGTGGTCGTTGAGTATGTACATCGTCTGAGAATAGGATATAGATTTTACTATGCCGGGAATGATAAAAAGAAGCGACCAAAGAACAGTGAAAATCTGAACAAGAAAATATGCCAAAAAGTTGGTGACAAAATTTTTGCAACCGCTGAAAAGCATCTCAAGTTTAGCTGTTTTCGTTCTGATAAGACTCATATAAACGGAAATATATCCGGCAACTAAAAAGCCTACGATAAATCCGCCTATACCTGTAGAGGAAAGCGCTGAAAAAAGAATCGAATATAAGAGAAATGAACCTATGGCGATTCCCCAGTTGCCTTTGAGCGACTCCTTGGCAAGATTTTTAATTTCAATTCTGTCAATCATTTTTTAAATACCTCCAAATGTGATTTATTTCGATATTATCGATATAATTAATTATATAACCATGAACAAAAAATGTCAATATTTTGAACATGTTTATTTAAGTTTTTAATTAACTACAACTAAAAAAGAGCATATCTACTTAATGATATGCTCTTTCGGCTGATCATATGATACTATATAGCTTATATAATATAGCCTATACAGATTTTTTACTGAAGTTCTTTGGCACCCCTTTGCTCCGTGCCGAAAATGTGAAACTATCGATAAAATATATCTATACAGCTTTTTATACAGCTTTTTTACTATACAGCTTTTTTACTGAGGTTCTTTGGCACACCTTTCTTTCAAGAAAGGTGTGAGTTATTTGAGAATCTCGTATTTGATAAGAGAAGTATTGCCGGACAAGCCGTTCGTCTGTCCGCCGGTGATAACGATAAGATCTCCGGACCCCGCCATGCCCGTTTCTTTGGCAACTCTCGTAGCATGGTAGAAAAGAACGTCCGTAGACTGGAACTCCTCGCTCATAACGGGAAGCACAGCCCAAGAAAGCGCAAGCTTGCGCCAAGCTTTTACATCAGTTGTAAGACCGATTATCGGTATGGGAGAGCGGAAACGCGATACCATGCGCGCAGTCTTACCGCTGCGTGAGCAGACGATTATGAGTTTTGCGTTAAGGTCTATGGCAAGGTCACAGGTAGCATGAGAGATAGCGTCTATCTCATTTGCTATCTTGAAATCCGAGGTGTGGAAACGGTAAACGTAATCTATATCCATTTCCGCCTGCTCGGCTATCTTCGCCATAGCGCGTACAGCCTCGACAGGATACTTGCCCGCAGCCGTTTCTCCCGAAAGCATAACGGCGCTCGTACCGTCATATACTGCGTTTGCAACGTCGGATATCTCCGCACGAGTAGGACGCGGCTTTGTTATCATCGATTCAAGCATTTCCGTCGCGGTAATAACTCTTTTGCCCTTGTAGCGGCAGACGGTTATCATATGCTTCTGTATTGCGGGAAGCTGTTCGAACGGTATCTCAACGCCCATATCTCCGCGAGCAACCATGATACCGCCGCTGACGTCGATTATATCCTCTATATTGTCCACGCCGGAACGATTCTCTATCTTTGCGATAAGGTCGATATTATCGCCGCCGTTCTCTTTGAGAAATTCGCGGACGGTAAGTATATCCTCTTTGACTGAAACAAAGGAGCAGGCGATAAAATCAACGTCGTTTTCGATACCGAAAAGAATGTCTTCTTTGTCTTTGTCGCTCATGTACTTCTGTTTAAGTATCTTTCCGGGAAAACTCATGCTCTTTCTGTCCGAAAGTTCGCCGCCGATAACGACCTTTGTGAATATCTCTTTTTCCGTGGTAGACTCAACTCTGAACTCAAGCAATCCGTTGTTCAAAAGTATGGTATCTCCGGGGAAAAGTTCGTGCGGCAACTTTTTATATGAAACGGAAACATGAGTTTCATCACCGGCGCAATCCTCGACAGTGAACATGAAATCATCTCCGTCGTTAAGCACGACCTTGCCCTTTTCAAAAGTGCCGATACGGTATTCCGGACCTTTTGTGTCAAGCATTATGGCAATAGGTGCATTGAGCTTTTCGCGCACGCGCTTTATCATATCGATTCTTCTCTTATGCTCGGCATGATCTCCGTGGGAGAAGTTCAAACGGGCAACATTCATGCCGGCTTTCACCATTTTTTCGAGAGTTTCTTCATTCTCGCATGCAGGACCCATTGTGCAAATTATTTTTGTTTTTTTCATAGCCTTGTTCTCCGACAAAATACAGAAAAACATAAAATGATACATTTTTTTCCATTTTATATTTTGATTTTATTTTTTACTTTAATATTTTACCACCAAAATTCAAACATGACAATAGTTTATTTCAATTAAAAATAATATTCTACACTTCAAATAAATTGTATAATGCTTTATGCTTGACAAATTGACGAATTTGTATATAATTGTAATAACCGAAATACAATTTTATCGGGTTCTATATTATTTTTTGTAGGAGGATTTTTATTATGGCAAAGAAAATTACCAGAATCGTCGCATTGGCGCTCGTTATCGCTTTTGCATGCTTTACGCTCGTTTCCTGCGGCAGTACAATTTCCGGTACATACGAAAACAACGGATTGCTCGGACTCGGCGCTACCGAGCTCACTTTCAAGGGCAGCAAAATAACGATAGACATGGGCGGAATCAAAGCTGAAGGAACATACTCCATCGACGAAGATGAAATTACCATTGAGTTTGCCGATTCCAACGAAGACGATATCTCTCTCGGCGACTTGTTCCAGGCTTTCAACGGAACACACAGCTTTGAAAAAGGCGAAGATTACATCAAAATCGGCGGCACGAAATATACAAAAGCCGACTAAATTCAATAAAACAAAAAGGCATATCTTGGCGATATGCCTTTTTTGCCGTGCTTGAATACTTTCAAATTTCCACCGTTATGGGGAAAACAAATTTTTCGCCGGCATGAAGAGATATTATTCCTTTTTTCATCTCAAGCCGTTCCTCAGGCACACATTCGTCCGCGCCGTGCCACGGCTCTATGCAGACGAACGCCGCCCCGGCTTTCGACCAAAGCCACAGATGAGGTACTTTGCCGAAATTCATTTTGAGATACGTTTTTCCGTCGCGGACAAGGCAGACTCTCTCAGACTCAACGCTCGGAAAAGCGAGCGAGCCGTCAGAGAAAAAATCCTCGGACAGAACTATTTCTCCGCTTTCGTCCATGACGAACGGCGCGGCGGATTTATTCGGTCTGTCATCAGCGCCGCAGAAAAGCGCCGCCGTAGGCTCTCTCTTTTCAAACACTATCCTGTCCGAAAAAGCGCAGGCAAATCCCGGGTGCGCTCCGAGAGAAAAATACATCGTTTCCGTGCCGATGTTTTCCGCCTCGTACGAAAATGACAGCGTTCTGCCAGAAAGAGCGAATCTCGCGCGGAAAACAAAATCGAACGGATACATCTGCTTTATCTTATCATTCGGATAAAGCGCAAGCACAAGACTTTGCGGAGTCTTTTCCACGGGTTCAAAATCAAAATCCCTTGCAAATCCATGTTTGGGCATGGGATAGCGTTTATCCTTATAGATATATCCTTCGGTATGCACCGCCCCTACCGCGGGAAAGAGCACCGGCGCCGTTCTTCCCCAAATCTCAGAGTCAGCCTGCCAAAGATACTCCCTGCCCGACTCGACATCGCAAAGGCTCCTCATCTGAGCCCCGCGTTCCTCGACGGAAAGAGATATAATTCCGTTATCTAATTTTATCATGATATTCACTTCCGTAATTTTTTACGAATATATTACCATAAAAGCATATTTTTTGCAATATATTCGCGCTTTATTGAGCAAAAATGAAATCATTTCAAAAAAATTTTCCGTTTTTATAAAAAAATGTGCAAAAATACTTGACTTTTTAGTTTCGGTTTGATATATTATATGATAACCAAATTCAACGATTAAGAAAAATTTACAGGAGAAATGACAATGGTTTACACCAATGCGTTCACAGGCATAATTATCAGCGCTATCGTCCTAACTGCGTACACGGTTAAAGATAGTGCTGAAAGTCATGTCATGGACCGCAGAATGTAAGCTTTTATATTTACGGATAGATCTACTTTAAACCGCTTTCCGTAAACATAGATTTTTTACAATCTTTACTGCCTATGGTTAGCTTTTAGCCATAGGCTTTTTGTTTTTTTCCTAAAAATACTCATATCAGGAGGCAATGATGAAAATTACAGGTTCGGACATACTCGTGGAAACTTTGATAGAGCAGGGAACCGAAGTCGTTTTCGGCTACCCGGGCGGTCAGGTTCTCAATATATACGATTCGCTTTACCTAAAAGCCGACCGAATCAAACACGTTATTACAGCTCATGAACAGGGAGCCGCACACGCCGCAGACGGTTATGCAAGAGCGTCGGGCAAAGTAGGCGTCGTTATCGCGACATCCGGTCCGGGAGCCACAAATCTTGTAACAGGTCTTGCAAACGCAATGCTCGACTCCGTTCCGATGGTAGCCATCACAGGCAACGTTCCCTGCCATCTTCTCGGACGCGACAGTTTCCAGGAAGTAGACATCGTCGGCATTACCATACCCGTTACAAAGCACAACTTCATGGTCACAAAAACAGAAGACCTTGCGGACACAATAAGAGAAGCTTTCCGTATAGCAAAATCAGGCAGACCCGGTCCCGTTCTCGTGGATATTCCGAAAGACGTACAGATAAACACCGCCGAATATGAGGTGCAGGATGTCGTCAAGCCTTTCGAGCTTCCCAAAGCAAGCCAAGAAGATATCGAAAAGGCAGCGGCGATGATAGCCGAAAGTAAAAAACCTTATATCTATATCGGCGGCGGCGTGATATCCGCAACCGCGGAGGAATATGTCCCCGCCCTCGCAGACAAGATAGACGCTTTTGTCGGCTGCAGCATAATGGGCATAACGGCAATGCCCGATTCAAATCCCAGAAAGCTCGGTATGACCGGTATGCACGGAAGCGCCGCAGCTTCAAAAGCGAAAAACAGTGCCGACCTCGTTATCACGCTCGGCGCACGATTCTCCGACAGGGCTACGGGAAACATTTCAAAATTCTGCAACGATGCTAAAATCATACATATAGATGTAGACGCGGCGGAAATAGGCAAAAACGTGAGCGTCGACCTCGGTATCCACGGAGATGTCCGCGACGCGCTTGAGCGCATTATAGAAAAAGTCTCCCCCGCAAGCCATCCCGAATGGCACGAAGAAGTGAAAAAGCTCATAAAATTTGCCGAAGACAACGCCGCAAAACAAATCGGCGCGCTTACTCCTTACCAGATAATCGAAACGGTAAATTCGTATCTTCCGGCAGACACCCCCGTTGCTACCGATGTAGGACAGCACCAGATGTGGGCCGCGCAAAAATATAAGTTTGAAATTGCGCGTACATTTCTCACAAGCGGCGGTCTCGGTACCATGGGATTCGGCATGGGCGCCGCTATAGGCGGCTGTATTGCAACCGGCAAGAGAACAGTCCTCTTTACCGGAGACGGCAGTTTCGGCATGAATCTCAACGAAATGGCGACAGCCGTTTCTCAAAAGCTTCCCGTTATCATAGTGATCCTCAACAACGGCGTTCTCGGCATGGTCCGCCAGTGGCAGAAAGCTTTTTACAACGAGCACTACTCACAGACAACACTCGAACGCAAGACAGACTTCCCCGCTCTTGCCCGCGCTTTCGGTGCGGACGGCTACTCCGTTTCAAACATTGAGCAGCTCAACAAGGCAATGACCGCGGCGGTAAACACAAACGGTCCCGTTATCATAGACTGCGCCATCGATATGGACGAGCGTGTTCTTCCCATGATCCCTCCCGGTGGCTCTATCGAAAACATGATACTTTCATAAAATCAATATTCAAGGAGGAAAGAGATTTGGCAAACAACGACAAAATTCAGCTCACACTTTCCGTGGCAAACAGATTCGGCGTTCTCGTCCGTATTTCAGAGATGTTCGCCCGCAGGGGCTTCAACATAAGTTCGCTTGAAGTTCATGAAACGGAAAATCCCGCCGTATCCCAAATGACAATTACCGTTTACGGCGATGACTATATTCACTATCAGCTTTTAAAACAGCTCGGCAAACTGCACGACGTCATCTCAATAAACTGATATTTAAATTTTACGCGCACCCATATTCCAAAAAATATTTTATTATAAAATTTTTTTAATCACAAGGAGATATAATATCATGGCTACTATGTATTATGAAAAAGACTGCAATCCCACACTTCTCAAATCCAAGACTGTTGCCGTTATCGGTTACGGCAGTCAAGGTCATGCTCATGCACAGAACATGAGAGATTCCGGCGTAAATGTTATCATCGGTCTTTACGAAGGCTCTAAATCCGCAGTAACAGCTAAAGCTGACGGATTTGAAGTTTACACAACTTCCGAAGCAGTAAAAAAAGCAGACTTCGTCATGTTCCTTATCAACGATGAAAAACAGGCAGCAGTTTACAAAAAAGACATTGCTCCCTACCTCACGGCAGGCATGACTCTCGCTTTTGCTCACGGCTTTAACATTCACTACGGTCAGATAATCGTTCCCAAAGATGTAAACGTAGTTATGATAGCTCCCAAAGGCCCCGGTCACACGGTAAGAAGCCAGTACACAGCAGGTCAGGGCGTTCCCTGCCTCGTAGCCGTTGAAAACGACGCTACCGGCGACGCTCACGACCTCGCTCTCTCCTATGCTTACGCTATCGGCGGCGCTCGCGCAGGTATCCTCGACACAACTTTCAGAGAAGAAACAGAAACGGACCTTTTCGGCGAACAGGCTGTTCTCTGCGGCGGCGTTTGCGCTCTTATGAAAGCAGGATTTGAAACTCTCGTTGAAGCAGGCTACAAACCCGAAAACGCTTACTTCGAATGCATCCACGAAATGAAGCTCATCGTTGATCTTATCTTCAAAAAAGGCTTCTCCTTCATGCGTTACTCCATCTCCGACACTGCGGAATACGGCGACTACACAGTAGGTCCTCGTGTTATCACAGAAGAAACAAAGAAAGAAATGAAGAAAGTTCTTGAAGAAATTCAGAACGGTGCTTTCGCCCGCAACTGGATCCTTGAAAACCAGGCAGGCCGTCCTTTCTTCAACGCTCGCCGCAGACAGGAAGCTGAATCCCAGATGGAACAGGTAGGCAAAGAACTTCGTGAAAAAATGAACTGGGGAGATCTTACAAAATGAGAAGCGATGAAATGAAGCTTGGAGCGGAACGCGCTCCTCAGCGCTCGCTTTTCAAGGCAATGGGGTATACAGACGCCCAGATAAAAAAACCTCTTATCGGTATAGTCAACTCTTTCAATGAAATAATTCCCGGCCACATACACCTCCAGACGATAGCTCGCAGTGTAAAAGACGGCGTTCTCATGGCAGGCGGAACCCCCGTGGAATTCAATGTTATCGGCGTTTGCGACGGTATCGCAATGGGCCACGAGGGAATGAAATATTCCCTTGTGACGCGCGAGATAATCGCGGACAGCGTGGAATGTATGGCAAAAGCTCACCGTTTCGACGGTCTTGTTTTCATTCCCAACTGCGACAAGATAGTTCCCGGAATGCTCATGGCGGCGGCTCGTCTCAACATTCCCTCCATTTTCGTTTCAGGCGGTCCCATGCTTTCCCTCTGCTCGGAGGACGGAAGATACATGGACCTCAACAGCGTGTTCGAGGCCGTCGGCGCCTATAAAAGCGGCAAAGCAACGGACGCAGACCTCGCTTATTACGAAAACAATGCATGTCCCGGCTGCGGCTCCTGCTCCGGTATGTTCACTGCAAACTCCATGAACTGTCTTACGGAAGCGCTCGGCATGGGTCTGCGCGGCAACGGCACTATACCCGCGGTATACGCGGAACGCCAGCGTTTGGCAAAAACAGTCGGCACAAGAGCCGTTGAACTCGTTCACGAAAACATTCGACCGCTCGATATCCTTACTGAAAAAGCGTTCAAAAACGCGCTCACAGTAGATATGGCTCTCGGTTGTTCCTCAAACTCTCTGCTTCATCTGACGGCTATCGCCAAGGAGGCAGGAGTGACTCTCGACCTTCACTATGTAAACGAAATAAGCGACCGCACGCCTAACCTTTGCCATCTGGCTCCTGCAGGTCCTCACCATGTTCAGGACCTTCACGCGGCAGGCGGAGTATATGCCGTTATTAAAGAGCTGACAAAGAAAAATCTTATCGACACAACGCTTATAACGGTTACGGGCAAAACAGTCGGCGAAAATATAGCGGACGCGGTTATAAAAAATCCGGAAGTCATCCGCCCTATTGAAAAACCGTATCTGGAAAACGGCGGTCTTGCCGTACTCTTCGGTTCGCTCGCGCCCAACGGAGCGGCTGTAAAGCGCAGCGCTGTTGCCCCCGAAATGATGGTGCACAAAGGCCCCGCCGTCGTATTCGACAGCGAGGAAGAGGCGATTGCCGAGATCTATGCAGGCAAGATAAAACCCGGCGACGTAGTCGTTATAAGATACGAAGGTCCCGCAGGCGGACCAGGCATGAGAGAAATGCTCTCGCCCACATCCGCAATATGCGGCATGGGGCTTGACAAAGAAGTGGCTCTTATCACGGACGGACGCTTCTCCGGCGCAACGCGCGGCGCGTCCATAGGGCACGTTTCCCCCGAAGCGGTAAGCGGCGGTCCTATCGCATACGTCAAAAACGGCGATATCATCTCTATCGATATACCCAACTACTCGGTAAACCTTGAAGTTTCCGAAGCAGAACTCGAACGCCGCAAAGCTCAAATGCCCGTCAAGGTCAAAACGGACATAAAAGGCTACCTGAAAAAATATGCGCGCAGCGTAAGCTCCGCAGACAAAGGTGCCGTTATAGAATAATTGTTAATAGAATAATTAAATAATACACCGCACATATCCGCTTTCGGAACTGCGGATATGTGCGGCAACAAAATGCTATTTTTAAGGACAGATAACATGAAACAGATTAAAATTTTCGACACGACGCTGCGCGACGGAGAACAGTCTCCCGGATGCAGCATGAACCTTCAGGAAAAACTTGAAGTCGCGCACGCGCTTGAAAAACTCAAAGTCGATATCATCGAAGCGGGATTTGCAATATCCTCCCCCGGAGACTTTGAATCGGTCAAGAGCATTGCCGAAGCTGTCCATGACTGCACCGTCGCCTCTCTGGCGCGTCTCAACATTAAAGACATAGACGCGGCTTATGAAGCCGTAAGAGGCGCGGCAGACCCCAGAATACATACGTTTATTGCAACTTCTCCTCTTCATATGCAGTATAAACTCAAAATGACTGAAGACCAGGTTCTCGAAAAAACGGAGAAACTTGTTGCTTACGCCAAAAACTACTGCTCCAATATTGAATTTTCCGCAGAGGACGCCACCAGAAGCGACCCTGCTTTCCTTGTAAAAGTTGTAAACGCGGCAATCCGCGCCGGCGCGACTACTATCAATATCCCCGATACGGTCGGCTACACCACTCCCGCAGAGATGCAGAATCTTATTGCATACCTTATTGCAAATGTTGAAAATTCCGACAAAGTCGATTTCGCCGTACACTGCCACAATGACCTCGGACTCGGCGTTGCAAACTCCCTTGCAGGCGTTCTCGGCGGCGCAACACAGATTGAATGTACAATAAACGGTCTGGGAGAACGCGCGGGAAACACTTCGCTTGAGGAAGTCGTAATGGCTATGCGTACACGTCCCGACATATACAAAAATCCCCCGCGCATCGATACGACAAAGATATACAACACCTCAAAACTCGTATACAACATAATAGGTCAGACTCCGGCAATTAACAAACCCATCGTAGGCGCAAACGCTTTCGCGCACGAAGCAGGCATACATCAGCACGGGGTTCTTGCCAACAGAAGCACATACGAAATAATGACGCCGGAATCCGTAGGCATTACAGCAAACAAGATAGTTCTGGGCAAACACTCCGGCAAGCACGCTTTCGACACCAGACTCCGCGAACTCGGATACGAACTTTCCGAAGAGGAGCTTTTGGACTGCTTTGAAAAATTCAAAGTCCTCTGCGACAAGAAAAAAAATATTTCCGACAGCGACCTTCGCGCTCTTGTAACGCACAAAAAGAAGGATACGGAAAACGCAAAATATTCGCTTGACCGCTTCTATGTTCACGCAAGCAACGTACTTTCCGCAACAAGCACGGTAAGACTCAAGCTGACAAACGGCTCGACAATAGAAGATGCCGCAGTCGGCAACGGTCCCGTAGACGCTTCATACAATGCCGTAAGAAAGCTTATCAATCCTCCCGCGCACACGCTCGAAAAATACTCCATCAACGCCGTTTCCGAGGGCAAAGATTCTCTCGGCGAGGCTATGGTCAAGATAAGAGTTGAAGGCAGCGACGACCTCGTTTCTGGCCGCGGTCTTTCCACGGACATAGTTGAGGCAAGTATCATAGCTTACATAAACGCGCTGGAAAAGATAATATAACTTATATATCTATATCATAAAAGGCGCACCGAAAGGTCTCTTTGAGGGATCTTTCGGGAAATTTTTTCACATATCCACTTATTTTCAAGGAGAACAAACACAATGGGAATGACCATGACGCAAAAGATACTCGCGCGTGCCGCGGGACTTGAAAGCGTTTCCGCAGGCCAGCTCATACTCGCAAACCTGAGCCTCGTTCTCGGAAACGACATCACCTCCCCCGTTGCAATACGCGAATATAATAAGCTCGGCGGCGAAGTTTTCGACAAAAACAAGATCGCACTTGTAATGGATCACTTTGCCCCCAACAAAGATATCAAAGCGGCGGAACAGTGCAAGATGTGCCGCCAATTTGCAAAAAATCAGGATATCGTCAATTTCTATGACGTCGGAGAAATGGGTATAGAGCACGCGCTCCTGCCCGAAAAAGGACTCGTAAAGAGCGGCGACGTCGTTATCGGCGCAGACTCCCATACCTGCACATACGGCGCTCTCGGAGCTTTCTCAACGGGCGTCGGCTCTACGGATATGGCCTGCGGCATGGCAACAGGCAAGGCATGGTTCAAAGTGCCCTCCGCCATTAAGTTCGTACTCAAAGGAAAACTTTCCGAATACGTTTCAGGCAAAGACCTTATCCTCCATATCATCGGCATGATAGGCGTCGACGGCGCTCTCTATCGCTCGATGGAATTTACCGGCGAAGGTATGCACTCGCTTTCTATGGACGACAGACTTTGCATGGCTAACATGGCTATCGAAGCAGGCGCAAAGAACGGTATTTTCGAAGTAGACGACAAAACGCTCGAATACATGAAGAACGCCGGCGCAGGCGAACCCGTTATCTTCACCGCTGACGAGGACGCAGTTTACGACGAAACATATGAGATAGACCTTTCCGCTATCGAACCGACAGTCGCTTTCCCGCACCTGCCCGAAAACACAAGACAGATAGGCGAATGCGGCGATGTGAAGATAGATCAGGTTGTCATCGGCTCCTGCACAAACGGCAGATTTTCCGACCTTGAGGCAGCCGCAAAAATACTCGAAGGCAAAAAGGTTGCAAAAGGCGTCCGCGCGATAATCATTCCCGCAACGCAGAAGATATACCTTGAAGCCATGGAAAAAGGCTACCTCAAAACATTTATCGAAGCAGGTGCTATCGTTTCTACCCCGACATGCGGACCTTGTCTGGGCGGACACATGGGCATTCTCGCCGAGGGCGAGCGCGCAGTTGCCACGACGAACAGAAACTTCGTCGGCAGAATGGGACACGTCAAATCCGAAGTCTATCTGGCAAGCCCCGCCGTTGCCGCCGCAAGCGCAGTCGCAGGCAAGATAGCAGATCCCAGGGAGGTTATGAAAAAATGAAATTCGACGGAAAAGTTATAAAATACGGCGATAACGTCGACACGGACGTTATCATTCCCGCAAGATATCTCAACACAATAGACAAAAAAGAACTGGCTTCCCACTGCATGGAAGATCTTGACCCCACTTTCGTAAAAAGAGTCGTTCCCGGCGATATAATGGTCGCAGGCTTTAACTTCGGCTGCGGTTCCTCACGTGAACACGCGCCCATGGTAATCAAAGAAAGCGGCGTGTCCGTCGTTATCGCAAAGAGCTTTGCGCGCATATTCTACCGCAATGCCATCAACATCGGACTTCCCATAGTCGAATGTCCTCAGGCGGCAGACGAGATAAGCGAAGGCGACGTTCTTTCATGCGACCTTTCCGCCGGCGTCATAACGAATAAAACAACAGGTAAACAGTATAAAACGGAACCGTTCCCCGCTTTTATAAACTCCATAATAGAATCAAACGGTCTTATAGAGGCGATAAAGCAAGGCAAAATAAAATAAATCCGCCTCTGCCCGCAAATCTTGCAAACTTAATATAGAGGTAATCGCTCATGAATTACAATATAGCACTTCTCCGCGGCGACGGAATCGGTCCCGAAATTGTGGACAGCGCCTGCGAAGTTCTTGAAAAGATAGGCAACATCTACGGTCATACTTTTAATTTCACACCGTATCTCATCGGCGGCGCCGCAATCGACGCATGCGGTATTCCGCTTCCCGAAGAAACAGTAAACGGCTGCAAAAGCTCCGACAGCGTCCTGCTCGGCGCCGTAGGCGGCCCAAAATGGGATACTCTCCCCGGTAATATGCGCCCTGAAAAGGCTCTGCTCGGCATTCGCTCGGCACTCGGTCTTTATACAAACATTCGTCCTGCAAAGCTCTTCCCCGCTATGGCAGACGCCTGCCTTCTGCGCCGCGATGTAGCTGAAAAAGGCGTTGACATCGTAATGATCCGCGAACTTACAGGCGGTATATACTTCGGTGAACGCGGCAGACGCGACGGCAAATACGGTCCCGAAGCTTACGACACCGAATGTTACAGCGAAATGGAAATAGAGAGAATAGCTCATGTCGCATTCAAAACGGCAATGCTTCGCAGAAAGAAAGTGGTGAGCATAGATAAAGCGAACGTGCTTGAAAGCTCCAGACTCTGGAGAGCTACTGTTCACAAGATAGCAGAACAGTATCCGGAAGTTGAATGTACGGATATGCTTGTCGACAACGCGGCAATGCAGCTTATTAAAAATCCTTCGCAGTTTGACGTTATCGTAACAACAAATATGTTCGGCGATATCCTCTCAGACGAATCCTCTCAGATAACCGGCTCCATAGGACTGCTGCCCTCTGCCTCTCTCGGCGACACCTCCTGCGGAATGTATGAACCCATTCACGGCTCCGCACCGGATATCGCAGGTCAGAACAAAGCAAATCCCATCGCCACAATACTTTCCGCAGCAATGATGCTCCGCTATTCTTTCGGACTTGAAAAAGAAGCTCTCGCCATAGAAAAAGCCGTTGAAAACGTTCTTGACGACGGTTGGCGCACCGGAGATATCCTCGGCGCTTCCGAAGCAGAGCCTCTCTCCTGCTCCGGAATGACTGCAAAGATACTCGAATATATAAAATGAACTTGAATATATAAAATGAAAGTGAAGTGTATTTTCCATGCTGAATATAACAGTTGAAAAAACAAAAAATCCAAAAAAAATCCCCGCAAAAGGCGAACCTCTCGGGTTCGGACATATCTTCACGGACCATATGTTCATGATGAATTACACCGAAGGCAAAGGCTGGCACGACGCGCGCATAGTGCCCTATCAGCCCCTCTCTCTGGACCCCTCCTCCATGGTATTCCATTACGGTCAGGAAATGTTTGAGGGTATGAAGGCTTACAAGACAGACGACGGCAAAACATGCCTTTTCCGTCCCGACATGAATGCAAAACGCGCAAACTCCTCCAACAGACGCCTTTGCATTCCGGAGATTCCCGAAGAAGATTTTATTCAAGCGGTAAAATCAGTTGTAAAGATAGATGAAGCTTGGATCCCCACAGACCCCGGCACATCTTTGTATATTCGTCCTTTCGTTATTGCAACAGACGCATTCTTAGGCGTTGCTCCCTCTAAAACGTACCTGTTTATAGTTATTCTCTCCCCGTCGGGCGCTTACTATGAAAGTGGGCTTGCTCCGGTAGGCATTTGGATAGAAGACGAATATGTTCGCGCGGTACGCGGCGGCATGGGCTTTACCAAAACAGGCGGCAACTATGCCTGCAGCCTTGCGGCTCAGGTAAAGGCTCACGACGAGGGATATTCTCAGGTGCTCTGGCTCGACGGTGTTGAACGCAAATATATTGAAGAAGTCGGCGCCATGAACATCTTCTTCAAGATAGACGGCAAGATAGTTACTCCCATGCTCAACGGCAGTATCCTTCCCGGCGTAACGAGAAACTCCGTTATAGCTCTCTGCAAACACTGGGGAATGAATGTGGAAGAACGCAAGATATCCGTTGAAGAGCTTATCGAAGCTCAAAACACAGGCAAACTCGAAGAAATATTCGGCACAGGTACGGCGGCAGTCATCTCTCCCGTCGGCAAGCTCCGCTACAAAGATTCCGTAATGGTCATCGGCGACGGCGGAATAGGCAAAGTAAGCCAGAAGCTTTACGACACCGTAACGGGAATCCAGCTCGGCAAGCTCGAAGATCCGTTCGGCTGGAGAGTCGTTATAGACTGATGTAGAAATACTCAGCTCCCGAACTTTCATTCACCGTATAAAAAATCTCCTCATATTCAAAAGATTTGAGGAGATTTTTTTATCGTTTTTTGATATATCGCTTAAAATGAATAAAAAACACAAATTTAAATTTTTAATTTTTTGCAATAAGGTATTGAAATATATATCAACATGATGTATACTGTTTGAGTATCAAGCGGAAATGCATTGTTTTTGAAATATAAAACCAATACATTTCGCAGCTGTTTAAATAAAGCTTGACTGCAAAAGCGGTCTTGCGACAAAGAATATTCCAACGAAAGCTTTGGCTTTCGTTTTTTTGAGCCTGTTTCCCGAAAAATGGAAACAGGCTCTCTTTTTTGCTTGAAAGCTTATGTAGCAAGACCGGCGCTCTGTCTGCTGTAAAGTTTAAAATATTCCCCGCCTTGATTTATAAGCGTTTCATGGCTGCCCGCTTCCGCGATAACGCCGTCTTTGAGAACTACTATAACGTCCGCGTCTCTGATGGTAGAAAGTCTGTGAGCGATGATGAATGATGTTCTTCCCTTCATAAGATTTATCATCGCTTTCTGAATATTCATCTCCGTGCGCGTATCTACCGATGAAGTCGCTTCGTCCAGAATCAGTATTTTCGGATCGGCAAGCACTGCACGCGCTATCGCAAGAAGCTGGCGCTGACCTTGAGAAAGATTCGTTCCGCCTTCTGATATAACGGTG
This sequence comes from uncultured Eubacteriales bacterium, assembly GCA_949299535.1. Classification (GTDB taxonomy): domain Bacteria; phylum Bacillota; class Clostridia; order Oscillospirales; family CAG-272; genus UMGS731. The sequence continues at coordinate 135,454 of CASGAQ010000001.1, read as the reverse complement.
TCGTAACCTTCCGGCAGACGTTCAATAAACCGCGCCGCCATTGCCGTATCAGCCGCTTTTTCGGTCTGCTCATCCGAAGCACTGAGGTTGCCGTACTTGATATTGGAGCGTATGGTGTCGTTCCAAAGCACCGTATCCTGCAAAACTATCGAAATAAGATGTCGCAGGTCCTCTTTCGGTATATCGCGTATATCCGTACCGTCTATCGTTATTCGCCCCGATTGAGGCTCATAAAAGCGCATAAGAAGGTTTATAACCGTCGTTTTGCCGGAACCTGTAGCGCCGACAAGCGCTATCTTCTGTCCCGACTTTACGGAAAGGCTGAAATTTTTTAGTACAGGCTCGTCTGCAACATAGCCGAAGTTGATGTTCTCAAACTCGATATTTCCTCCGACTTCTTCGGCGCTGACGCTCTTTGTGCCGTTGTCTGTCTCGTCCTCACTGTCCATGACGGCAAATATGCGTTCCGCTCCGGCAAGAGCCGTCATCAGTGTGGAGTACTGGTTTGCTATCATATTTATCGGGTGAGTAAACTTTTTGGAATATGTGAGCATAGCCTGAATAGTCCCCACCGTTATGCCCGCGCCTACCGGGCTGTCGGGGAATTTTATCATCAGTATTCCGCCGAGAGCGGCAAGTATGACATACTGAAGGTTGCCGAGAAAATTCATCACAGGACCCATGACGGCGCCGCACACGCGCGCCTTGATACTGCACGCGCGAAGCTTACCTGCGCTTTCGGCAAAATCCGACACAGCCTTTTTCTCTCTGCCGTATGCCGCGACGGTACGGTATCCGCTGACCATCTCTTCGACATGGCTGTTAAGCTTGCCGAGCAGTTTTTGCTGGTCGGCAAAATATTTTCTCATAAAACGCCCCAGTTTTGCGGAAAAGACTATCGTCACGGGTATAGTCACAAGAGCCGCAAGAGTCATTATCGGACTGTAATATATCATCATGACGCCGACGCCGATAAGCGTCATAACGGCTGAAAACAGCGTCGTTATCGTCTGCGAAACGGCGTTGGAAACGTTTTCGGCGTCATTTGTCATGGTACTCATTATATCGCCGTGACGGTGATCGTCCGTATATTTTATCGGCAGCTTTGATATTTTGCGGAAAAGATCGCGGCGCAGACGGTAAACGGTATTCTGCGCGAGCTTTGCCGAAAGCAGACTCTGCATATATGTAAGCACGCCGCTGACGGCGAAAATAATTCCCATAAGGACAAGATAGAACCTCATGGAATCGAAATCGACGGTAAATCTTCCGTCCTCGAATCTTATGGTATCTATCGCCTGCTGCTGAAGCTTAGGCCCTGCTATATCTATGACCGTCACGACTAGAACAAGCGTGAGAAGCGCGGTAAGAACGGCGCGGCTCTTGCCGATATATTTAAAAAGTTTGCCGAGAGTCTGTCTTGTATTTTTCGGTCTTTCCGCGTTCAGGCGCGCGCCCATTGGGCCTCTCGGACCGCCCGGGCGGATATTCGGCATATCGGCAGTACGTTTTTTGTTTTCTTCAGACATTTGCTTTGCCTCCTTTTACGCCGTATTCTCTCATCTGCGAATCATAGATATCGCGGTATGTACTGCTCTCTTTAAGAAGCTGTTCATGCGGAGCGACATGGAGCACGGAACCGTCGTTTTCGATAACGGCTATTCTGTCCGCTTCCATTACGCTCGCTATGCGCTGAGCTATCATTATGACCGCCGTATCTTTTGCTTTTTCTTTTATCGCGGAGCGGAGTTTTGCTTCCGTAACAAGGTCAAGCGCCGAAGTCGCGTCGTCGAGAATGAGTATTTCCGGCTTACGAACGAGCGCACGGGCAACGGAGATACGCTGTTTCTGTCCTCCCGACAAGGAAGCGCCCTTTTCAGCGACGAACGTGCCGTATCCCTCGGCAAAACCTGAAATGAAATCGTCCGCCTGCGCCGTCTTTGCCGCGCTTATCACTTCTTCGTGAGAAGCGTCGGGGTTTCCCCAACGTATATTTCCCTCTATCGTGTCTGAAAACAGCTCGCTTTTCTGCATGACATAACCTATCTTGGCGCGAAGCTTTTCAATGTCCCAGTCCTTGACGTTCACACCATTAACAAGCACCTCTCCCTCCGTCGCGTCATAAAAACGAGGCACAAGGCAGGCAAGCGATGATTTTCCGCAACCGGTAGAGCCGATAACGGCGAGCGTTTCGCCTTTTTTTACATCGATGTTTATATTCTTCAGCACAGGTCTGCCCTGCGTACCGGGATAACGGAAGCTTACGTTGCGGAAAGAAACGGCGGTGTCCTTGCAAGAGCTTTCTCCATTGCCGCTTTTGATGATCGGTTCCGTTTCCAAAACCTCATTCACGCGCTTTGCGGAAGCGCCCGCACGCAAAATCGACTGAAAAATATTCGTCGCCATCATAACGGAGTTTATTACCTGAGTTATATAAGTGATCGCCGCCATGATATCGCCTGTGTTAAAGCCGGCATTCTCTATGTATATATTAAACCCGCCGATGTATATAACGGCTATAACTGAGAAATTCATTATTATCGTCAGCATGGGCGAGATTATCGCCATGGTTTTAAGAGAGCGGTAATTTTCATTTTTCAGTTCTTCATTAGCCTTGTCAAAACGACTGCATTCGTAATCCTCTCTGACAAAAGCCTTTACGACGCGCGCGCCACCGACGTTTTCCCCGACAACGGAATTGACTTTATCAAGCTTTTTCTGAACTCTTGCATATATCGGCGTCACGCGGATAAGCACGCAGGCTATCACTATGACGAGCGCCGGTATAGCGCAGAGAAGAACGGCAGAAAACGTAAGGTCGAGCGTAAGTATCATAATAGTGCCGCCGATTATAAACATAGGCGAGCGCACAAAACCTTTGAGCAGCATTTCAAAAAAATCAACGATAACGGAGATGTCGTTCGTCATTCTTGTGACGAGAGAACCCGTTGTAAATTTATCGGTCTGCTCTATCGAGAGCGACATGATTTTGCCGTAAGCATCGCGCCGCAGGTCGTATCCCAGACCGTGCGCCGCTTTTGCCGAGGTATACGCGCTGAATGTGCCGAAAAAACCTCCGATAAGTGTAATCAGCAACATCAGCACGCCGAAAGTGATTATTATTATTGTCACCTGCGAAAAATCGCTTCCGAAAAGCGTTTGCAAAATCCGTCCTGCCAAAGCCGAACCTTCATTCGGATCGTTTACGTCTATTCCCATGATACCGTAGTTTACGATATACGCCATGAGATACGGCAGGCTCAAGTCCGCGACTACCTCCAATATCATCATAAGCGGAGATATCACGGCGCAGAGCCAATACGGCTTCAGATATGAAAACATTTTTTTCACGGTCTGCGCTTCCTTTCTTTTTCGGGACATGGCCCGAAAGCTCTCGGCTCGTCACCGAAACGTTCGTCCCAATCATCTATTATTTTTATAAGTATACGTTCAAGTTCGCAAAGCTCCTCACGCGTGAGTGAAAGCATGGCCTCTTTTGCAGTTTCCGTCTGCTTTTTTATCATCTCTGCGGCAAGCTCTTTTCCCTCATTTGTAAGCGTTACGTTTATGTTTCGCTTGTCCTCGTCATGCGGAAGCCTTGTTATAAGTCCCTCGCCCTCCATCTTCATAAGTATCTCGCTTGAGGACGACGGACGAATATTCATTTTCTCCGCAAATACCTTCTGTGTTATGGTGCCGGATTCATAAAGCACGCGCAAAGCGCGGTCTCTGCCGGGTTTTTCAAAGAATCGATGAAAAATATAATGCGCGTATCTTTCCATAAGGAATATGACCCGCGTTTTTTGCTCTGTATTTTCATTTTCAGAGCATATATCTTTTTCGCTCATAAAAAATCTCCTTCCCGCTGTTTTTTTATTTAGATCTTTAGTGCGCTACAATGATTCTATACCCTTTCGCAAAAAATGTCAAGGTACCGAACTAATTTTTTCTGCACATTTTTATGAATCTGTCCGTAAAAAACACGGTATCTTGACTGCGTGTTGCAGCCATGATAAAATATAATGGTAAATTCTCATTGATAAAAGGTCGAATGATTATGAAAAACGGAAAAATCATGGAAAACACTCTTATGTGTCCCGTCTGCGGCAAAGCTCTTCTGCCGACCGAGGACGGAAAAAGCGCCGCCTGCACCGGCGCGCGCCGTCATCTTTTTGATTTTGCCTCCGACGGTTATATAAATCTGCACACATCGCACGCAGCCGGCGGTGACAGCGACGAATGTATACGCGCCAGAAACGCTTTTCTTTCAAAAGGATATTACAGCAAGATCGCAGACCAGATAAACGCGCTTATTGACGAGTATGTAGGCGCCTCACCTGCAAAAATACTCGACGCAGGCTGCGGAGAAGGATATTACACTAACAAAATGGCGGAAAATACAGACCGCTTGGTCTACGGATTCGACCTTTCGAAAGCAGGCGTCAAAACCGGTGCAAAAGCCGTGGCGCGCAAAGGCTTTGACGAAAGAACGTTTTACGGAGTGGCAAGTGTGTTCTCACTTCCCGTTCAGCCCGAAAGCATGGACGCGGTGACGACGATATTCTCTCCCTGCGCCGAAAAAGAATATGCTCGCGTACTCAAAGACTGCGGCGTGCTTTTTCTCGTCGGCGCCGGCAAAGAACATCTTATGGGATTGAAACGCGCCATATACGACTCCGCGTATGAAAACGAGGGCCGCCGTGATCTGCCGACAAGTCTTTTCTCGCTTGCGGAAGAAAGAACGCTCTCATATGACATAACTCTTGAAAGCCGCGAAGACATTCAAAATCTTTTCGCAATGACGCCTTATTTTTACCGCACATCCCTAAACGACAAGGAAAAACTCTTATCCCTTTCGTCACTTTCCACAAAAATAGACGTTGAATTATTTGTTTACAAGAAAATTAAAAACCCTTGACTTTTTTGTGAACGCAGGGTATAATATATTTCACAATTATATCATTATATATTCATTATAAAAAGCATTATTGTCGCGCAGGGCGAATGTCTGTGCGTTCCACTCGTTTTTTCGCGGACTTCTATCATGAGAGAAAAGCTCCGTGGGAGCAGATCGCGGCGGGTCCGACCGTTATCATTTTGAAAGCTTTTCGGCTTTAATGAGCGACGCATATGAAAGCGGCGCAGAACAGAATGATCTCACGAATCGTCTTCCGTGCAGTTTGCACGGATTTTTTGTTTTTTTATGCGCGCGCTTTTTACCGGCGAAGATATAATGAAATCTTATTAAAACGTGCAGGAGAACAACTATGAAAATCAAAAAGTTTCTCAGCCTTATCGCCGCAGCGGCACTTATAGCCGGCACTCTTTCCATGACATCTTGCAGCTCCGAAGAAGGTTACAATATCCCCATCGTATGCGGTGAAAGCGGCATGAACTCCACATGCGGCGTAGCTACATACGGCGTCGATTATTACAGTCTCGGAGTTAAAGCGGGCGATATGGCGGCAGACGTCCTTCTCGGCATTTCGGATATTTCCAAAATGTCCGTTCAGACAGACCCCAACCCCGCGCTCACTGTCAATAGTGCGGTTGCAGAACAGATAGGTATTACAATTCCCGAATCCATCACTTCCCGCGCGACCGGCGAATCTTCTAACGAAGTTACTCGCGTTGAGTCCGCAATCGTAGAAAGCGGCGCTGATTTTACGATCGGTATCCTTCAGCTCACGCAGCATGTAGCTCTTGACCAGTGCAACATAGGCTTTATCGATCAGATATCAGTTCGTATGAGCCAGGCAGGCAAGACTGTCGCTATCGATAACCAGAACGCAAGCAACGAAACTTCCAACAATGTAACCATTGCTGAAAACTTCGTAAACAAAAACGTGGACCTCATCTATACTATCGCAACATCATCATCTCAGGCTGCGGCAGAAGCTACAAGAGAATCCAAAATTCCCGTTATCTTCAACGCTGTTACTAACCCCGTTGACGCAGGCCTTGTTCAGTCTATGGAAGTCTCCGGCGGCAACGTATGCGGTGTTTCCGATATCAACCCCGTTGAAAAACAGATCGAGCTTATAGCAGAGATACTCGACTCTGAAGACATCACGATAGGACTTCTCTATACATCTGCCGAAACAAACTCCGTTTTCCAGATAAACATGGCTAAAAAATACTGCAACGAAAAAGGATATAATTTCGTCGAAAAAGGTCTTGGCGATATAAATGATATCCATGCAGCATTTATCGCTCTCAGCGAAGCCGGCGTAGACGCTATCTATATTCCCACAGACAACGTTATTGCAAATTCCTGCGCTACGGTACATTCGCTCAACATAGGCGAATAAGCTTCAGGTCAAACAAAACAACAGTTTTCTGAGAGTGCTGCGCCCTAAAAGACGCAGCACTCTCCATGTATTTCTCCATGTATTTTTTGAAAGGAATTTTTAACTATGGGTAACATTCTGCTCTCCGGTCTTACTCAGGGACTCATATGGGCGATACTCGCGCTCGGCGTATATCTTTCGTTCAGAGTCCTTGATTTTGCCGATCTGACATGCGAGGGTTGTATAACTCTCGGCGCGTCCGTAACAGCTTGTCTTATATACAAATCCGTAAATCCGTTTTTGGCGATATTCATTGCCTTTCTTGCCGGCTGCGTTGCAGGTCTTGTTACAGGCGTGCTTCACACAAAACTGAAGATACCGCCGATACTTGCAGGTATCCTCACGATGATATCGCTCTATTCCATCAATATCCACATTATGAGCTTTGCCACAGGCACGAGCGGCACTGCAAACCTCTCTCTGCTCAAATTCAATAACGGCACGATATACTCCAAGATAAGAACGCTCTTAAACTCGCTCTTCGACGGCGGCTTTACAAAGACAGCCGTTTCCATCGGAGTAGGTATCGTGAGCTGCCTTTTGGTCATCGGAGCGCTTTACTGGTTCTTCGGCACCGAACTTGGCTCTGCAATCCGCGCGACGGGCAACAATGAAAAAATGTGCCGCGCTCAGGGTATCGACACCGACTTCACGAAGATAGTGGATCTCGCGCTTTCAAACGGTCTTATCGCTCTTTCCGGAGCTTTCCTCTGCCAGTATCAGGGTTACAGCGACGTAAATATGGGCATAGGCTCCATAGTAATAGGTCTTGCCTCCATAATTATAGGCGAAGCTATCTTCTCTCGCACCAAAAGCTTCTTCCTTACACTTGCGGGAATCGTTGTCGGCGCCATAGTCTACCGTCTTGTAGTTGCAATAGTTATCTGGTCCGGCATGCCAACAACAGACCTTAAGATAATGACTGCAATAGTCGTAGTTATCGCTTTGGTGCTTACAAACGCACTTAACAAAATCAAAAAAACAAGCGGCAAAAAATCAGATAAAAAGGGGGAAACAGAAAATGTCTGAAGCACAAAACCCCATGCTCTCATTAAAAGGCGTACGCAAGGTATTCTTCCCCGGAACCGTAAACGAAAAAATCGCGCTTGCCGGCGTAGACCTTGATCTGGCTCCCGGCGATTTCGTAACGATAATCGGCGGCAACGGCGCAGGCAAATCCACTATGCTCAACGCTACGGCGGGAGTTTGGCCGATAGACGAAGGTACTATCTACGTCGACGGCATAAATATAACTAAGCTTTCTGAATACAAACGCGCAAAGTACATCGGCAGGGTTTTCCAAGACCCCGTAACGGGCACAGCGGGAAATATGCAGATAGAAGAAAATCTCGCGCTTGCCGCACGTCGCGGCGAAAGACGCACTCTCCGCTGGGCAATCTCCTCAAAGGAGCGCAATCAGTTCCGTGAGCTCGTCGCAACTCTCGGCCTCGGACTCGAAAATAGAATGACTACAAAAGTCGGACTGCTTTCCGGCGGTCAAAGACAGGCGCTCACGCTCCTCATGGCTACGCTCAAACAGCCGAAACTCCTCCTTTTGGACGAGCATACCGCGGCTCTCGATCCCAAAACAGCCGCAAAAGTGCTGGAGATATCCGACTCCCTCATTGAGAAGAACAAGCTCACCGCTCTCATGGTAACGCACAATATGAAAGACGCCATCACTCACGGCAACCGTCTTATAATGATGCACGAAGGCAGGATAATCTTCGACGTTGCAGGCGAAGAAAAGAAAAAACTCACGGTCGAAATGCTCATGGAAAAATTCTCTCAGACAAGCGGAACGGATTTTGCAAACGACCGCGCTCTTCTCGGATAAAATTAAATTTGAACAATCATCACAAAACAAAAAGCTCTCGGTCTTAATAATGCCGAGAGCTTTTTTATTGATATTATATAAATATTGAGCTTAAAATCACATCAGCGGAGCAAAAGTGCGAAGAACGGAATCGAATACTCTTCCCACCAAATTGCGCTTGTACGGAATCTTTATTTCGCGGCATACGCCGAACATCTCGACCGCATCGTCGCGCACGCTTATAACGGCGCTTGTCCCGGTCATCAGAACGCCGCACTCAAAATGAAGATAAAGACTTCTGAAATCCATATTGATAGTTCCGACAACAGCCGTTTTATCGTCGCAGACGATCGATTTCGCGTGAACGAATCCGGGAGTATATTCATATATCTTTACGCCTGCGACAATAAGGCTCGGATAGTACGAGCGCGTAAGGCGGTATACTATCTTCTTGTCCGGAATGCCGGGCGTGATTATGCGTACGTCTACGCCGCGCTTTGCGGCGAATGAGAGAGCATTTTTCATCTCGTCGTCAATATTGAGATACGGCGTGCATATATATACATATTTTTCTGCCTGCGTTATGATATCTATATACACCCTTTGAGAGATAGCCTCATCATCCAGCGGACTGTCGCTGAAAGGCTGTACGAAGCCGTTTGACGGAATGGCTTCCCCGCTCTGTATTTCAAACCTGTAAGAGTTGAAATCTTCCGAGGCTCCCGTTATGACGTTCCACATATCCAGAAACATATAAGTAAAGCTCCAAGAAGCCTTACCGCGCAGCATAACGGCGCTGTCCTTCCAATAGCCGTACGGAGAGATAAGGTTCATATATTCGTCGGCAAGATTTATACCGCCCGTAAACGAAGTATGCCCGTCGACGACCAATATTTTTCGGTGATCACGATTGTTCATCACGCCGCTGATAAAAGGCACAAACGGATTGAATACGGCGCTTTTTATTCCCTTTGAAGAAAGTTTTAAATTATATCCCGTCGGAAGCTTGCTGACCGAGCCGACATCATCATATATAACGCGTACGTCAACGCCCGCTTTCGCTTTTTCGGCAAGCACTTTAAGTATGGACGACCATACCTCGCCCTCCTCTATTATAAAATATTCGAGGAATATAAAGCGTTCCGCTTTTGAAATCTTTTCAAGTATACTCGGAAGCAGCTCCTCGCCGGAGGGGTAGAAAGTTGTCTGAGTGTCGCTGTAAACAGGGTATCCGGAGCGCAGAAGATATCCGGCGCGCGAGGCATCACGTGGCTGCATATGCTCTATTACCTCTTCTTCCTGCCTCATATTTTGACCTTCCAGACTCTTTATGAGAACTTCCTTTGATTTTTTGAATTTTTTACGCAGATATCTGCTCGGACGCTTATTGCTGTATAAAAGGTAAATAATTACGCCGAAAAGCGGAAATACCATTATCGGTAATACCCACGCCAGTTTATATGAAGGATTGTTGTCCCTGTTTATGATATATATAATGACAAAGATACCGATAATGCTGAAAACAGCGTTTATTTTCGGGTAGATACGCGAAGCTCTGGAAAACATCACAACCCACCATATAACCTGCATGGCGATTAGAACGGTAGTAAGAACTTTTCTGTTTAAAACCTTGCTTAAAAACTTTCTCATTTATATAACAACAAAAACCTCCGTATCATTCGGATATTTTTCTATTCTGAGTTCTTTGAATTTTTCTTTCACGGCGCCGCCCAAAGCGTCGAGCACAGGCACCTCCGTATGGTAATGTCCGGCGCATATAACGCAAAGTCCGCGGGCTTTCGCCTCAAGCATAACATTATATGTAACCTCTCCGGTCACAAGAACATCAGCTCCGCAGGCTATAGCAGGCTCTACAAAATCTTTGCCGCTTCCGCCCAGAAGCGCTATCATCTGCACCTCTTTTTTGTCGCCTATGGCAGTGACGGAATGAGCGTTAAGCGCTTCGCATACTGTTCCGCAGAAAATACGGAACTCCACAGACTTCGGCAGAACGCCGAATCTGCCTATCTTCTCGCCCTCAGGACCGAACGGAATTGTTCCTATAACCCCCAGACGTCTGGCAAGCATATCATTTACGCCGCCGCTGCGAGCGTCAAGACGGGTGTGAAAACTCATTACGGAAACGCCGTTTTTGGCAAGATACAGAGCGCGGCGCGCCACGGGATCCGTCACGCAAAGAGATGTCAGCGGTTTGAATATCATGGGGTGATGCGTCACGATGACATTAAATCCGTTTTCCACGGCATATTCCGCAACGGCGTCCGTCGCGTCAAGCGCGAGCAAAACTTTTGTAACGCTCGCAAAAACGTCCGGGCAGAGCATGAGTCCGTCGTTGTCCCATTCGCAGGAAAGCGAGCGCGGTATTTTTTCGTCCAAATAATCATAAAGGTCTTTTACTCTAGCCATATGTCACACTTCCTTTTCTTTTAGCACGAGCGAAAGGAGCGTCTCTTCAGATGAAGCGTCAGCTCCGCCCGCTTTCATACCGCAAATCTTTTTTATAAGCGCGGCGGCCGTTTTGTCGCAGAACGCGGCGAATATCTCCGCGTTTTCCTTTTTATTTTCAATATTCTTTTCTCCCAGCAAGAGAGACAGCGGCGTATACGGGAAAGATGTTCCGCGATACTCCGCGCAGATTATCTCGTAAATGCGCTCATCTTCGCGCGCGAGCTTCTCGCCGATTATCTCAAATCCGTTTTTACACAGATACTCGCGCAGGTCAGGAACATTCCGCATTGGCTGAAGGATAAGGCGGACTTTGCCGTTCTTTATAAAATCCGCGCGGGAGAGTATCTCCGCAATCAGCGCGCCGCCCATTCCGGCGATAACTATGTCCGTTTCCTCGTTCGTAAAGCAGATACCGCAGAGTCCGTCCGTACACATAACATCTATTTTGTCCGAAAGTCCGTGCGCTGAAACGTTGCTTCGCGCTCTTTCGCACGGTCCGTCATTCACATCGCAGGCGAGCGCGCGCTCCGTCTTGCCGCTTTCGCACAGATATATCGGCAGATATGCATGATCCGTGCCGACATCGATAAGATATGCGCCGCGGCGTACAAAATCGGCCGCGGCAAGAAGTCTGTAAGAGATTTCCAAAATAGTTCACCTTTCAAAGAAATCCCTCTTTTCTCGAAAGCGGGAAAAGGGGGATTCGGTCATGTTCTTGAATCGTTATTCTGCAAGAAAAGCGTTGATCTTTTCAACAAGTTCGTCGACGTTCGTTCCATGAACGGCGCATGCCATTTCTATGCTCTCTCCGCGTGCGGAAGGACAGCCAAGACAATGCATTCCTATTTCAAAAAAGAATTGTGCCGTATCGGGCGCCATATCGAGAACATCGCCGATTATGGATTCTTTCGTTACTTTCATTATTAAAATTCCTCCGTAAAAAACAGAAATATATATTTATAATTATACTTTCCGCAAACAGCCTTGTCAATACATTTTTTGCGCTTTTTCGCGTTTTACGCAAAAAAAATGATAGAATTATGTAAATATTACATAAACCTTCAAAAAATTTTTCTATGTTGTTTGCAGAAAATAAACAATTTTTTCCTTGTAATGTGAGAGATTTTACTATATAATTATATTGTCAGCCGATATCGATTCGGCTATGTATTTATCAGATAAGGAGCTTTGAAATTATGGCTAAAATCCCCGCAAAAGATATAAGAAACGTGTGTCTGCTCGGTCATTCCGCAGCAGGTAAAACAAGTATTGCCGAGGCAATGCTTTATATATCAAAACAAACAGACAGACTCGGCAGAGTGGAAGACGGCAACACAGTTCTCGACTACGACACCGAATCCATAAAGAGAGGTTTCTCCGTATCCATGTCCATCGCTTCCATGATGTGGAATGATGTTAAAATAAATCTTCTGGATACACCCGGATATTTTGATTTTTCCGGAGAAGTAATGGAGGCTCTCCGCGTAGCCGCCTCCGCGCTCGTTGTCGTAGACGGAAAAGCGGGTGTTGAAGTCGGCACGGAACTCGCCATGGACTATACGGCAGAGGCAAATATTCCGAGAGCTTTTATAATAAACAAAGTAGACGACCCCGAAGTAAAATTTGAAAAAGTATTCAAACAGATACGCGATACTTTCGGTCACACCGCCTGCCCCATTTTCATTCCCGTAAACGAAGGCGACGGAAACGAAGGTATCATAGATCTTATAAATCTTTGCAAATATACCTACAAAAGCAACGGTGAGCGCGAGGTAGGCGACATTCCGGAACAATACGCCGGCAAAGTTGAAACATACGGCGCGATGCTCGCGGAATCTCTGGCGGAAACAAGCGAAGAACTCATGGAAAAATTCTTTGAAGGTGAAAAATTCACGCACGACGAGATGATTGACGCGCTTGCCAAAGGATTTATCTCCGGCTCCGTAGCTCCCGTCCTTTCCGTGTCAGCGACAAATCTCTGGGGCATAAGACTTCTGCTCGATACGATAGTAAAGACTTTCCCGAGTCCCATCTCACGCCGCGCCGAAAAAATCACCACAAACGACGGCGAAGAAAAGGATTTCCGTATCAAAGAAGCAGGAAACACATCGACTTTCATATTCAAAACCGTCGCAGATCCATTTGTAGGAAAAATGTCTTACTTCAAGGTAATGACCGGCGAACTTCGCCGCGATATGACTCTTGTAAATCTCAAAACGGGCGCATATGAAAAACTCGCTCACATATACACGCTTTGTGGCAAGAAGCAGACCGAAGTAGACGTGCTTTGCGCCGGCGATATCGGTATGACAGCGAAACTTTCCAATACGAATACGAACGATACGCTCGCCACAGAGCTTGCGATGCCGAAATATACAAAGATACAATTCCCGCAGTCCTTCATGCAGATGGCGATAAAGCCGAAATCCAAAGGCGATGAGGATAAGATCGCAAACGGTATTTCCAAGCTTTTGGAAGAAGACCTCACCCTCAAATATGAAAATAATGCCGAAACGAAGGAACAAGTCATATACGGTCAGGGAGATATACATTTTGACGTAACCGTTTCAAGGCTTAAATCCCGCTTCGGTGTATCCGTAGACCTTTCCAAACCGAAAATAGCATACCGCGAATCCATAAAAGGCAAAGCGGATACAGAAGCAAAATATAAAAAGCAGTCCGGCGGTCACGGTCAGTACGGTCATATCAAGATCGTATTCTCCGCTCCCGAAAAAGAAGGACTTGAATTTACTCAATCCGTCGTCGGCGGCACCGTTCCGAAAAACTTCTATCCCGCCGTTGAAAAAGGACTTCTCGAATCCATGCAGCAGGGCATACTCGCCGGATACCCGATGATAGGTCTTAAAGCCGACCTCTACGACGGCTCATATCATCCCGTAGATTCGTCTGAAATGGCGTTCAAAGTAGCAGCAAACATGGCCTACAAATCAGGTCTTGTCAAGGCGAAACCCGTCATTCTCGAACCCTTCGGAAAGCTTTTTGTCTATGCTCCCTCCGATATGCTCGGAGATATAATGAGCGCCATCAACAAGCGCCGCGGCAGAGTTCTCGGCATGGAACACACCGAAAAGAAAGGCGAGCAAGTCATTGAAGCGGAAGCTCCTTTTGCGGAAATGAACGACTTTGCGACACAGCTCCGCGCAATAACGCAGGGACGCGGCAAATACACTTTCGAATTTGAAAGATATGAGGAAGTTCCCGAAGCAATATCTCAGAAGATAATCGCAGAGGCTAACCGAGCAGGCGCCTGATAACAACAAAAACTGAAAAAATGAATAACAGCGCCGACCTTGAACGGTTGGCGCTGTTTTACGCATCATATATAATTAAGCAAAAGCAGCAATGCAAATACTGCGGCTTGATGTTTTATAAAGGAGGAATATCAATATGTTTGGACCGAACCCTGACGCAATACACCCAAACGAGAATATTCCGAGCATATGCTATATCAAAAACACGATAACACGCCCGAATATTATCGTCGGCGATTACACTTATTATGACGATCCGCAAAACTCGGAAAATTTTGAAGCTCATGTAACACATCACTATGATTTTATAGGAGATAAGCTGATAATCGGAAAATTCTGCGCCATCGCAAAAGGAGTGGAGTTTATCATGAACGGCGCAAACCATCGCATGAACAGTATTTCGACATATCCGTTCAACATCATGGGCGGAGGTTGGGAAAGCTCTGTTCCTGATCTTAAAGACCTGCCTTTGAAAGGCGACACGATAGTCGGAAATGATGTTTGGATAGGACAAAATGTTACTGTCATGCCCGGAGTACAAATCGGAGACGGCTCCGTGATAGGAGCCTATTCGGTAGTGGCTTCCGACATACCCGCATACAGCATCGCCGTAGGAAATCCGTGCAGAACAATAAAAAAGCGGTTTGATGACAGTCTTACGGAATATCTGTTGGAACTGAAATGGTGGGATTGGTCACCTGAAAAGATTTTTGCAAATCTTGAAGCTTTAACCGGCGCTGACCTGAATAAGATAAAAAATATCGAATAGATTATATTGTGCAAAAATGCTTACTCACAAAAATACCAACGTATGAAAAAAGCATACGTTGGTATTTTGTTTTTAGCGCCGCGCCGGCATATCAACTGTCGTTTCCCCTCTGCAAATTCGGGCGAATGAGCGAAAAAGTCACATTCTGCAAAAGAAATCCCTGATTAAACCTTCTCATCATGTTCCAATACCCGCCTCCCGCAAAGCCGTATTCCTTTATAAGAGCGAATTTTTCATTCATACTCCTGACATCTTCAAACCATACCTCATGCTGAGCGCCGCCGTCACTATAATAAAAATATGGAGTTTGTGAAGCTTCATCGAATTTTATCTCCGCGCCGAAACGCCGCGCAATATCCACCGCCTCATCATTTCCGATAAGAGCCGCGCGGCTGTACCCCTGCTTATACGGCAATATCCAGTCATAAGCGTAATTCGGAAGTCCCATGTATATCTTCTCGGGCGGTATCCTGCTCACAGCGTAATCAAGAACATCCCGCACCGCACTTATGGGAGCTACCGCCATCGGATGCCCGTATATATATCCCCATTCATACGTCATTATGAGAACTGCGTTCGCCGCCTCGCCGATCAGTGCATAATCATGTCCCTCATAAAGCACGCCCGGCTGAGTATCGCTCGTTTTCGGTGCCAGCGCGGCTATTACCTCATACCCTTCGGGATTGAGCATAAGACGCAGCTGCCTTATAAAAGAAGCATAATCCGCGGCGGACGTCCCCGGTATAAATTCGAAATCTATGTCAAGGCCGCGGTATCCCTTTTCCCGTATCGTCTCAAGCACATTGCGCGCAAGCGTATCCATAGCCGCAGGAGATGAAAAAAGCTCTACCGCGCGCTCTGAAGAAAAAGTGCCGTTCTCCGTCAGCGTGGAAAGATGCATAAGAGCGCCTGTCCTGCCGTTTTGGGCGGCGGATATCAGTTTTTCATCGTCAAGCGGAACAAGCGCTCCCTGCGGAGTGAAGCCATATGTAAACGGAATGAGATTGCTCAGATAAGGCAAAACATAGTACAGCGTCTGCGTTTCTATATACGGATATGCGTACCCGTTCATAATGACGCTTTCCTGCGGAGTTTCCGCAAAAGATATGACGACAGTCTGCCCGGCATAAAGCGGAGCCATTCCGCCCAGAAGATTCGGATTGTTCGCAAATATCTCTATTTTGCTCGTATTCGTGCTTCGCGCTATAGAATCATATGTGTCTCCCTCTTTGACGGTATACATTGAACTCGGAGTCAGAATCAGCAGGCTCTGCCCCACGACAAGCTCATACGGCGCGGGAATGGAGTTCCAGATAGCAATAAGCCCCGCCGGAACTCCAAATTCCCTTGATATCGAATAAAGAGTATCTCCTTGTTTTACCGTGTATATATTCAAAAAAACCACTCCCCCATACTTTTTTATCATTGTATGAAAGAGCGGTCGTTTTTGATAATTCAAAATATTTTATATCAGTCTACGAAAACAAACTGGATATTCTTATAGTTGGAAAGGAAAATATCCTTGAGCATAGCCTGGTCGTTGAAACGGGAAGGAAGAGTTACTTTTGTAAGAGAAGTGCAACCGGCAAAAGCAGAATTTCCTATGCTTGTAACGCTTGAAGGAATAACTACCTCGGTAAGACTGCTCGCGCCCTGGAACGCGCTGCCGCCGATCGTCGTGAGAGTAGAAGGAAGAGAAAGAGTTTCAAGATTGCCGCAGCCGAAGAAAGCAAGATCGCCGATACTCTCAACGCCCTCTCCCAGGGTAACGGAAACAAGATTTGTTGAGTTCTGGAAAGAATAGCTTTCGATCTTCTTTGTTTTTCCGCCTCTTACCACGAGAGATTCAAGGCTGTAATCGTATTCTCTGCAAACCTTATAGCCAGGACCGATACCAACGCTGTAAACAGTATATACCGTGCCGTCGGTGTGGGTATATGTGTCGCCTATGATAAGGTTTTTGATATTCTCTTTATATTCTTCTATCGCTATGGCATTATCGGTGGAAGATGTTACTGGCTCAAACTCGATAGTGCCGGGTTTAAGGCTGTGGTCGATGGCAGGGTCCGTTATGGTTGATGAAGTTCCGCCGCTTGCGTCTGTCGTTGCAGAGTTACCCGTTGTAATGACCGGATTCCCTCCGCAGGAAGAAATAGCAAGTACAAGGCATGTCGTAGCCAAAAGCAGAGAAATAACTTTTTTCATAATTTATCAAAATCCTCCGAATAAAAAAACCTGTTTATACATATTATAAATAATATCATAAATAATCAAATTTGTCAACGGAAACGCAAAAATGTTCAATTTTTATAAACATGTTCGGAGGGAAAATGGAGTTTCTGCCGAAAGAACCGTATAAAAAGATATTTTGTATTGTTTTCTACATTATCCTCTTGCTTGTAAGCGTTTATCTGCTTTTCAAATATGCTTTTCCCGTTCTGCTCCCGTTTCTGATATCGTTTTTTATCTCCTGCGCCGTTCGCCGTCCTGCGGCATACTTATCAGAAAAGACCGGATTTTCCAAAAATTTTTTCTCTGTTCTTCTGGGACTTCTGCTTCTGGGAGCTTGCGCGCTGTTCGTCTGCATATGCGTTTCCAAACTTATAAGCGAGCTTTCCGCTTTTGCACGGGGAATATTGGAAAATAAAGAAGAGATAATGGCGGATACGCTCGACATCTCGCAAAAGCTTGACGATTTCTTGGCAGACGTATTTCCGGGAGCGCATGAGGCGACCGTAAACTTTCGAAAGCAGCTCTCCGAAATGATAAGCGTTTCCGTCAAAAATATTGTTTCCGACATAACGACAAAAATACCCGCTTTAGTCGGTCATATTTTTTCCGGTATTCCCAAAATACTGTTTTTTCTCGCCGCTATGGTGCTTTCGTGTATTTATTTTTGTCTCGGTTTTGACGATATGCGAGATTTTGCCGCGCGAAATCTCTCCGGAGGTCCGCTTTCCGCGCTGTCACGGGTAAAACGCGCCTCGCTCTCAGCCGTCGGCAGATATATGCGGTCAAATATAATCATTTTTCTTATGACGGCAACCGAACTTACAATAGGTTTTCTTATAATCGGGGTAAAATACGCTCTGCTTCTCGCCGTGATCACGGCTTTCGTGGATATTCTCCCCGTGTTCGGAAGCGGAACGGTGCTGGTACCGTATTCCGTGTACGGATTTCTGAGCGGAGATTTTCGGCTCGGCATAGGGATCGCGGTGCTGTACGGCATAGTCACCGTCGTGCGCCAGTTCAGCGAGCCTAAAATAATGGGGAAAAATCTCGGCGTACATCCGCTTGTATCTCTTGCCACGGTATATGCGGGATACACTTTTTTCGGAATTATGGGGGTTATATTCCTGCCCATAACTGTAGTCATCGCCAAAAATATAATTTTCGCGGAGGAAAAGTCTTAAAACTTTTCTTCCGCGAATATATTTTTATAATTATTTTATGATTTACAAGCATTTTAATTCCCGCTGAAGCGGAGAACAGGAGCGTTGATGAAACCTCGTTTTTACATAGAACCTCTTGCGCCGGCAGGTCTTTTTCTTCTGCTTTTCGTTTGCGAAAAAACGGCGAGAATATCGATTTTTTCCTCTGTTTTCGTGCATGAGGCGGCTCATCTTATAGCCGCGCTGCTCTGCGGTGAAAAAACGCAAAGCGTGCGGATAACGCCGTTCGGTGTCGTTCTCGGTTTTTCCGCGCCGAGAACATACGGCGAGGAAGCTTTAGTCGCGCTGTGCGGACCTGCCGCAAGCCTTCTTTACGCCGCGTTCGGATTTTTCCGCGCCGGCTCTTTCGGAACGGAAGTTTTTCTTTTCTCGGCTTTTTTGGGGATACTCAACCTTCTCCCTTTTCCCTCTTTCGACGGCTGGAGGATACTGCGCGCGCTCGTTTCATATTTTTTCGGGGTAAACGCCGCAGAGCGTGTTTTATACGCATTTTCCGTCGTCTGCCTTTTTGCGGCTTGGGTGATATCCGTCTACGTTCTCTTTTACAGCGGAGCAAATTTTGCACTTCTTTTCTTCTGCGCGTATATTTTTGCCTTCACTGTGATAAAAAAAGATTGTATTCGTGATAAGAAAATGGTAAAATAAATATATTAGACTATATTAGATTAAGAAATTTTTGTATAAAAGAAAGGCAGAATAAAATGAAAGCTATCATAGAAATGGAAAACGGCGGCAAAATGACGCTCGAACTCTACCCCGAAAAGGCTCCCATAACAGTTAAAAACTTCACAGACCTTGCGAAAAAAGGATTTTACAACGGTCTTATATTCCACCGCGTTATCGCCGGATTCATGATACAGGGCGGCGACCCGACAGGCACCGGCATGGGCGGTCCCGGTCACACGATAAAAGGCGAATTTGCAGCAAACGGTGTTGCAAACGACTTAAAACACACCCGCGGCGTAATATCCATGGCTCGCGCATATGCCCCTGATTCCGCAGGCTCTCAGTTCTTCATCATGCACGCCGACGCGCCTCATCTCGACGGTCAGTACGCCGCTTTCGGCAAGATGACTGACGGTTTTGACACTCTGGACAGAATAGCAGGCGTTAAAACGAACTTCAGCGACAAACCTCTTACAGAGCAGAAGATGATATCCGTTACAATAGAGGATTGAAAAATGAGCGAGCTTACAGACAGAATCAATTTCCTTGCCAGAAAGTCCAAAACGGTAGGTCTTACCGACGCGGAAAAGCTTGAACAGGCAAAACTGCGCGACGAATTTCGCGCGGCGTTCCGCAGAAATTTTGAACTTCAGCTTGAAAATACGACGTTTGTTGATGAAAACGGAAACGTCATAGATCACAAAAAGGGAAAGAAATGAACGAACAGCTTACAGAAAAATATGCGCGCCTTATAGCGAGAGTCGGCGCAAACATCGAAAAAGGAGAGAGCGTCGTCATCTACGCGGCGGCTGAAATACACAAATTCGCCGCACTCCTTGCAAAAGAATGTTATCTTGCCGGCGCGGCTGAGGTCAGAATGGAATGGAGCTGCAGCGAAACGGAAAAACTTCGCTACGAATACCAAACGCTCAGAACGCTCAAAAAGATACCGTCATGGCAAACGGCAAAAATGCGCGAAAGAACAAAAAAGCTTCCCACGCGAATACATATAATAAGCGACGCACCGGACTCCCTTGAGGGAATAGACATTAAAAAATTCAATGCGGTGCGCGCCTGCACATACGCAAAATTCAAAAAATATCTCGATACGATAGAAGGTATGGAGAAATGGGTCATCGCGGCGTTTCCGTCGGCGGCATGGGCAAAAGCCGTATTCCCCGGTGACAGCGAAAATGACGCTTACGAAAAACTCCTGCACGGCATATTCGAAAGCGTTATGGTACGCGAAGACACAGACCCTATTCAAGAGTGGAAAGCCCACAACGAAAAGATAGCGTCAAGATGTGAAAAGCTCAACAAATACAAGTTCGACTATCTCGAATATAAGAGTCAGAACGGCACAGACCTCCGCGTCCGTCTTATACCGCAGACTCATTGGTGCGGCGGCGGAGAATACACGAAAACAGGCAGATTCTTCAATCCGAATCTTCCGACGGAGGAAATATTCATAAGCCCCGCGGCGTCCGGCACCGAAGGAAAAGTTGTATCTACAATGCCGCTTTCGCACAACGGGCAGATAATCGACAAATTCTACATCACGTTTGAAAACGGAAAAGCCGTCGACTATCACGCGGAAGTCGGTCACGAACTGCTCAAATCGATAATCGAAACCGATGAGGGCGCGGGAATGCTCGGAGAAGCGGCTCTCGTTCCGCAGAACAATCCCATCGCTCGCATGGGCATACTTTTCTACAACACGCTTTTCGATGAAAACGCAAACTGTCATCTCGCTTTGGGCAGAGGCTATATCGATACGGTCGACGATTATGTACATCGCACCCTTGACGAGTGCCGCGAGCTTGGCATAAACGAAAGCAACGTCCATGTCGACTTCATGATAGGCGCAGAGGACATGAGCATTGTCGGATACAAAGACGGAAAGAAAATTCCGATATTCAAAAACGGCGGCTTTACCGAGGAATTTCAATAAATAAAACTTCTCGCCGCGAGAAAAAAACAATGTAGCAGGATTTTTGCTTGACATATCCGCATTTTCAGTGTATAATTTATACAAGATATGTGCGGCACGAAGCCGTATAATAAGGACACAAGTCCTTTTCTCATCGGCATAAAAATCCAATATATTTTTATCATCACGATACTTCGAAGGTATCGCTTTCCCACAAGGGAAAACGATACCTTTATTTTTGTCTTTTAAAAGGAATCACTTATGGAAAAAACAACTTTTTCACGCAACTCTTTTATCATAAAAAAACTTTCGTACTCCGCAATGTTTCTCGCCATCGCGCTCGTCCTGCCGTTTCTGACGGGACAAATACCCGAGATAGGAAATATGCTATGCCCCATGCATCTTCCGATACTTTTGTGCGGATTCGTGTGCGGAGCGCCATACGGAGCGGCGGTAGGCGCCGTTGCTCCTCTTTTGAGATTTATGATATTTCAGGCTCCTACGCTCTGGCGCGCTCTGCCCATGTCGGCTGAGCTTGCTGTATACGGAGCCTGCGCCGGACTTTTTTATATGCTGCTTCCCAAAAAAGCTCCGTTTGTATATGTTTCGCTCATCGGCTCCATGATATCCGGCAGAATCGTTTGGGGACTTGTAAGCTTTCTTATATCAGGCATACGCGACACCGGCTTCACGCTCTCGGCTTTCTGGGCAGGAGCGTTCGTAAATGCCGTTCCTGGAATCATTTTGCAGATAATACTCGTTCCCGTCATATTTTTTGCGATGCGAAAAGCCGGTCTTATTCCGGACATGAAATCAAATGCGGAAAAATAATGATTTCACCTAAAACTCATTAAGACCATGATTCACAAATACCTGCATATAAAAAATCACGGAGGAACAACACTTCTGTGATTTTTGTTTTCTTTTTTATAAAACCGCCTTATTAAATTTGACATCTCGGAAAACGGCATTGACTAATTTTACAGGTCTTGCCGCTTTTTGAAATCAGTATTCATTTATTCTTTTGATGATATGCGTCTTTTCTCTTTAAGGCTCAAATAATTTGAACGCGCTTTCGGACATGACATAAACATCCGTGTCGTTTTTACACACACCTCTCGATGACACGAAATGTCCGCTGTCAATCCCTTTTATGATTCCCGGCTTCCCCTTTATAAGAACAATCACAACGGCGTCCTTCTGTCCTTGCGGTTTCAGCAGAATATTTTCCACTCGGGACGGTCCGCCCACTCCGCCAAACATATACAGCTGTGTCCAATATATCGTACCGTTTTCACGGCAGTCGATGTGTGTAGCTTTAGTAGCCGTAAATTTTGTTACATAAACAATATATTTCCGACCGTTTTTCGAAAAGGCAACGGTTTTGTAAAAGTCGCTTTCGTCAATTGTCTTGCCGAATTTAAGGTAAGCTTCATAAAGCGACATTCGGTCTTCTTCGACACACTCCATAATATCCCCTACATTGCATTGCAGAGCGTCGCATATACGGGCAATCGTATCAGTCGTAACGGTTTCGTTTTTGGACAGTTTGGCAATCACCCTTGCACTTAAACCCGTCAACTCCTTCAAATCGGATTTTGTCATGTTTTTGGATATCAAAACTTTCCATAATCCCGAATAACTTATATACATTTCATCACCCCATTTCAGGATAATTATATCACAAAAAAACACGATATATCAATATTTGTTTAAACGGAAAAACATATCCGGCACGGCTGAAACTCTTGCAGTATTCGTCCCAAGCGGAGATATATTTTGTTTCCTTTCCGTCAAGAGTAACTTCCAAAATCCCGCTTTCGTTATCCATTATCCAATAAATTCCAAAAGTAGAGCCGTCAAATTCAAAATTCATCTCGCTTCCTACGCCGTCTGCACTTACATAATACGGAAAACGTTTTTTGAACGGTTTGTCTATAACATTCCAGCCGTTTACGCCGTCGATTATATCGCGCACTTCCACAAAATTTCCGTAAGTGATATTTTCTTCGCCCATATAAGGCGCAGGGATAGTTTTTTCGGTCAAATCCACGGGAACTTCGGCAAGAAGCCTTGTAAGAGCCTTTTTCATAGCGGCGGCATAAATAAGATATCCCTCGTCGTTGGGGTGCGTTTCGTCCGTGGTGTATTTCATCCAGTCTCCTCCGGATAGAGCAACGGCACGTCGGAAATTTTCGCCCGGATCGATCATGTCAAGCCCGTAATGATATGCAAGCACGCTCTCGGCAACACGGGTGCTGAATTCTCCGAATTTTAAAAGTTTTTCTTCCGTTGCCTTTGTCGCAACAAAAACGCAGACAATCTCCGTTGTGGGATCGTGCTGCAATATTCGGCGCAGACAACTCTCATAAAAGCTGTACTGTTCTTTATGGGAAAGCGCCAAGTCATTGGTGGCAAATTCAATAAAAACAAGATTCGGCTCATATTTTAAAAGGTCGTGTTCCAAACGATAAAGAGCAAGGTCGGAACCTGTTCCGCCGACTGCGGCGTTTACGGCTTTTATCTCGGCTTCAGGATAGTTCCGCGGTTACAAGTCCGCGCCATGAGGTGTTGTCCCAAGATGTAGCTCCCGCTCCCTCTGTATTTGATCCTCCCAAAAAGCCGACGGTGAGTTTTTTCTTCTTGTTCAATCGATAGGCAGTATTTGCAAGCATAAAAATCTCCTTACTGAATCTTTTCGGAGTCCGTTATAGTCCTAATTTTTTATTAAATATACTACATTTGATTTGAAAATACAAGCCTAAAAAAAATAAAAAGTTGATTTTTTGAAAACTCAATAGTCTCCATCGGGCACTTCATATAAGATGAATACAAATCGTGAGGAAACCGTTTTTATCGCCGAAAGGGAATTTCGCCGACTGCGGTCGGCGATGAGGGTTACGCGCCCTCAACCGCGCCGCCTTTTGAAAAAGGCGGACGAACACTTTCCGTCATTTTGCCCACCCATTACCTTTGTCAGCAAACTGAGGCTCGCCTTTTGCGAGCCTTTTTTGATTCATCTGCTTAAAAAGTTTTTATATTTCAACCTCTTCAAATCTGCCGCCCTTGAGCATGTATGCGCTCTTAAAGCCGCAATCCTTTGCGAGTTTTATCGCCCCGTCGAATCCATATCCCATGTTTTCAGTTTTGTGAGCGTCGCTTGAAAAAGTTATCTTGCCGCCCATCTCATAAAGCGAGGAAAGAAACAGTTCGCAGGGATAAGGAACAGTGCGGTATCCGCGCGAGATAGCTCCTGTATTCACCTCTATTATCTTGCCTGCCGCCGAAAGGCGTTCAAGCGCCACAAGCGCCGGCATTACGTAACGCGGGTGATTTTCGCTGAAATATTTGTCTCCCTCGTTGAATTTTGCAACAAGATCAAAATGCGCGATGATATCGACCTCGGAAATATCCGCAAGACGCTCGAGCGAGTAAAAATATTTTTTGCAGTACGCATAAGCGTCGCCGCCGAAATACTTCTCGATTGTCTCCGCCGCAACGGACTCAAGATGGTCTACGCCTCGCTTTTCGCCGCCGACATCGACATAATGGCACGCGCCTATGACGTAATCGTACTTTTCAAGCTCCTCCGCTTTCACGTCCGAAAAAACGTCGAACTCCGTACCCATGTATATTTCCAGTTTGCCTGCATATTTTTCTTTGAGAGAAGGCATGGCTGCAAAATATTTTTCGCGGTTTTCTCTGCTCATGCAGAAAGAATCGTCAAAGTCCGTAAAGCTGTGTTCGGAAAGACCTATGGAAACATATCCCTGCCTTTCGGCTTCGGCAGCGTATTCCTCCGCGGAGGATTTTCCGTCACTGAAAAACGAGTGCATATGAAGATTTGATTTAAAGCTCATTTTGTCATTTTCTCCTGTTTGACTTTATGATCAATAACGTGTCTGGACGCAAGTTCGTTTATAATCTCCTTGGAAGAAATACCCATCTCTATCATAAGAACAATAACATGATACATAAGATCGGCTATTTCATATATCGTTTCTTTTTTGTCGCCGCCTTTGCCGGCAACTATGACTTCCGTAGATTCTTCACCGACTTTTTTAAGTATCTTGTCTATGCCCTTTTCAAAGAGATACGTTGTGTAGGAGCCTTCCTGAGGATTTGTCTTTCTGCCCTCTATAAGCTTTACCAAACCCTCTATCGTAAAATCGTTCTCTCCCTCTGCCGTGAAAATTTCATCACAGAAACAGGATTCCGTGCCGAGATGGCAAGCGGGACCTTCTTTTTTTACGACGACTGTGAGAGCGTCGCAGTCGCAGTCGGCTTTTATCTCAACGACGTGCTGAACGTTTCCGCTTTCCTCGCCCTTTCTCCAGAGTTTCTGTCTTGAACGCGACCAAAAGCAGGTTCTGCCCTCTTTCATCGTTATCTCAAGGCTCTCTCTGTTCATATATGCGAGAGTCAGCACCTCGCGAGTGTAGAAATCCACTACTATCGCGGGAATAAGTCCGTTCTCATCAAATTTGAGTTTGGATATGTCTGTCATCTTTTTCTCCTTTTGACCGCCGCGCGAATGAACTCGCGAAAACGTTCGCTTTAATATTATATTACTGTTTATATTCTTATGTTTATGCCTTCGGCAAACAAAGTCTTTTTAAGATTCGCTATCTCTATCTCTCCGAAATGGAATACAGACGCGGCAAGCCCTGCCGATATTTCCGGAACTTTTTTGAAAAGCTCCGTAAAATCATCTTTTTTGCCGGCTCCGCCGGAAGCTATGACCGGAACGTTGACCGCCTTGCAGACAGCGTCCAGCATGGGAAGATCAAATCCTTTTTTTACTCCGTCCGTATCTATGCTGTTTACAACTATTTCTCCGGCGCCGCGCTCTACGCCTGCGCGTATCCATTCAATAGCTTCAATACCGGTATTTTCTCTGCCGCCGCGCGCAAACACCGTATACTTGCCGTCTATCAGGGAGATATCAGCCGAAAGCACTACACATTGGCTGCCGTACCGCTTTGCGGCTTCCTCTATGATACCGGGGTTTCTTATCGCTCCGGAGTTTACGCTCACCTTATCCGCGCCGCTTCCCAGCACGCGCTCAAAATCCGCAAGCGTATTTATTCCGCCACCGACGGTAAGCGGTATAAACACCGTTTTTGCTGTCTTGCACAGTATATCCGTAAATATGCCGCGTCCCTCGGCGGAAGCGGTTATGTCGTAAAATACAAGCTCATCAGCACCGCTTTTGCTGTAATATTCGGCAAGCGTGACAGGAGAAGAAACGTCCGCAAGTCCTTGAAATTTAACGCCTTTTACCACCCTGCCGTCTTTAACGTCAAGGCAGGGAATAATTCTCTTTGTTATCATATCTTTTCCGCCTTTACTGCTTCGGCAAGGTCGATATTGCCGTTGTATATCGCTTTTCCGAGTATGGCGCCGAACAATTTCATTCCGGCAAGTTCAAAAACCTCGTCAAGTGCAGTAATACCGCCTGAAGCTATGATGTTTATTTTGAATTTTTCAGAAAGATTTCTGTAAAGCTCCATATTAGTGCCCATGAGAGCGCCGTCGCGGGAAACATCAGTACATATAACTGTTTGAACGCCCATATCCTCCATCATGCGGAAGAAGGTTTCAGCACTCGTACCCGTTTTTTTAGTCCAGCCGTGCGTCGCTATCTCTCCGTCCTTTATGTCAGCGCCAACGGCAATATGAGCGCCGTATTTCTTCGCCATCTGTTCTGCAAAAGCGGGATTTTCCGCCGCCGCAGTGCCGAGTATAACGCGCTCGGCTCCCATATCAAGGTAAGAATACACTCTTGCCTCGTCGCGTATGCCGCCGCCGACCTCAACGGCAAGTCCCGATGTGCCGATGAGTTCCTTTATCATATCGAAATTGTCCGTGTTTCCGGAAAGAGCGCCGTCAAGGTCAACGACATGAAGGTTCTTCGCGCCCTTTTCTGCAAAGGAAACCGCAACGCTCACGGGATTTTCAGCATAAACAGTCATGTTGTCGTATTCTCCGCGCAGAAGGCGTACTGCCTTGCCGCCGCGAAGGTCTATCGCAGGAAGTATTATCATGGCATTTAATCTCCTTTCATCTCGCAGAACGCTCGCAGAATGGCAAGTCCGACTTCGCCGCTCTTTTCGGGGTGAAACTGCACGCCCGCGACATTGCCGTTTCTTACGGCGGCAGTAAGTTTTGCGCCGTATTCCGTTGTCGCAATAACGCTCTCTTCGCAATCCGCGCCGTAGAACGAGTGGACAAAATATACAAAATCGCCTTTTTTAATATACTTGAAAAGCTCGTCATCGGAAAAATCAAGCGCGTTCCAGCCGATATGCGGAACGGCAAAATCTTTCGGAATCACATCAGTTATCGGTCGTATACTGCCCTTTACAAGACCGAGTCCGTCGTATTCGCCGAACTCAAAGCTCTTTTCAAAAAGCAGCTGCATTCCCAAGCATATCCCCAGCATTGGTTTGCCTTTTTTCACCTCATTCAAAAGAGACTCCTCCATGCCGGAAGAACGCAGTTTTTCTCTTGCGTCGCCGAACGCGCCGACTCCGGGCAGGATTATGCGCTCGCACTCGGCAAGCTTTTCAGGCTCGCGCAAGAGTTTTGCGTCAAAGCCTATTTTTTCAAACGATGAACAAAGGGAAAATATATTTCCCACGCCGTAATCAACAATTCCTATCATATCAGTCGCTTTCCGTCGCTTTTCCGCAAAAAAGCGAGCCTTGATTTTATTTTTGCTTCAAGTTTGTTTTTTATCAAATTACACCCTTACTCGACGGTATCTTATCCGTACCGTCTTTGGCAGCCGCTTTTGCCAAGGCACGCGCCGTCGCCTTGAAGGCGGCTTCTATTTTGTGGTGAGTATTTTCACCGTAAAACGCTTTTATATGGAGCGTCACGCCGGAGCGGCGCACAAACGCCGTGAAAAATTCTTTCACAAGCTCCGTGTCGAAATCCCCGACTTTTTCGCAAAGCTCTCCTAAATCGAAAGCAAGCACGCCCCTGCCCGAAACATCTGCCGCGGCAAGAACAAGGGTTTCGTCCATGGGGAGGGTGATATCTCCGTATCTGGCAATACCGCGGCAATCTCCGAGCGCGCGTCCGAACGCATCTCCCAAGCAAATGCCTATGTCTTCTGCCGAGTGATGATAATCCACCTTCACGTCTCCGGCACATTTTACCGAAAGGTCAAATCCTCCGTGTACGGTAAACAGCGTGAGCATATGGTCAAGAAATCCACACCCCGTGTCTATTTCATGCCTGCCCGCACCGTAAAGCGAAAAGGAAAGCGAAATATCCGTTTCAGCGGTCTTTCTTTCTATTTTCATAACGTTTTCTGACATATCCTGCCTCCCCGTCAAATTATTTCATCGAGTTTTTCGAAGAATTTGCACATCTGCGTCTTTGTGCCTATGGTGATACGCAGATAGTCTTTTATTCTGTCTTTTCCGAAGCGTCTTATAAGCACACCCCTTTTTTTAAGTTCAAGGTAAAGATCAAGTCCGCTTTTTCCGTTCTTTTTTGCAAAAACGAAGTTCGCCGAAGACGGAAGCACGTCAAATCCGCGCTTTTCGAGTTCGGACACCGTATATTTGCGGTTATCGATTATCTGTTTTACGTTTTTAAGGAAATATTCATCGTCCTCAATACTCGCTTTTCCCGCAAGAAGCGTCAGGCGGTTTATGTTATACGGATTGAGCGAATATTTTACTCTGTTCATGTCGGCGATAAGTCCCTCGCTCGCAACGGCAAAGCCAAGACGGGCGCCCGCAAGAGAACGCGATTTTGAAAAAGTGCGGCATACTATGAGATTTTCATATTTATGCACAAGCGAAATCGCGCTCTCGCCGCCGAAATCAACGTATGCTTCGTCAATAAGCACCACGTTGTCGGGATTTGAAGCGACTATCTTTTCGATATCGCTCAACGGCAGAGCCTTACCTGTGGGAGCATTGGGATTTGCTATAATTACCGTTTTGCTCGCTCCGATATAATCGTTTACATCAACTGAAAAATTTTCATCAAGCGGCGCTTCCGTAGCATTTGCCCCCACGAGCTGGGCATAGACAGGATAAAATCCATAGCTTATATCGGGGAAAATACACTCTTCCCCGGCACAGAAGGCAAAAAACGCGAAAGCAAGTATCTCGTCCGAGCCATTGCCTAAAAGCACGTTCTCACGCTTGAATCCGAAATATTTTGCAACAGCATCGCGCAGCTCCTTGCCCTCCGGGTCGGAATAAAGCTTTAATTTTTCTATTTCCTCTCCGCTTATCGCCGCCGTCACTTTCGGAGACGGCGGAAAGGGAGATTCGTTTGTGTTGAGTTTTATATACTCCATGTCCTGCGGCTGCTCGCCGGGAGTGTATGCGTCAAGCGACGCATAACGGGATACCATATAACTTTTCATTTTGCAGGTTCCTCTTCAAAACGAATTGTCGCGCTCTTTGCATGAGCGTGAAGTCCTTCGTGTTTTGCAAAGCAGTCTATCTTATCCGCGACTTTTCCGAGCGCGTCTTTTGTGTAATATATAAAAGAAGATTTTTTGATAAAATCATCTACTGAAAGGGGACTTGAGAAACGCGCCGTGCCTGACGTGGGAAGCGTATGATTGGGGCCTGCAAAGTAATCGCCCAGCGCTTCCGGACAGTTTCTGCCAAGGAAAACGGAGCCTGCATTTTTTATCTTGGGAAGCAGGTCGAAAGGCGCGTCTACACAAACCTCAAGATGTTCGGGAGCTATCTCGTTTGCCGTTTCTATCACCGTATCAAGATTTTCTCTTACGATTATCTTGCCGTGATTGTCGATAGAAGCGCGCGCTATCTCCGCTCTGGGAAGTTCGGGTATCTGTTTTTCAAGTTCCTCGCTGACCTTTTCGGCGAGTTCCGCGCTGTCGGTCACGAGAACCGCCGTTGCAAGCTTATCATGCTCCGCCTGAGAGAGCATGTCCGCCGCAACAAAGCGAGGATTCGCCTTGCCGTCTGCGATAATAAGTATTTCCGAAGGCCCTGCTATCATGTCTATTCCGACAATGCCGAATACCTGTCTTTTTGCTTCCGCTACAAAAACATTGCCCGGTCCCACTATTTTGTCAACTTTGCCGACTGTCTGCGTACCGTATGCAAGTGCGGCAACGGCGCCGGCGCCGCCTATTTTATATATCTTGTCCACGCCCGCAATCTTTGCAGCCGCGAGTATCGCGGGACTTACAACGCCGTTTTTGGCAGGTGTAGTTATAACTATCTCGCCGCAGCCCGCAATTTTTGCAGGTATGGCGTCCATAAGCACGGTGGAAGGATAGCTTGCCGTGCCGCCCGGAACATAAAGTCCCACTTTTTCAATCGGGGTAATCTTCTGTCCGAGCACAACGCCGTCTTTTTCGCTGATGATAAAGCCGTTTCTTACTTGCTTTTCATGGAAAGCGCGGATATTATCGCGCGCTTTTGTCATGGCGTCGAGAAGCTCTGCGGGGATCTGCTCAAAAGCGGCGTCGACCTCCTCCGCGGAAACGAGCAGAGAGTCCGGCGCGCCGCCGTCGAATTTTTCACAGTATTCGAAAAGAGCCTTGTCGCCGTTTTTGCACACATTTTCGATTATCTCCTTTACGATTGCGGAAGCGTCGAAAGTTTCCGTGTCACGCGACATTATATCTTCTGTCGAAAGAGCAGCGTCTTTGTAAATCTTTATCATTTTTCGTCCCTCCGTGAAAGCGAGCGTTTTAAAACTTCAATTTTATCAGATTTAAAGCGGAAGCTTGCCTTATTTGCTATAAGATGTGCGGATATCGGCATTATCTCCGCAATAACGTCAAGATTGTTCTCCTTGAGAGTCGTTCCCGTTTCCACGATATCAACGATAACGTCTGTCATACCGAGTATCGGAGCAAGCTCTATGGAGCCGTTGAGCTTGAATATTTCAATATTCCTGCCCTGAGAGGAATAATAATTCTTTGTGATATTCACAAATTTCGTCGCCACTTTAAGAGAGCGGTCAAGCGTATCGTGAAAATCCTTTTTTCCGGCGACAGCCACACGGCATTTGCCTATACCGAGGTCGCAAAGGTCGAAAACGTCAGGTTCATACTCAAGCAGTATGTCCTTTCCCACAACGCCGACATCTGCCGCGCCGTGTTCGACGTATATGGCAACGTCAGATGGTTTTACCCAGAAAAAGCGCACGCCTTTTTCTTCATTTTCAAATATGAGTTTGCGGTTGTTTTCGAGAATGGACGGACATTCAAAGCCTGCCTGCTCAAACATTTTATACGCTTTTTCTCCGAGTCTGCCTTTGGGCAGCGCTACATTGAGCATATCTTTCATACAAGCACCTCCTTGGAGCCGTCAAATTCGATTATCTTTTTCGCCTTGGGAACAGGCGAACCTTTTTTTGTCACAAGAACGCGGAAATCGTTCCCACGGTAGAAATCCGCCGCTTTTTCAAGCGAGACTGCGTCCGCTCCGTCGTCATAAATTATGACGATATCGGCGTCAAAGCCCTCGGCGTTTTCGCGGTAAAGCTCGATAAGGTCAAGATACAGCGCAAATCCGCAGGCGCCGCTCTTTTTGCCCAATTTTTCGAGAAGTTTGTCATATCTTCCGCCGGAAAGCACACTCTTTGGAACTCCGTCAAGATAGCCTTGGAAAACAAGACCGTTATAATAACTCATATCGTTCACGATGGAAAAATCGAGGTTCAAATGCTCCGCCTTGTCAACGGAACGAACAAAGCCATATATATCAGCAAGCTCTTCGAGCGCTTTTTCGGCTTCTTCACAGACGGCGAGCGCCTTGGCTTTTTCAAAAGCCGAGAGAAAATCTCCGCTTATTTCGGCAAGAGAAACAATGCTTTGCGCGGCTTTTTCATCAAGACCTGCGGAAATGCATACTGCCTTTATTCCGTCGGCGTCCTTTTTGCCCAGCTTTTCAAGCACCTCCGCACTTTCAAGACCGGGAAGTCCGTAATGAGAAAGTACCGCTCTGACAAATCCCATATGCGAGAGATCAAGCGCATATCTGCCGCCGAGAGTTTCCATGCTCTTTTCCGCAAGCAGAACCATTTCACATTCGGCGTATTTGTCGACGTATCCTATATACTCTACGCCTACCTGAGGTATCTCTTTGTACTCATGGATACTGCGCGATACTCGATATACATTTTCATTGTAATAAACGCGCGAGTTTTCACCGTCATGAGCGTTTTTCGCAATCGAAAGCGTTATGTCGGGTTTGAGCGCGAGCAGACTGCCGTCAAGGTCGTTGAAGGAGATTATATTCTGCGTCGTCAAAAAATTCTTGTATTCCATGTAAAAGGAATATTCTTCGAATTTGCTCATTTTGAAGCGGCGGTAGCCGTATTTTTCGTAAATTTCGCGGAGCTTGTATATGATTTCTTCGCTCTCTGTGAATATTCTCATCGTTTCATCTCTTTCCAAATCTGAATTTTTCGTGTCATATAGACTTCCGTAATATAATAATTATATATTATATCACGGCATTCTCAGATTTTCAATAATATTTCTGCATATTTATGAATTTTTATTCAAAAAAAGCAGCAAACCCTTGCGGGCAATTCCCGCAAGGGTATTATGTTCAGTCTTTTTTTTCGTGTTCGGCTTTGTATGCAAGAACGGCGTTTCGAACATCGCCGTACATATAGAGCGAACCGAGGCAGACAAGCGCCCTGCCATCGCGCACGCAAGCGTCCGCAGCGGCAAAAACAGCTTCTTTAACGGAGGAAAAACCTTCGGACATAACTCCCGCTTCCGCAAAAACTTTTGCGTATTCTTCGGAAGACAGCGCACGAGGATTGTCGGGGCGTACCGTAAATACGCGGCACGCAACCTCACTCATTCTGCTTACCATGTGAGAGTAATCTTTATCCGCCATGACTCCTGAGAGAAGGTATACTTTTTCCTTTCCGAAATATGCCTTGATGCTTGCGACAGCCGCATCTATGCCCTCCGGATTATGACCGCCGTCAGAAATTATCATCGGCTCGCGGCAGAGTATTTCAAATCTTCCGGGCCATTTTACGCCGGCAAGACCGCGGCGCAAAGCGTCTTCGGAAATCTTTACGCCTGAGCGCTTGAGCGTTTCGAATACCGTCAGCACCGTTGCGGCGTTATACGGCTGATATACGCCGGCAAGAGGGATATGAAGTCCTTTTATATCTTCAAAATCAAAATCTGCGCCGAAGATATCCGTCTTTAAATTTGAAAGGCGGCGATAATCCGCTTCGATATAAGGCGCATTCATCTCTTCTGCGCGGGAGCGTATCACCGCGGCGCATGATACGGGATCGACCTCACATTTGCCTTCTTCGGCTCCGACGGGAATATGCGCGCCGCCGAACACGACGGGAACGCCTTCTTTGATGATACCTGCTTTTTCGGCGGCTATTTTTTCGGGGGTATCGCCCAAAAAGGCCGTGTGATCCATCGCAATACCGGTGATCACCGAAACGGCAACAGACGGAGCCTTTATGATATTTGTGGAATCCAACCGTCCTCCCATGCCGACTTCCAGCACAACGTAGTCGCAGTTGTTTCTCTTGAAGTAAACAAAAGCTATCGCCGTTATAAGTTCGAACTCCGTAGGAGAATCCGCCATGCTGTCCGCATAAGGGCGGACATATTCCGTTATCTGAGCCAACTCCTCGTCGGAAATATCATGACCGTCTATCTGCATACGCTCGTTGAAGCGGACTATGAAAGGAGATGTGAAAAGTCCCGTTTTGTATCCCGCCGCAGAGAGCACGCCGGCTGTCATTGCGCTTACGGAGCCTTTTCCGTTGGTGCCTGCCACATGGATAAAACGCAGAGAGTCCTGTGGATTGCCGAGCAGACCGGTAAGCTCCGTTATTCGGGAAAGCCCGGGGCGGCTTCCCTTCCAGCAGACGGAATGTATATATTCAAGAGCTTCGTCATACGTCATTTTTTTACCTTCTTATCAGTTTATTGTTTTTTGTAATTACTTCTTAATTTTTTATTTTCTGTTTGCTATACGGTCTATCATACCGACAAAGCTTTTGTTTTTTAACAAAAGCATGATGATGTAACCTTCCAAAGCGCCCACGACTATATAGAGCGGCACGCGCCACAAAAGCGTTTCAACGGGCGTGTTGAAAAATATTGCCATGCCTATTGATTTTACTATCATGGAGCCGATGATATGAGCGCTCATCACCGGGATAAAAATACGAGGCGTTGCCCTCCATTCCCTGTGACGGCGGAACATGAGCATGGATATGAGCCCCGACGTCACACCGACAAGAACCGCGCCGAGTGTAATAACGGGATTTATGGAATAACCCACAAGGAAACAGCCTATAATGTCAGCCACCGCCCCGACGATACCGCCCGCCAGAGGTCCGAAAAATATTCCCGCCATCAAAATAGGCAGATTCTCAAAGCTTATTCGGATAAAAGACGTGGGATTTATCGCAAGGTACTTGCCCAGTACGATAGACGCCGCCGCGAGAAGCGCGGACACCGCCATTATCCGAATACTGCCGAAAACGGCTACTTTGATGTTTTTCTGCGTGTTTTTTTCTTTTTGTTGTTCATTCATAAAAAAATTCCTCCTTCCCCTGCTGCATATGGCAAGGAAAGGAGGAATGAAAGCCGATATATCATTGAGCGATGCGAAAATATCCGCTCACTCACAAAACGGCTGTTTTATCTATTCGTCCTTGTGCCGTACGAAGCGGGATGCAAAACGCGGACCGCAGCGTTTTCGCTTTCGTCCGCCCGGCAACTCCCCGTCCCGACGGCACTTGACGCCCGTGTTTTTACTCTTCTGTAATATTTTTTATCGTTTTTCAACGATATAACACATTATATCCGCAATGCGTTGCTTTGTCAAGTATAAAATGCGACATTATTTGTCGGCTTCCGATTCAGATTATCTTCGCGGTGCTTTTTTTATATCCCGTGGGAGAAACACCGTATTTTTTGCTGAAAAGTCCGCTGAAATAGAACTGGTTGTCATATCCGACCAAAGAGGAAACTTCTCCGACGGAAAATTCAGTAAGCACAAGCATGGCTCTCGCTCGGCGCAGACGCTCTGAGATTATGTAGTCTTTGGGGGATACGCCGAGAACTTTTTTGAACTCGCGGTAAAAAGAGTCGGGAGAAAGTCCCGCTATCCCCGCAAGCGTTTCCTGCATTATGCCGTCGGAAAGATGAGCGCCTACGTAAGAAAGCACGTCCGAAAGAGAGGAAAATCCGTTCATCACGGCATTTGCCTTTTCAAGAGTCAGGCTCTTTTGCGCGACGGCATATACGGCGGAATGGATAAGAGAAACAGTCCTCAGCGCGTTCTCAAGACGAGTGCTTGTAAAAGCGTTTTCATCTCTCATTTCGGCAATTTCGGAGCATATACCGAATATACCGCTTTCCCTGCCGTAAAACAAGGGATAATCAAAAAGAGAAAATATGCGGAGCACAGTAAATATGCGCGCTTCAAATCCCATATAAAATAAGGAGCTTTTCTCTTTGGCCTCTATACGGTATTCCGTGTCGCACGGGATAAGGACAGCCTCGCCCTCGCCAAGCAAAAAGCTGTTATCACCGATATATACATTTGCAGCGCCGTTTTCGGCGGCAACGAACATCTCGAACGGAAGCTTCACGCCGGAAAATTCTTTTCCGCTCTCGTACTCGGTCTTTCCCGCGCAGGCATACTTTACGCTTATATTATTTTCGGGTTTTACTTCGCTTATATTCATGGCCCCAATCGCCTTTTCTTTTTATTTATATTGATTCGGAGATGATATCCGTTTCCGTAGGAAAAGCAAAACGCCGTATATTTTTATACCGAATACCGTCCAAAAGCGAAAACCGCGCCGCCGAAAATAAATCCGGCGCGCGCCGTTTCGAATCTGCTTTTTGTTATTTTATCATAAAACGCCTCTTATTTCAAGAAAACGCCGCATATTTCCGATGAAAAGATATATTTTAACATACTTTCCGCCGAAAAAAACTACATGGGATTCTCGGAAAATCTGACTACCGCTCCGCCGTCCGAAACGGCGGAAAATGCTCGGCAGAGTTTTGCGGTCTGTTCATGCTCATCTTTTACCGTTACGACATATCTTCCGAACCTCATAAAAGCCATGCTGTCTGCGGGGTCGCACGGCGCCCAGTCATACTCCTCGTACAGCTTGGAGTAAAGTCGTTCCGCCGCCGTTTCATCCTTGGCAACTATAACACACAGCGCTCTGCCGCCTGCAAGCGCAGAGGGACGAAACACCGAGGCTTCCTCCACATCGTTTAACAGATCATCTTCCGCTATCCCGAAGATATACGAGTTCTCCGTGTTCAGCGCCTCCTCGTACACGCCAGAGCTGTCCTCTCCCGCCGCCTTATATATGCGAAAAGCGACATCATGCGCCCCTCCGGTCAATTTTTCCGCCTGCATTTGCCTTCCGCACGAAACAAGAGTCAAAAGTATCAAGGCAAGCACGGACGCAAACACGGCGTATTTTTTATCATTATCGTTTTTAAGCAAAAAAACACCTCCGTTTCGAGGGAAAACAGCGAGGTCAGAGCGAGCTTTGCATGCGGAATATCCCGTCTTGCAAAAGCAGCTCCTTTTCTCGTTTTTTCCGTCTGACTTTAGTGTTTTTCTTTTTTTGTCGTTTTATGCCTTATTTTGCGTCAAACCATGTTTTTCCGACGCCAACTTCCGCGGCAAGCTTTACCGGAAGCGCAACGGCATTCTCCATCTCCGACACGAGCAGTTCGCGCACCTGCTCGCAGCAGTTTTCGTTTGATTCTATTATAAGCTCGTCATGTACCTGCATAATGATTTTTGCATCAAACCCGTTATCCCGCAGTCTCTTTTCGATATTGACCATAGCAAGCTTGATTATATCCGCCGCGCTTCCCTGTATGGGGCTGTTCATCGCAACGCGCTCGCCGAATGCGACCTCTGTTTTTTTCTTGGAAGAAAGCTCTTTTATATATCGTCTCCTGCCGAGAAGAGTCGTTACAAATCCGTCTTTTTTCGCCTGATCCACAATATCGGAAAGATATTTTTTTACCATGGGATAATTTTTCATATATCCCGAAATATATTCTTTCGCCGCCGCAAGAGATATATTAAGATCTCCCGCAAGAGAAAACGCTCCCATACCGTAAACTATACCGAAATTTATCGCTTTCGCTCTTTTTCTCAGCTCAACGGTAACTTCATCCGCTTTCACTCCGAAAATCTTCATTGCAGTCGCCGTATGGATATCCTCTCCGCGAGAAAACGCGCCTATCATCGCCTCATCGCCCGAGATTGCCGCAAGAAGACGCAGCTCGATTTGAGAATAGTCCGCGTCAATAAGCATATATCCATCTTTTCCAGCAGCAAAAAATTTACGCATTTCGCGTCCCAGTTCCGTTTTGATGGGGATATTCTGAAGATTCGGCTCCGTTGAAGAAAGTCTGCCCGTTGCAGTAAGAGCCTGCTTAAACGAGGTGTGTACTCTGCCGCATTCATCCGCCGCCGCAAGAAGTCCGTCCGCGTATGTGCTTTTCAGTTTTGCCACTTTGCGGTATTCGAGTATCTCTCCTATGATAGGGTGGTAAGGACGCAGTTTTTCCATGACCTCCGCGTCGGTCGAATATCCTCTTTTCGTTTTTTTAACGGCGGGAAGTCCCAGCACGTCGAAAAGTATATGTCCGAGCTGCTTGGGCGAGTTTATATTGAAGCTTTCTCCCGCAAACATATATATCCTCTCGCCGTGCTCATCTATCATTGCAGACAACTTTGCGGAAAACTCCCGAAGCTCTTTCGTGTTGACATAGAATCCTTCTTTTTCCATGCCGAACAGCACGCGTGCCAAGGGAAACTCTATCTTTTCATACAACTCTCGCTGTCCGCTCGCTTCAAGCTCGCGCAAGAGGTCTTCGTACAGCTTATATATATAAAACGCTTTTTCTTCGCAGTCCAAAGCGGTCTTGCCGTAGAGCCGCGACGTCATCTTATCAAGTGAAAAATCATTTTCGCTGACTGCGG
Organism: uncultured Eubacteriales bacterium; assembly: GCA_949299535.1. GTDB lineage: Bacteria > Bacillota > Clostridia > Oscillospirales > CAG-272 > UMGS731. The sequence continues at coordinate 97,736 of CASGAQ010000001.1, read as the reverse complement.
CGACATATCCCATAAGCATGACGTCGTCGCGGCAGGAAGCAAAATCGAAGCCGCGGCGTGAAAGCTCATGGTAAAGCGCTTTGGCGTCATGTACGACAATATTCCTCTCTTTGTCGGAAAGGTACGGGAGCGCCGATGATATATCGTCGGAAAAAACACGCGCGCCGTCGCAGAAGCAGACGCGGTCGCTTTCAAAATCGAACGCCGCCGAATATCTCTTTTCTTTATCCATAAGTCCCGCGCCGCCGTCAGCGCGTTCAAAGCACACGTCCCGCGGTTCCGCGGTTCGGAAACCGCCGCCTTGCTCAACTCCGAATTTTTTTATGAACTTCGTAAATTCAAGGCGCACAAAAAGTTCATGAAGCTTATCCACGTCAAAGCCTTTGAACGCGATATCGTCCATTCCGATTTCGAGTTCCACATCGCATTTTATTGCGGCAAGAAAACGCGACATATAAGCCGAATCCTTTCCGTCTATCATTTTTGCTTTTGCCGCAGGAGCTATCTTTTTTTCCTCTATACCGTCGTACAGACCGTCAAGGCTTCCGTATTCGGATATGAGCTTTAACGCCGTCTTTTCTCCTATTCCCTTAACGCCCGGAATATTGTCCGACGAGTCGCCCATAAGCGCCTTTACATCGACATACTGCGTAGGAAGTATACCGTATTTTTCCTTGAAAGCCTCCGTATCAAAAAACAACGGCTCCGCATTTGTTGCGAGTATAACGCTCGTCTTATCGCTTATGAGCTGGAGCGAATCGCGGTCGCCGGTAAGTATATAGACCTGAGTATCTCCCTCCGCTTCTCCCATAGCCGCAAGAGTGCCGAGTATATCGTCGGCTTCAAAACCCTCTTTCTCTATACAGCGTGCGCCGAGCGCCGACATACACTCTACCGCATACGGGCGCTGAACGGCAAGCTCCTCCGGCATTCCGTGACGGTTGGCTTTATACTCCGAATATGCCTTGTGGCGGAACGTCGGCGCCCTCATATCGAACGCGACAGCGAAATACTCCGGCTGAAGTTCACGAAAGTGTCGGTCGATTATATTTATCATGCCGTATATGGCGTTAGTCGGCAGTCCGTCCGCGGTGGAAAGCGGACGCACGCCGTAAAACGCACGGTTGAGTATTGAATTTCCGTCGACGGCGAGAAGCTTTTTCATAAAAATATTCCTCCGAAATGTTGAGTCTGCGGTATCTATAAAAATATTACAATGATATTCTATCATATTATTGCTTGAAAAGCAAAGAAAAAAGACAGTGCAATGAAAAAAAGAAAAAGGTGTCTTATCCGCTTTTGCAGACAAGACGCCTTTTTTGGTTTCGTTGTTCCGTTATTTTATTTTTCAGTTGAAGCTTACAGACTCAGAAATATCCGTGTTGTTAAGATACGCAATATGAGTGTTGCCGCAAGCAAGTGTGAGCTCCTGACCGTCTTCCGTCGTGAGAATGAGAGCGGAATCCCATGTAGATTTGCTCCAGTTGATTTTTATGCACTTGCCGCCGTGGAAGTAGTAGCCTGTACCCGTACCTGTCGTTCTCATCGTCGTTACGTTGGGATCTTCGGAAAGGCCGCTCTTGTTGTTCTGAACGTCGGTAAAGAGAGTGATAAGGTTCGTGCAGGAGAGCTGTTCATTTGTAACGGAATCAACGTGAGCTACGTTGTCCTGATAACGGTAGTATTTGCCGTCTTGGTAAGAATAGGAAACGTTCTTGTCGCCGGCATAGTTGTTCATAGTGAAGTTGAGTCTCACATTGGAAGCGCTTGAAGCGCCGTCCATATTTTTGGAAGTGCCTGCCGCGATAAATTTGAGAGAGAGAGTCGTAGATCCGATGTGAGTGTTGCCAGAGAGGTTGAAGCGGCTCGTTTGGGATTGAAGCGTTGCAAGAAGTGCCCTTGAAGTTATGATTGTATCGTACTGAAGGTCTGTGCGTCCGGAATCATAGGAGCCTGTATAGTATTTGATGGTTCCGTATTTCTGACCACCCTCTTTTGTACCGAAAGCGTATTCTTCTTTTGTATTCACATAGCCGAATGTGTTTTTTCCCAAAGCTGCGTTCCAGCCGCCGCCCAGACGCTGAGATGCAACGGAAACGAAATCGTTCCATGTTTCGCCGTTGTGAGCAACAAGGACAGCGTTATGGTTTGCCGCAAGGTCGATGTGATAAACTCTTGCGGAACGTACGTTACATACGTCCTGAAGGTCAGTATAGTCGGAAACTACCATGAGAAAACGCGTAATGCCGGGAGCAACGAGAGCTTCATAAAGCACGTCCGCCTGGTTAAGCCCCGACTGGTGATCAAGAGCAACGCCTACGTTGTCCACTACGATGGCAACAGGACGTTTGGAGGAAGAGTTGTATGTTGTCTTAAGTCCGGTAAGAGGATTTATGTAATTTCCTTCGCCGGGATCAACGGGAACAGACGTTGTATTGTCTGTGTTTGCCGTACCGGACGATGTGGCGGAAGTAGATTCTGTGGAAACGGTGCCGGTGCTGCTGATATTGGGGATGAGCGGGTTCTTTGTGGTTGTCGACGAACCTTCGCCGCCGCATGACAACAAAAACAGGCTTGTCGTCATAAACACGAACAAAACAGCAAAAATGAGGGCAATTCTTCTGAGTTCTTTTTTCATTTTTTTCACTCCTTATGTTTTTATTTCGTTAGCACTTTCGGCAACGAAAACTTCCTTGTCCTTTACCGTACGAAAAAAGCAGTTAAACGATAAAGGAAGATTTTTTTATTCGCAAGACAAGTATAGCACAGTATAACATAAAAGTCAAATGCATTTTAAGTCATTTTTGCGTCTGTTTTTTGCGAATTTATTCAAGTTTATACAAATTAATCCTCTTTGTCTGAGGAATATTTGATTTTTTTGTCGGAATTATTTTTCCTTATAAGGCGAAGCTCGCGGAAGAACTCCGAGAGCATATTCGCACATTCCTCCTGCCTTACTCCGGATATTATCTCCGGCTTATGGTTCAAGGGAAATGAGTTCATATCAAGCACCGAGCCGAAAGCTCCCGCCTTCGTATCACGCGCTCCGAATATCACGCGCTTTATTCTGGAATTTACTATGGCGCCGGCGCACATCGGGCACGGCTCCAAAGTCACATAAATGTCGCATTTATGCAGTCGCCAGCCGCCCAGCTTTTGGCAGGCAGCTGATATGGCGAGTATTTCCGCATGATGAACGGCGTTCTTTTCCGTCTCGCGCGTATTGTGCGCCGAGGCGATGACCTCTCCGTCACATACGACGACGGCGCCCACCGGCACCTCAGTCAGGGCAAGCGACTTCTCAGCCTCCTCTATGGCAAGCCCCATAAAAAATTCCATATCTTCTTTTACTATGCTCATAGGAAATTAAGTATCACCGCGCAGACGATAAAAATGCCCATGGGAAATGTCAGGAACACAGAGGAAGGCACGTTGCCGTATTCCTTTGACGGAAATTTATTGCGAATATCGGGCGGCAGCATACGCAGAGCCATCAGCGCAAGCATCATGAAAAGCACGGCGGCTATAACGACAATCCTTATATAATCGCCGTATAACAGCTCCGATGAAAAGAGGCTGAAAATATACGAGCAGAAATTGTTCATAAAATGTATTCCGACAGTATATTTGACGGAGCCGGTCTTTATATAAACAAATCCCAAAATAAGACCGCAGACAAACGCATAAGGGAAAGTGTAATATGAATAGTGAACGAGCGCAAACAGTAAAGAAGAGCCGATGATAGCAAAAACGTTTCCGTAAACAGTCAGCTCACGGCAGAAGATATGTCTGTAAAGAAATTCTTCCAAAACGGCGGGTATCACCGCCGATCTGATTATAAAGAGCAGACCTGAAACCAAACTTTCGTTTTTGTAAGTAACGGCAGAGGGAAAAGCGGCGGAATAGATTATGCCGCAAATAAATATCAGAGAAAAAGCGGCGACGGAAAGAAGCACATTGTTGCGAACTGATTGCGACGGCTGTTTTTCCACCCTTATCCTGTCGTATCCGGACAGCTTTTGCATACCGACAAACACTCCCGCGGGCACAAGCTGTAACAGTACCGCGTATACCAAAGAAATGACAATACCGACAGCCGTATCGTTGAATGCGCTGTCAGACGCGAGCGAATACAGCAGATGGATTATTATCCCTGCAAAAAGCGCGACCGCCATATTTTCGGAAGTTCGTTTGGCACGAGAAACCATAATGTCCTCCTTAAACAAAAAACAAACGCTTTAAAACTTTTCTGTATTTTACCACATAAGAAGCAAAAACACAATAGCATTTAAAAATAATTAAAAATTACATATGCAAAACCTCAAAACGAAAAAGCTTTACAAATTATACATAATCATTTATATCAGCCGCTGTTTTTTTATGCACTATGCTTGACAAATACATGTTTTTTATTTATACTTCATTATATATAATCATCTAATCGTTAGGATAGATCTCCTGTAACAAGTAAGGAAACCAATATGGATCTTAACAAAATTCTGGAAAACACAAAAAACTGTTCCTGCGGAAAAAAACACACTTTTTTCACAAAAGCGATAGAGATAGGAAGCGGTATAACCAAAGACACCGGCAATATACTGCGCGGCAACGGCTTTGAAGACAGACTGCTTCTCGTGGCAGACCAAAACACCATCGCCGCCGCAAAGGGTATCCGCGAAAGCCTTTCCGCCTCCGGCTTTACAGTAAAAGAACAGATATACGACAATCTCATCTACGCGCGCGCAGAGGAGGTGGAAGAGCTTCTCGCGCTTTCGTCCGATGTGGACGGTATAATCTCCGTGGGTACAGGCTCGCTCAACGACATCTGCCGCGTGACTGCATACAGAACAGGCAAAAAATTCTGTATTTTCGCAACGGCACCCAGCATGGACGGCTTTGCCTCCGACACAGCCCCTATAATCAAAAACAATTTCAAGGAATCATGGCAGGCGGAACAGCCGCTCGTGATAATAGGCGACACCAAAGTTCTTGCAGCGGCTCCTGCAGAGCTTAAAGCCTCAGGCTTCGGAGATATGGTCGCAAAATATATCGGTCTTGCCGAATGGAAGATATCAAATATTCTCATAGGCGAATACTACTGCGAAAAAATAGCCGATATAACAAGAGATGCGCTAAAAAAGATAACCTCTCTTGCGGACAAGATATGCGAAAACGACGAGGAAGCGGCAGGCGCCGTTATGGAATCTCTCGTCCTCACGGGACTGGCGATGAAGCTTGCCGGCTGTTCGCGCCCCGCCTCAGGCGCGGAACACGTTGTTTCCCATTACCTCGAGTGCTACAAAGTAAACCGCGGCATATGGCCTGAGTTCCACGGCAAAAAAGTAGGCGTGATAACAGTCTTACTCAACCGCGCGTACCGCCGCCTTGCCGAACAGGTCACGGAAATAGAGCCGACTTGCGACAAAACGGACTGGGACAAAGTATATTCGAAGTACGACGAGCGTATGCATCCGGATATAAGGCGCATGAACACGCCGACCGTCACCGACGAAGTATCGCCTGAAAAACTGAAGCAATGCTGGGGACAGATAAGAAAAATAATACTCGAAACGCTGCCCGAGGACGAATACCTTACATCTCTTATGAAAGCTGCAGGCGCGGCGATAACGCCCGAAGAAGTCCACGTAGGACGCGAATTGTTGGAGGACGCCATGCGCTATCACCCGTATATGCGCCACCGTCTCATAATAACAAGGCTCATGCCCATGCTCGGTCTTGACATAATGGATTTTATGTATTAAAAACCGCTTGCCGCCTGTAACGGCAAATGCATAATCGAAAAAATCCCCCTGTTTGACAGCAGTCAAACAGGGGGATTTTATTCGCGGCAGCGGAACGAGTTTTTATTTTTTATCTGTTGCGTCAGACACTTTCAAATACGTTTTTACAAATTTTACAATGCATATTATAAACAGACATACGCCGAACAGTATCAAAAAGGATCCCGCAATGACACTGTCTTTTAGCAAAAAAACGCCCCCAAAAATTATAAGCCCTATAACGGCAATAAAAAACAACGATATTATTGCAATCAACAAATATCTTGCCCAATTCGGCACTCTTTTGCTCTTGCTGGCCTCAATACCGATATCCAGCACAAAATCCAATATAATTTCAAATATATATTCCATGTTATCTTTATGTATAAAACAGGAGGGGCATGGTTTCCCTGCCCCTCGTCTATTTGATATTTCAAATAGACGGATTTTTATTTGATGAGATTAGCTATACGATAATATTCCTCTATGCGGCTTCTGAGTTCTTTGCATCTTGCGTCCATCCATACGCGGTCTTCCGCGGAAATGACGTCTATCTCCTCTTTGGAAAGTTTGCCTTTATAGAGTTTATCGAGAGTGAGCGCTTTCATGATATCGATATCGCATATCTTGCCGTCGTTCTTGCATATAACAACATCGGATTTTCCTGCGATAAGGCTTTCCGTTGCGGCAACTCCCATTTCAGAAGCAGTAAGACGGTCCTCAAGAGAGGGCGAACCGCCGCGCTGTACATGCGCAAGACGGCAGAATCTGGTGATAATTCCTGTCTCCTTTTCTATCGTTGAAGCAAGTTTTTCCGCGTAGTTGGGAAGTCCTTCGGAAACAATAACTATTATTCCCCTCTTGCCCATGGCGCGCTGTTTTTTGATATTTTCGATAGCGCCCGCTTCGTCAAAGGGAATCTCGGGGATCGCTACAGCGGAAGCGCCTACGGCAATACCTGTACGCAAAGCGATGTGACCGGCATTTCTGCCCATTACTTCTACGACGTTGCATCTTGCGTGGGATTCGCAGGTGTCGCGGAGCTTGTCTACCATTTCAAGAACTGTGTTCATCGCTGTGTCAAAACCTATGGTGTAGTCTGTGGAAGTGATGTCCGCGTCAATAGTTCCGGGAACGCCGACGGTGGGTATGCCCTGTGCGGAAAGCTTTGTAGCGCCCATAAATGTGCCGTCGCCGCCGCAGACGATCATGCCGTCAATCTCGTTGTCGCGGCAGATCTGAGCGGCTTTTTTCTGATATTCAAGCTGTTCAAATTCCTTGCAGCGAGCGGAATAAAGAACCGTACCGGATTTTGAAATAATGTTGGAAACGTCCGTTGGAGAAGATATCTTCTTGAAGTTTCCGGCGAGAAGTCCCGCATATCCTTCCATAACGCCGTATGCTTCAATCTCGTTTGCAAGAGCCGTGCGTGCAGCCGCGCGAATAAACGCGTTCATACCGGGAGCGTCGCCGCCTGATGTGAGAATACCTATCTTTCTGAGTTTCTTCATAAATTGATCACCTTCAAATTTTTTAATTCTTTGTTTTTTATATTTAGTTTTCGCTTTTTATTTGATAATTATTTTTCCGTTTTGCCGCCTGCCAGAAAATCGAGCGCGCGCGGAACGGAGTCTTTTGCGTTGCCCCAAGGCTCGCTGTCATAGCGGTAATCGAATTTCTTGCAGAACCAGCTCACGTCCTCGCCCAGAGAATTTATATAATTTTTCTCTATGCTCTTCGCCGTTTCGAAAAAATCCGCAAAATCCTTTTTGCCGAGTCCCGACCTGCCGTATTCCAAAAGCTTTTTGTAGTGAGGCAGACAGAAACAGCGCTGTTTTTTGAACTTTCGCCTAAATTCCTCATCCGTTTCCCAAATATATATCGTATTGGAAAACATTTTCGAAAGAGAGCCGGCTATCTTTGAGCAAAGATAGCATGTATGCGAAAGCTTCTCTATGGCGTCCTCGGATTTTTCGCCCTTCGTATCGAAAAGCGGCTTTTTAAATATTCTGTCGTTTACCTCGGAGATATGGCTTTCCAAAATAAGAGCAAGTCCGAGCCTGTTGCCCTTTTCATACATCTTATTGAAATGACCGCGGCAAAAGCCGAGCTTATTCGTTTCTATCCTGACGTCCGGCTCCATCATAGCCGCGCCCAGAACTGCGTCCACGGCGTTGCGTTCGAGCATATCGTAAAGTTCGCAGAACGGACAGCAGGCGGATTCGCTTTCGGCTGTCTTGTCAAACGCTTCATTTATGGGTATGGTGTATATGGTTTCCGGCATTTTATGCTCCTTTGCTTTCTCAGAACTCCACGTCTGTAAAATAAGGCAGATGGTCGGAAGCCGAGGAATACGGAACTTCCGAATTCAATGGTTTGAACTCTTCGGAAAGAAATATATAATCTATGCGTATTCCTTTACCGCCGTTTTTGTCTTTTTCGCTGATATTGGGTATATCGAAACGCGACGGAAAAGTGTGCGTGTTCTCAGGATCTTTGCAGGCGGAAAAAGAATCGTTCATAAGCTCGTAAAGCCCCTTTATTTCTCCTATCGTGTTCAATTCGGGATCTGCAAATGTGCCGTTTACGTTGAAATCTCCCATCACGACGAGAGGACGTGTTCTTTCCTTTATAAGTTTTGTGAGAATCTTCATAGTTTCCGCTCTCTCAGTCTTTGCAAGACCGAAATGAGTTACAACCACTTCAATTTCTTTTCCTTCTTCGACGAGAATAACGTTGCGGAAGACGCAGCGTGTTTCATAATAAGTGTCCTCAGACTTGTCTTCGGGGTCGGGAACGGTTATCACTTCGGACAAGAGAATCGGATATTTTGAAAGAATTGCATTGCCGTAGTCTCCGCGGTTGCCCGGTCTGCCCAAAGCCAAAGCTCTGGCAAAGCGGCTTTCATACGGAATACCGGTATGTCTTGCCACCTCTGCCGCAAGATTCACGTTTCCGCTGCGCGGATGATTGAAATCAACTTCGTTAAGTCCGATAATGTCCGGAGAAACTTCCTTTATAACGCCGGCGCACGCCGCGGAATTGTATTTGGGAGGCCACTGTACGCAGCCATAATCGCGCCCGCCCGCGATATTGTAAGTCATTATTCTGAGTTTCATTTCTTTGCTCCTTTCAGTTTAGGAAAGTTAGGAAAGCCGACCGTTGCCTGAGCAAGATCTTCTGAAATCGATATGTTGCGCTTTCCGTTCAAATACCTAAATATTATATTATAGTTTATATTACCACTTGCCGCGACGAAAGTCAACTTTTTCTTGCTTCAAATCACAAAGTTGTTCTCTCGCTCTCGTCTATTGACAAATCATGCGAAATAAAGCATAATATTTTATAAATAACGATATCAAACAACGAGGCCGGAGCGCGCTCCGGAGCAAGGAGTTACCATGAAAAAAACTTCATATCTTTCCTCCTGCGGCAAGACGGAGGACGGCGCGGATTTTGTCGTTCTTTCGGATGTACCGTATTTTTCCGCCTCTCAAACGTTCGACTGCGGTCAATGCTTCAGATTCAACGCAAAAGACGGCGGCGTCGAAGGCGTTGCGTTCGGCAGATTTATACGAATAGAGCAAGACGGAACGAATATAAAGCTTATCGGCGTGTCGGAAAAGGAATACGAAGATATTTTTGCCGCTTTTCTCGGTCTTGACGAGGACTACGAAAGCATACGCTCCGATATAGGAGAGCATTTCGGCGCTTACGACGACATCATCTATGAGGCGATGAACGTCGCCGACGGCATACGCATACTGCGTCAGGAGCCATGGGAGGCTTTGGCGTCGTTTATCATCTCGCAAAACAACAATATTCCTCGTATCAAAAAGATAATAGAGAATATATCGGCAGGTCTCGGAGAAGCGTTCGTCGGCTTCGACGGAAAAACGCACTACGCCTTCCCGACGGCGGAAGCAATAATAAAAGCGGGAGAAACGGGACTTGCACCGTTCAAAATGGGCTTCCGCACCCGCTATCTGCTCGACGCGGCGAAAAAATACATAGACGGAGAAGTAGATTTTGCGCGCGTGGAAAGTTCCTGCGCGTCCGACGCGGAAAAAGAGCTTATGCAGATATGCGGAGTAGGCAAAAAAGTTGCGGACTGTACGCTTCTTTTCGGATTTCACAAGCTCGAATTTTTCCCGGTCGACGTCTGGATAAAACGCGTATTGGAAAAATATTATCCGAATGGGATAGACCTCGGCGCTCTCGGTGCGTACGCGGGCGTTGCTCAGCAATACTTATTTTACCATGAAAGGTACATAGCTGCAAAAAGCGGCGGAAAGGAAGACGAAAAATAATGCTCAAACCCCGGGAATCTACAATAGCTTACCGCTGTCCCGCCTGCGGAAAAGACGTAATAAGCGTGACGGGAGTCTTTGCTCTTTCGGGTGATATGATAAAGCTCAAATGCGGCTGCAGAGGCAGCGAGCTGACCGTCAAAAAAGAAAAAGACGACAAGGTGGAGATAAGCGTTCCGTGCCTTTTCTGCGCGAACCCCCACCGCTTCGTTATATCAAAGAGCCTGATATTAAGCAGGGATATATTCACTTTCCCTTGCTCCTATGCGGGAGCGGATATCTGCTTTGCAGGGTCAAAGGGAGAAGTGCTCAAAGCGCTTGAAAAGGCTGACAAAGAGCTTTCCGAGCTTATAGACGAAACTGAGCTTGCAAGGATATATGAGGAAAACAGCTCCGACGAAGAGCGTCTTTACAACGACGAGCATATCCGCGATATGATACTTTTCGTTCTCGGCGACCTTTGCGAAGAAAAGAAGATAGAGTGCGACTGCGGCATGGGCGAAGGAAATTTTCTCGTGGAGAACGACATGGGCAAAGTCCGCATATCATGCAAAAAATGCGGCTGCGCGCGCGAATTTTTCTGCTGCGAGAATATGGAAACGCGCCTTTTGCTCGACGCTGAAAAACTGAAGCTTTTAAAGTGACGCATATGACCGAATAAAAATAACCGCAAAGAAAAAACGCCGTACATACGGCGTTTTTTCCCGCTTTGGCATAAGCGGATTCTATATATTATTTTATTAAGGAGTAAGCGTTTTTATTCGGCTTCCACATTCGGATTAAATTCCACGAACGTAAGATCTACCGTAACCTCTTCGCAGTTTCTCAGATAGAAGTTTATATTGCTCGTATTGGAAGCGTTTTCATTTGGGCGGTAAACCGTGAGTTTTATCGTATCTCCGACGGAATATGCCGTAAGCATCTGCTTGAGGGTGCTGAACGAATCTATCGTCTGCCCGTTTATCGCATATATGATATCGCCATTCTTGAGTCCCGCCAAAGCCGCGCTGCCGTCGGGAACAAGGCTGTTTATAACGCTCAAGCCGGTATATCTGTAACCGTTCAGCTCAACATAGTTCTGCACCGTTACGCCGAGACGAGCAACACCCGTAACATACCCGTATTCACGAAGGTCGTTTATGCAGCGCGTTACAGTAGACATGGGAATGGCAAAGCCGATATTGTCTATGGAGGCGCCGGAAGACGTCGTTCCCGAAAGTTTCGCGTTTACTATACCTACCAACTGTCCTGCCGTGTTGAAAAGACCGCCGCCGGAATTTCCGTTGTTTACCGCCGCGTCTATCTGCACGAGCGTCATCGTTTCATATGTGCTTGAAAAAGTAACTTCTCTTTCGGGAGCGCTGACATATCCGCTTGTGAGCGTGAAGCCGTTGCCCAAAGCATTGCCGATAACTATGACCTGTTCGCCGTAATTGAGCGGTTCGCTGCATATCTGCGCCGCCGTGCAGTCGTTTTTATCTATTTTTATAACCGATATATCAAGACTTTCGTCGCCGTAGATAAACTTCGCGTCGTATTCCTCGCCTGAATAGAGCGTAACCTTAACGCTCTGCGCGTCTGCGCCGACAACGTGATAGTTTGTGATGATATATCCGTCCGTCGTATATATTACGCCCGAACCGGAGCCTGAACCGCTGTCTGTGGTTACTTTTATAAGCACGCTTGCGTTAAGGCAGCGCTCTGCGACCGTCTCTATCTCGCCGTCGGGAGATACAGATTCCGAACCCGTAACGGACGGAGCAGTTTCTTTTGACGTGCTCGCCGAGGTATTATCTGTATTATCGCTCGTGCCGTCGGCGCCGCCTGTTGCCTGCGTTGTGCCCGAGGTGCCCGCCGTACCGGTGCCGAAGGAAAACCTGCCTCCGCCCAACGTATATCCTATCATAAGAGTCGCCGCAATTACTACGACACACAAAAGTATCGCAGGTATAAGTCCTTTTTTCGGAGAACGTCCCTTATGCGGACCGCCCTGATCGCCGCCGTTATTGTAGCCATTGTTATTATAGCCGTTATTGTCACCATTATTGTAACCGTTATTATCCCCGTTGCTGCCGTTATTGTAGCCGTTTTGATTTTGATCGTCAAAAGACAACATAAAAATCACTCCTTTATTTGTTTTTCAACACTGTTTTTATAATACCGCCATTTTGTTACAAATGCATGAACCCAAGGTTTATTTCGTGTAAACATGCCTTTATTTTCTTGAATCCGCGCAAGATTTGAAGTATAATAATATCATGAGAAACGTTTCGCCGCGAATACCGCAAAACTTTTTCTCTTTCCACACGCGATTATTTTTTGCCCGCCGCAAATATTATATACTCAAAGTTTTTTACAAAGAGGCTGTTTTTATGGATAGATCGAATCTTTGGGCGCTGAAAAAACTCCCGACAATAACCTCAAAACGGCTCGTATTCAGAAAGATGCTTCCCTCCGACGACGAGGATATGTTCGAATACGCGCAAAATCCCGCTGTCACAAGGTATCTGCTTTGGGAGCCGCATATAAGCAAAAAATTTACACGAAGTTATCTTCGCTTTATCCAGTCGCAGTATTCCGCGGGAACTTTCTTCGATTGGGCGCTCACTCTCGCCGAAAACGGGAAAATGATAGGAACCTGCGGCTTCTCTTACATAGATAAGGAAAACAACTCGGCGGAAGTCGGATACGTTCTAAATCCCTCGTATTGGGGGCGCGGTATCGCCTCGGAAGCTCTTTTCCGCGTGATGGAGTTCGGCTTTATCGAGCTTGACCTCAACCGCATATATGTGCGTATAATGGAAGGAAACACGGCAAGCGAGAGAGTTGCCGTACGGTGCGGAATGCGCCACGAAGCAACACTGCGAAAAAGTATGTTTATTAAAAACGAATACCGAACAATTAAGATATATGCTCTGCTTCGTGAAGAATTTCTGCGTATGCGCTAAGTCCGCACCAACGCCGTTTTTTCGCTTTTTTACATAATTATATAATTAAAGTTGACAGCTGCGGTTGACAACAGTGCGAGAAATAATATATAATATATTTATATACTCATTTAAACGGATAATACTGAATTTATTTGAACGCACCAATGATAAAACGCGGACATTCGCCCGTTTTATACGTTTCTGAAAGGCTTGATTTTTATGATAAGAAGCATGACGGCATTCGGCCGCGCGACCGGAAAAGCTCCCGGACGCGACATTATTGTGGAGATAAAATCCGTAAACAACAGATTCTTTGACTGTCAGGTAAAATTGCCGCGCGTTTTCGCTTTTCTCGAAGAAAATGTAAAAAAACACATATCCGAACGCGGCATATCCCGCGGCAAGGTAGATGTTTACATAACCATAGACGTCACCGATACCGCAGGAATCGAAGTCGACATAGACAAAACATACGCCAAAAGCTATATAGACGCGCTCAAGCGCCTTTCCGAAGAATTTGAACTGCCCTGCGACATAACCACCATGCGCGTGGCGCAGAACCGCGATATCTTTGCATTAAAGCGCGCCCAAGAGGATACCGAGGCGGAATGGCAAGCTCTGCTTCCCGTTCTCGACACGGCGCTTGACGCTTTTATCGAAGCGAGAAACCGCGAGGGCGAAAATCTCAAACGCGATATCGCGGAGAAAAAAGCAAAAGTAAAGGAACTTGCGGAAAAGATACCTCCGCTTTCCCGTGCGGACACTCTGAATCAGTATGAGAAGATGAAAGAGCGCATAAACGCCATCATCGGCGGCGCCGTACAGCTTGACGAAAGCAAGCTCATAACAGAATGTGCCGTATTTGCGGACAAGATAGCGGTGGACGAGGAAACGGTACGTCTTTCCTCTCACTTCGAGGCGTTCGACTCAATGCTTGAATCGACTGAGCCGGTAGGAAGAAAGCTTGATTTTCTGCTTCAGGAAATGAACAGAGAGACAAATACGATAGGCTCCAAAGCGTGCGACACGGAGATTGCGCGCATTGTAGTAGAAATGAAATCCGAGCTTGAAAAAATACGCGAACAGATACAAAACATAGAATAAATTTTGTGAAAGGTAATTTTTATGAAATTCATAAACATCGGCTTCGGCAACATGGTTGCCTCTCACAGAGTCGTAACTCTCGTAAGTCCCGATTCAGCACCGATAAAGCGTCTTATACAGGACGCGAAGGACACAGGAAGAGTCATAGACGTTTCATGCGGCAGACGCACCCGTTCCGTTATCGTCACGGATTCAGACCACGTTATTCTTTCCGCGATACAGCCGGAAACGATAGCAGTGCGCCTCAACGGCCAGAGCGATGACGACGAAACAGTCGATTCGGAGGAATAACATTATGGAAAAAGGTCTTCTTTTTGTAATTTCAGGGCCTGCCGGAACAGGCAAAGGCACAGTCATAAAGCATTTGCTTGAAACAGGAGAATTTTTTTATTCCGTATCAGCCACCACGCGCGCTCCGCGCCCCGGCGAAGAACACGGCGTAAATTATTATTTCATATCCCGCGAGGATTTTGAAGCCGGAATAGCCGCCGGAGATATGCTCGAACACGCCGAATATGTCGGCAACCTCTACGGTACTCCCAAAAGCGCGGTGGAAGACGCTCTTGCAGAAGGCAAAAACGTAATACTCGAAATAGAAACTAAAGGCGCTTTGCAGATACGAGAAAAAATGCCTCAGGCAATACTTATACTCATTCTCGCGCCGGACATTCAGACGCTTGAAGCAAGACTCTCCGGCAGAGGTACGGAAAGCGCAGATATCGTCGCAAAACGAATGAGTGAAGCCAGACGAGAAGTCACGTTACTCGACAAATACGATTACGTCGTTATCAACGATGACGGCAAAAGCGAAAAGGCGGCGCAGGATATCCGCACCATAGCGGAAGCTGAAAAAATGCGTGCCTTCCGCAACGCTCATCTGAAACAAAAATTCATTTGAGCTTATAAATACTGCTAACACTGATAATTTTTTGATATTAATTTGATATTATATAAAAAAATCCACTTATATTTTTCGGAGGTACCTCACCATGATGATAAAACCGTCAATAGACCAGCTCACACACGGAGGAGAAATAAACCGCTATGAACTCGTTATCGCAACGTCAAAAGTTGCTCGCGCTATAACAGACGAATACTGCGAACAGCGTGAAAAAGCGGAAAACATGATCCGCACAGGCGAAACAGACAAGAGCCTCGCCTCTCTCATAAAAGGAAATATCCGTGACAAAAAAGCCGTCGAAAACGCCGTTCAGGCTCTTGCGACGGGCGAATATGAGATCATCGTTCCCGCCGAGACGGCGGAAGGCGAAACGGAAAACGATAGCGTTGCGGCAGAAGCGTCCGGCGAGATAACGCTCTGACATATGGAGACTTGCGTAAAAACCGTGGGCGTTCGGATAATAGATGTGCCTTACTATCTTGATTCCGAATACACCTATTATGTCCCGGAAGTTCTCACCGAAATTTGTGCGGGAGACTTTCTTATCGTTCCGTTCGGTGCGGGAAACAAAAAGCTCGCCGCCGTCGCAACAAGCACGGGACTCACGGATAATATCGAAAACCTTAAACCGGTCTTCAAAACCTGCGGCGGGGAGATACGCCTCACGCAAAAAATGATGCGCCTTGCCGATTTTCTCTGCGGGCGCACATTCTGTTCTTTCGGGGACGCTGTCAAGCGTCTGGTTCCGTCGGACCTTATCCCTCAGACGAGCGAATATTTCGCCGTATGCAGCGGTTACGAAGAAACGCCGTATACAAAGCGCTACGCCGCGGCAATAGCTTATATCGCCGAAAACGGCGCCATGTCACGGGAAAAGCTCATCGCGGATACCGGAATATCCGCGCAAGCTCTTTTGCGGCTGTGCCGTGAAGGCGCACTCGAAAAGACGACGCGCGCCTCTGTTTCCGACGGCGCGAGCGTCACATTCGTCATGCCGGCGGAACACCCCGACCTTTCCGTTCTGGAAAAGCCTCGAACGCCAGCCGCGCACTCAGCCCTCTATGCCGCCGTTGCTGAATACGGTATTATAGACAAAAAAACGCTTCTTGCTGACGGATTTAAACCGTCGCATATTTCGGCTCTGGAGAAAAAAGGACTTATTCGTCTGGAACGTCACGAGTTTCTGCGCGATCCTTACAAAAATATCGACGCGCCTGACACGGAGATATCGCTCTCTGCGGAACAGGCGGCGGCTAAAGAAAAGCTCGTCGCTCTCTGCGACGGCAAACCCCACGCCGCGCTTTTGCACGGAGTCACAGGTTCAGGCAAAACAAGCGTTATCATATCCTTATGCGAGCATATCGTGAAAAGCGGAAAGCGAGCCATCGTGCTCGTACCTGAAATAGCGCTTACATGGCAGTCCGTTTCGCTTTTTGCGGGAAAGTTCAAAAAACGTCTTGCAGTCATTCATTCCGCGCTCTCCGAAGGAGAAAAAGCCGATACATTCAAGCGTATCCGGCGCGGCGAGGCAGATGTTGTTCTCGGCACACGCTCCGCGCTTTTCGCACCGATAGAAAACCTCGGACTTGTCGTAATCGACGAGGAACAGGAACACACTTACAAATCCGATATGTCCCCCAAATACCATGCGCGCGACGTCGCAAGGTTTCTGTGCGCGGAAAACGGTGCGCTCATGCTTCTTGCAAGCGCGACTCCGAGTGTGGAAACATATTACCGCGCCAAAAACGGAACATATTCGCTTATAACGCTCTCCTCGCGCTACGGAAAAGCAAAGATGCCCAACGTATTTATCTCCGACATGAGAGAAAACGCGGTCGACGCCGCAGAGGAAAACATAGGCCGCGAGCTTGCCTGCGAAATAGAGGCTAACCTCGAACACGGATTTCAGTCCGTTCTGTTTCTCAACCGCCGCGGATACAACAGCTATTTTTCCTGCCGCGCCTGCGGAAAAGCTGTGACGTGCCCCAACTGTTCCGTGACGCTTACATATCATATATACAAAAAAAGCGGAAAAAGCTATCTGCAATGCCACTATTGCGGTCACAGAGAACCTGCGCCCACGCTCTGCCCCTACTGCGGAAGCGAACATATGTCGGGCGGCGGCTCCGGCACGCAAAAGATAGAGGAAGAACTTGCCGTGCGCTTTCCTGAAGCGCGCGTGCTTCGCCTTGACGCCGATTCCACAAGAACGAAATTCGCACAGGACAAGATACTTGCCGATTTCCGCGACGGAAAAGCCGATATCCTCGTCGGTACGCAGATGGTCACAAAAGGACATAATTTTCCGCGCGTAACGCTAGTCGGCGTCGTCAATGCCGACAACTCGCTCTTTATGAACGACTACCGCTCGGGCGAGAAGACTTTTTCCGTCATCACACAGGTTATAGGCAGGGCAGGCAGAGGAGAATTTCCGGGCAGAGCGCTCGTTCAGACGCGCAATCCCGAAAACGAAACGCTCACCCTTTCCGCCTCGCTCGATTATGAAAAATTTTACGAAAGTGAAATAGCGATACGAAAAAATTTCATTTTTCCTCCGTTCTGCGACATCGCGCTTTTCGCTTTTTCCTCTGCGGAAGAAGCGCCTCTTTCAGAGTTTATCGGAAAATTTGCCGATGAGCTTCGCCGCTTGCAAAAAACGGAATTTGCCGATATCCCGCTGATAATCTTCGGTCCGTTTGACGCTCCGATATACAAGATAGGCGGCAAATTCCGCAAACAGATCATCGTCAAGCACAAAAACGGCAATCGCTCGCGCGAACTCTTTTCGCGCCTTTTAAAGCAATTCGGAAAGACGGCAAAAGGAAAGATCACCATATCGGCTGACATAAATCCGTCCGATATGTAAAAATATCTCACTTTCAAAAAGAATAAATACTCGCCGCCGCGCAAAACGGCGCATAAGCGGCGGCAAAAGGAGAACACTCATGGCAAAATTGAAAATACTCAAAAACTCGGACCCCACCCTGCGGAAAAAATGCCGCAAAGTGGACGAAATAACAAAAAGAACTCTCACCCTGCTTGACGATATGCTCGAAACGATGCGTCACGCAAACGGCGTCGGTCTTGCCGGCCCTCAGGTGGGCGTTCTGCGCCGCATAGTCGTTATTGAAGTCGAACCGGACGAAGTTTTAGAGCTTATCAACCCCGAAATAATCGAGCAGAGCGGAAGCCAGACAGGTTACGAAGGCTGTCTTTCACTGCCCGGCAGAACAGGTATTGTTACCCGCCCCGACTATGTAAAAGTAAAAGCTCTTGACAGAAGCGGAACGGAGCGAGTATACGAAGGCACGGGACTTTTGGCTCGCTGCTTCTGCCACGAGATAGGGCATCTCGACGGCATACTCTATCCCGACGTAGCTGACAGAATGCTCACCGATGAGGAATACGAAGAATATATGGAGAGCGACGACTGATGAAGATACTTTTTATGGGCACGCCCGATTTTGCCGTAACGGCACTTCAGGCGCTTCACGACAAATACAAAAACGATATCGTCGGCGTTGTCACAAGAGTTGACGCGCCCAAAAACCGAGGACACGCGCTCACACCATCTCCCGTAAAGACAGCGGCGATAAAGCTCGGTCTGCCTGTATTCCAGCCGCAGAACCTTAAAGAGGAAAATTTTAAAGACAACCTCTTATCCCTCGCTCCGGATGTGATAGTCGTCGCGGCTTACGGCAAGATACTGCCGGAATATGTGCTGAACTATCCGAAATACGGCTGTCTTAATATCCACGCCTCCTACCTGCCCGAATACAGAGGAGCCGCTCCCATAGCGCGCGCTATCATGGACGGCAAGACAGAGCTTGGAGTTACAATCATGTATATGGAAAAGGGACTTGACACAGGCGATATGCTCGCGCGCAAGGCTCTCTCTTTCGAAAACGAGAACAAAGGCGAGATAGAAAATGCACTTGCCGTGCTCGGCGCTCAGATGATGACGGAAGAACTTGAAAAAATAGAAAACGGCGCTCCCTCGCCCCGCGTAAAACAGAACGATTCGCTCTCCTCATATGCCGAAAAAATAGAAAAAGAGGACTGCCGCATAGATTTTTCAAAGAGCGCAAAAGAAATCAAAAATATGATACGCGCGCTTGCCCCCGCGCCGTACGCGTTCTCCCGCATAAACGGCAAAAACATCAAAATCACTCGCGCATCCGCCTTGGACGGCGGAGATGAAAAGGACGCAGGCACCGTAATTTCCGTAAACGCCAAAGGCGAGGGCAAGATAGCCGTCGCAACCGGAAACGGCGTGCTTGAGATAGAGCGCCTTATCCCCGAAGGCAAAAAAGAAATGTCCGCAGGCGATTTTGTTCGCGGACGCGGTATCGCAGAAGGCGACAGATTTGAATTTTAGTTTTTGAGAGGAAACAAAATGAACGCACGCGAAGCGGCTTACACAGCTCTGCTGCGGCAGGAGAACAACGCTTCTTACTCCAACATAGAGCTGGACGCGACAATAAAAAAATACGGTCTTGAAGGCGTGGACCGCGCTTTCTGCACCGCTCTTTTCTACGGAGTCATAGAGCGCTACGTAACGCTCGATTACTATATCTGCGCGCTCTCTGCGCGCCCCATAGAGGAAATAGACGCAAACGTGCGCGTAATTCTCCGCATGGGACTTTACCAGCTCATCTATATGGACAAAGTCCCCGATTCCGCCGCGGTAAACGAAAGCGTCGCGCTTGCAAAGCGCTTTTGGGCGAGGAAAAACAGCGACGGTTTTATAAATGCCGTCCTGCGCTCGTTTATCAGGCAAAAGGATAAAATCTCCCTGCCGGACAAGAAAAAAGAGCCGATAAAGCATATCTCAGTAAAATATTCAATGCCCGAATGGCTCTGCCGCCTTTTCTGCGAAGATCACGGCATGGAGCAGACAGAGTTTATCTTTGAGGAATTTAACAAGGTTCCTCCGCTCACGCTCAGAGTAAACACGCTCAAGACAACGCGAAACACTCTGGCAAAACGTCTTGCCGAAGCAGGAATAGCTTCTCGTCCGACGAAAAATTCGCCGCACGGACTTCTGCTTGCAGGAGGCACGCCTTACTCCGCGCTTCAACCATTTGAGGGAGAGTTTTTCGTTCAGAATGAAGCCTCGCAGATATGCGTAGAAGTTCTGGGCGCAAAGCCGGGCGAAACTATACTCGACGCCTGCGCCTGCCCCGGCGGAAAAAGCTTCGGCTCAGCCATGCTGATGAATAACGAAGGCAGTATCCGCTCATGCGACCTGCATAAAAATAAGCTCTCGCTTATAGAGCGCGGAGCCGAAAGCCTCGGGATATCGATAATCCATATCTCTCAGCGCGACGCCGCAAAAGAGGACGAGAGCGATACTCTGTACGACCGTATACTCTGCGACGTTCCCTGCTCCGGCCTCGGCGTAATATCACAAAAACCCGATATCAAGCGAAAAAAGCCGGAGGATATAGAGCGCCTGCCGCAAATACAGGCAAATATACTCAGGAAGAGCGCCTCTCACCTGAAAAAAGGCGGCGTGCTCGTCTATTCGACATGTACGCTCTGCCGCAAAGAAAATTACGACATAGTAAACAGCTTCCTTGAAGAAAACAAGGATTTCTCACTCGTTCCATTCGAAGTCGGAACGATAAAATCGGACGGAATGACGGAGCTTTTCCCTCATATCCACCGCACAAACGGATTTTTTATAGCCAAACTTCGGAAAAATTAAACTTATCCCTTCGTTCTGCATACGCAAATCGGGGCGGAGAGAGGAAAAATCTTAAAGCTTATGGAAAACAAGACAGATATTTTAAGCCTTACGCCGGCTGAACTTCAGGAGTTTATTATCTCCCTCGGCGAGCCGAGATACCGCGCAGACCAGATATATACGTTTCTCATGCGCGGCGCGGCAACTTTCGCAGAAATGACGAATATCCCGAAAAAACTTATCGAAAAGCTTGAAAATACCGCTTTTATCGCCTCTGCAAAGCAGGTGCAGAAGCTCACCTCAAAGGACGGCACTGTAAAATACCTCTACGAAATGTACGACGGTGAAAAGATAGAAAGCGTCGTTATGAAATATCATTACGGCAATACTATCTGCATCTCCTCCGAGGCGGGCTGCGCGATGGGCTGTGCGTTCTGCGCCTCCACCCTCGGCGGCATATCGAGAAAGCTTTTGCCGTCGGAACTGCTCTCTCAGGTCATTCAAAGCGGAAAAGACTTGGGCGAACGCATTGACGGCGTCGTGCTAATGGGTATCGGAGAGCCGCTTGACAACTACGACAATGTGGTAAAATTTTTGCGATTGGTAAACGAGGAAAAAGGTCTTAACATCGGACTTCGTCACATCTCGCTCTCCACCTGCGGTATCGTGCCGAGAATATACGACCTTGCAAAAGAAGGGCTTCCCATAACGCTTTCTGTTTCACTGCACGCCTCAAACGACGAGACGCGCTCCGCGCTTATGCCCGTTAACAAACGTTGGAATATAGAAGCTCTGCTCACAGCCTGCCGCGACTATTTTGCCTCAACAGGCAGACGTATCTCGTTTGAATATACGCTCATCAGCGGCAAAAACGCGACTGAGCAAGCCGCACGAGAGCTTTCCGCCGTGCTTCGCAAATACTGCTCCTCCATGCCGATACATGTAAATCTCATTCCCGTAAACGCGGTAAAAGAACGCGGATTTACTCCAAGCGACAAAGCTGATATTGCAAAATTTGCAGCAATCCTCGAAAAAAATCATATCGTTGCGACAGTGCGCCGCCATCTCGGCTCAGACATAGACGCCTCCTGCGGTCAGCTCCGCGCCAAAAGCGCACAAAATCAAGCAACTTGATAATTTTATTATAGCCAAGGCTCTTTTTGCGGCACTTTTCTTCCTTGCAGAAAAAGCCGAATAACTTCCACCGAAAGGACAGAATATATGTTGCTCTACTGCGGAAAAAGCGACGTAGGTATGCGGCGCAAGATAAATCAGGATTCTTTTGAAGCCGTTCCCGTGTGGGACAACGACGCGCTCCTGCTCGTCGTATGCGACGGAATGGGCGGTCACAAAGCGGGCGAAATAGCCTCTAAAACAGCCATAGAGAGATTCTGCGCCGTCGTGGCATCTCGTCCCTGCAAATCTGACGATCCTCTCGTCCGCGACGACCAGATAAAAAATACTCTGATCGCCGCAGTGAAAGACGCCAACGAGACAGTATACAGACTCTCGCTTTCTTCGGAAGAATATGCCGGAATGGGTACGACTCTCGTCGGCGCGATAGTTTCGCGCGGTATGCTCTATATCGTAAATATCGGCGACAGTCGCCTTTATATCATCACGCGGCACGAGGCCAAGCAGATAACGCGCGACCATTCTCTCGTTCAGTTTCTGATTCAGACAGGTCAGTTAACGCCGGAGGAAGCAAGACTCAATCCCAGAAAAAACGTTATCACGCGAGCCGTCGGCGTCGCCTCCAAGACCGAGGTAGACTTTTTCAATATCAATCTGCGCAAATGGGGCAGCGGATATATACTTCTGTGCACCGATGGGCTTTCCAACTATATTGATGACGAGATGCTTTTTGAACTCCTTTTCCAAAGCCGTGAAAAAATACGCCCGACACCGGAGCAAGAGCTTTTCAAAAAAGCCGAATCGCTCGTTTCATTCGCCAACAAATCAGGCGGCAGCGACAATATAACCGTCCTGTTGGCTAAATTTTAGTAAACGAAAGGTACGCAAATATGGACGATTCAAAACAATATATCGGAACTACGTTTGACGGCCGTTACAGGATAGAGCGGATAGTCGGAATCGGCGGTATGGCTTTCGTTTACGAAGCGACGGACATCATATACAATAAAAAAGTTGCAATAAAGCTGTTAAAAGATAAATTTTCCGACGATTCGCGCGCAGTCAAGCGATTTATAAACGAATCCAAATCTCTGGAGCTTTTAAGTCACCCGAATATCGTAAAAATATATGATATATCTGTAAACACTCCTCACAAATACATCGTAATGGAGTACATAAACGGAATAACGTTGCGAAAATACATGAATTATAAGCTTCCGCTCGAATGGCGCGAAGCCGTCGAATTTACGGAGCAGATATTGCTCGCGCTCGACCACGCGCATACAAAAGGCGTTGTTCACCGCGACATAAAACCGCAAAACATAATGATAATGCAGGGCGGCAAAATACGGGTTACGGATTTCGGGATCGCAAAAATCCCGAAGTCTGAATCACTCACGCTCGTTGATAAAGCCATAGGCACCGTATATTACATCTCACCGGAGCAGGCGGGAAGCCGCAAGATAGACGCGAGAAGCGATATCTATTCGCTCGGAATAATGCTCTACGAAATGGTAACGGGCAAGCTTCCCTTTACCGCGGACACGCCCATAGCCGTTATATTCAAGCATATACACGACGCTCCGACGCCGCCGACAAAGCTCAATCCGACGATACCGCGCGGACTTGAGCAGATAATCCTCTGCGCCATGGAGAAAAATCCGCAGAACAGATACCAAAGCGCGGCTCAAATGCTGCGCCATCTGCGCCGTCTTAAACTCGATCCAAACACAGTGTTTCTCCAACCCAAACCGGTTCCGCGCACGCCTACAAGCGAAACGGTGCTGAAAAAAACATCGCGGCCGCACCGCGATACATCTGAGTTCGACTTTGCCCTCAGCGAAAACGACCGCAGAGAGCACAGTGAAAGAACGCCTTTGCAGTCACAGTCACAGCAACAGACGCAAAGTCAGCCTCAGCAATCACGGCAAAGTCAGCCTCAGCAATCACGGCAGAGTCAGCCTCAACAGGCAAGACAGAGCCAGCCTCAGCAATCACGGCAGAGCCAGCCTCAGCAGGCAAGACAGAGCCAGCCTCAGCAATCACGGCAGAGCCAGCCTCAGCAGGCAAGACAGAGCCAGCCTCAGCAATCACGGCAGAGCCAGCCTCAGCAATCACGGCAGAGCCAGCCTCAACAGGCAAGAGCGTGGCAGCAATCTCCCGCTCAAAACAGCCGTTACCAGTATCACCCGCCGAATACAGCATTATCAAACCGCACCATTCCTCTCTCACAAATGCATAGACCTGTGTCTAACAAGGTACTTATAGAGGAAGAAAGAAAGCGCCGCTCAAGAGTAACGTCATCTATGAGCCAAGCTTCTTCACATCAAAGACAAACAAAAGCCGCACCAAAAAACAACGGCGTATCTCAGGCAAGCCGCTCCGCCCATACACAGCGGCGAAACAACTATCAGAGCAAACAAAATTCAAACCTTTTGTTATTTATCATATTGATACTTCTCGTCGCGGTGACATGTATGCTCCTGCTTTACGTCACGCTTTCAGACACGAGTACAGCAAGCGATATACTCTTCTTTTCACAAGCTTATCCAGACAAAACACAAACACTTCTTATATATTTAAAACAGGTCGTCCTATGACAGAAAAAAATGAGTTATACGGCATAATAATCTCCTGCGTAGGCGGACTCTACACCGTTCGCAAGACTGACGGGGAAACAGTCCGCGCGCGTGCCAAAGGAGCTTTCAGATACGAAAAAACATCTCCGATTGCCGGAGACACGGTATTACTGCGCCGCGAAAAGGATTCTTTCGAAATCAACAAAATATGCGAAAGAAAAAATTCGCTCCTGCGTCCGCCGGTAGCAAATCTTGATATGCTTTTCGTATCGTTTGCACCCACCTCTCCGGAGCCTAATCTGCTCTGCGTGGACAAGCTGCTCTCCATCGCTCAGGCGGCAAATATAAACGCCGCCGTCGTCATTACAAAAAAAGACCTTTCCGAAAAGCTCGCCTTTGAATATGAGGAAATTTACAAAAAGGCAGGTTTAAGCGTATTCGTGACCTCATCAGAACACGGCGAGGGCACGGACGCCGTAAAGGATTTCATCTATCGCGGCGGAAACGGCAGGATATACGCTTTCGCCGGCGCTTCAGGAGTCGGCAAATCATCGCTGATGAACGCGCTTTTCCCCTCTCTCACGCTCAAGACGGGCGCGCTTTCGGAAAAAATAAGCCGCGGCAAGCAGACCACAAGAACAGTAGAACTTTTTCCCATCTCTCTTGCGGAAGATGAAACGGTTTTCGTAGCAGATACGCCCGGATTTTCCGTATTGGAATTTTCCGCAATATCGGGTTTTCATAAAGAGGACCTTGAAAACACTTTCCCGGAATTTCAAAAATTCAAGTGCGATTGCCGTTGGCGCGGCTGTACGCACACGAAAGAAACTGACTGCGGCATAATCAATGCCGTAAACCGCGGCGACATCGCAAAACAGCGGCATGAGAGTTTTCTTGCGATGTACGAAGAACTTGCAAAGATACCATCTTGGAAATAAAAAACAGACATCTCTCCAAAAGAGGTGTCTGTTTTTGTTTGAGTTAAATCATATTGTATATTTCAGCCGGCAAGCGCAGGGATAAAATTCGAAGCCAGAACAAAATATACCATAAGAGCTATTGCGTCCACCATAGTCGTGATAATCGGACTTGCCATTACGGCGGGATCAAGCTTTATTGTCTTAGCCACGATAGGGAGCAGAGCGCCGATGAGCTTTGCGATACAAACAGTCAAAAAGATAGTCACCGACACGACTGCGGAGATGATAATGCCGTCTGCGTCTTTATAAAGTCCGTCGAAAAACATAACTTTAATAAAAGTTACCGGAATGAGCGAAAGACCGCAGATAAACGATACGCGCATCTCCTTCCATACTATCCTGAAAGCGTCGTGCACCTTTATCTCTCCGAGAGAAAGACCGCGGATTATCGTTACCGACGCCTGATTTCCCGCGTTGCCGCCGGTATCCATTACCATCGGGATAAAGGAGCTGAGCACGATACAAGCGGAAAGCGCGGCTTCGTAAAAGCCGATTATCCTTGAAGTTACGGTGGAAAGCACCATCAGCAAAATGAGCCACGGCACGCGCTGTTTCCATATCTTGAACACGCTCGAACGAAGATACGGATGTTCGTCAGGCGTGATAGCCGTCATTTTCTGGATATCCTCGGTCGCTTCCTCCGAGATTACATTGATAGCGTCGTCGAATGTGACGATACCCACAAGCTTTTCCTCAGCGTCTACAACGGGTATGGCAAGATAGCCGTATTTTCGTATCTGTTCGGCAACAAACTCCTTGTCGTCAGTCGTCTTGACGGAGATAACGTTATCCTCAATGATATCGCGTATCTTCGTGTCTTTTGACGCTATCAGAAGCGAGCGAACCGATACGACGCCCTCAAGACGGCGGTTCTCCGTTACATAGCAGGTATAGATCGTTTCTTTGTCCGGCCCTACTTTGCGTATCTTCTCAAAAGCCTGATCTACCGTCATGTCAGGATTGAGCGAAACATATTCCGGCGTCATTATACCGCCGGCGCTGTCTGCGGGATAGAGCAAAAGCTCATTGATAAGACTGCGCGTTTGTCTGTCCGCGCTCCTTATTATACGGGCAACGACGTTTGCCGGCATTTCTCCTATGATATCTACCGCATCGTCTACTTCAAGCTCCTCTACGACTGCGCGAAGCTCCTTGTCCGTAAAGCCGCGTATGAGCATTTCCTGCTCGTCATGCTCCATTTCGACAAACGCTTCAGCCGCCTGATCCTTATCAAGCAGGCGAAATGCGAGCATGAGGTCTTTTTCCGAAAGACCGTTCAGTGCCTCAGCGACGTCTATCGCATTCGCCCGTACAAGCAGTTCTTTCAGCTCTTTGAAACGCTTTTCTTCTATAAGCGCTTCGATCTGTTCATGAAATACAATAATTTCGTCCATTTTTTGTCACTGCGAATAAAAAAATATTCGCTTCTCCTCTCTCAAGATTTAAGAGGCAGAAACGAATGCGCGCAAAGCGGACTTATTTTATCTTTTTCAGCGAAAAAGACAGAATATAAAATCTACTTCGGGCATGCGTACTGCCGTTCCCGTTACCGGAAGCCATCTTTTTCACCTCTTGTTTATTTATTATGCGGAATTTTTCCGCATATATTTATTTTATACTCAAAATACCGGTTTGTCAAGCAAATGTTCTCTCCCAAAAATGCAAAAAGCCGGCCGCTTGTCGTCATGCAAGCTGCCGGCGTCCTTATCCCGAATATAAAATATCGGATATGTCTTATTTAGACTGTGCAAAAAGCCATTCGATAAGTCCTTCTGTTTCGTATGCGGGAATCCAGCTGTCATGACCGACTCCGGGGAAGTATGTAGCTTTCATCTTTGTGCCGCCTGCTTCTTTTATGGCTTTTTCCATATCTCTGGTGCCCTGAGCGGGAACAGTGCCGTCCTCTTCGCCGTGGAACGCCCAAATGCCTATATCAACAAGTTTATCTGCCATTGATGGTATGCCCGAACCGCATACGGGCACAGCCGCCGCAAAAACTTCAGGTCTGCGTGTGATAAGCTCCCATGTACCGTAACCGCCCATGGATATGCCTGCCGCATAAACACGTTTCTTGTCCACTTTGTCATTGGCAAGGAATTTATCGAGGATCTTCATTGCCGCCGCAAGTCCCATTGTAGGTTCGGGTGTGAGTTCGCGGGAACCCGTGTCCCATTTATGATTAACGGGAACCCATTCATATTTTACGTTGCAGGGGCATTGAGGTGCAATGATTATACAGTTATCCTGCTCCATGACCATATTGATAAGTCTGTTTGCTTTATTTAAAACGCGGATATGAAGTTCATTATCCGTGCCGCACTCGCCGTGACCGTGAAGGAAAAAGAGCAAGGGATATTTTGCGCTGTCGCTTTCGTTATAAGAGGAGGGATAATAAACTCTGTAAGGAAGCGTGAAAGTTTCGCCCGTCTTTTCATCTGTATATTCTTGTTCGCATCTGAGCATTACATCGACATTTACCATTTTTTGTCTCCTTAAATAATTTTAATTTATAATGGATATTTAATTTATTTTATACTCTATCACTCTTTTTGTCAACAGCATAAAAATCACTTCAAAAAAAATATCCCCTGAAAAATTAAAAATCCAGTTTTCAGTGTATAGTACGGCATGACTTCGGTCACGCGGTTCTCTTTTCCCAACTTCAATTTTTCTTGC
The DNA here is from genome assembly GCA_949299535.1 of uncultured Eubacteriales bacterium. GTDB lineage: Bacteria > Bacillota > Clostridia > Oscillospirales > CAG-272 > UMGS731. Next base: position 69,653 of record CASGAQ010000001.1, on the reverse strand, counting down.
ACAACAACACGGAAATGACTTTCAGACCTGAAAAACAGCTTTGCTTCGCAAATCGGATTTTAACAAAATTCCGGGAAAGAAAGCGGTGTCGCACGACGCGCAATAGAAAAGGCATGAACGTCGTTGAAAACATCCGTGCCAATAAGTGCTCAAAAATAACAGATACAGAAGAGAGCAAACAATGATATTATGGTGATTCGATAGAATCTGAATGATAAAAAGGGGTTATACGCCATATTTTATATATTGGATGTATGAGATAATATATAAAAAATAACGAATCCGGGATATCAACAAGTTTTAAGTCTGCTTCGCATGGTTGAAACAATGCCTTTATATATACAAATATGCTTTGCTTTTCCCCATGATTCGGAAGAAGATAGGGATATTTTTTATTTATTGCATGATTATCATGGTCATTTGTTAAATCAATAATATGTTTTCCGGCGATTTTTGCTATTATTTTCCCTTGTTTTATTTCTTTACGCATCTCTTTTTTATATTGCATTTGAACATCGACAGACGTTTTATGGAAGAGTATTCATCATATTTCTTCCTGATTGACTTTGCGGAAGTATGCTTTTCACGAGAATTTTATTAATTTTTTCTGTCTCCTCACAGGATGTGCTTTCTTTTGAGCCATAACGATTCCAATTGTTTCAGCATGAATGGTTTCCTGCACATCTTCAGGTGTCCATACACGATTATCGAACACGCTGAACATAATAATAAATATACATGATATAAAAAATCCGGCCACTGCACCAAGGATATAATTATTATTTTGGGAACCCAATGTATCAATTCGAACCGCAGGAACCGCATTTTCAAAAATAATCGGTTTAGGAGCATTAAGTTTTTCAAAAATAAAATCTGATGCTACCTCAGCATATGTATCAGCAAGCAATTCCGCATGTTCAGGCGACTCGGCACGAACTGTAATGCTAATAAGGTGGGTTTCATCAATGCTATTGGCAGAAACCATGTCGCTAAGTTGCTCAATAGTATAATCGAGCTCAATCTCATCAGCAACTTTTTGATGTAACCCCCTTGTTTGAAAGACCGCCAAGTAGTCATTTTTCAGATATTCCGCCGCCTGCAAGTCCGTCATAGAAAACATTCCTTCATCCGAACTAACCAAGTATAACTTTGCAACAGAATAATATGTCGCGGCAACATTTGTTTCCACAATATTTCCCAGCAAAACTGCTCCGAGAACAACTGACACAATTATTACTACAATTTTATCGAAAATTCGACTTAATAAATCTGTAAATTTCATGGATAAACTTTTCCTTTGTCTGAATATTCAAAATACTTGTTTTAGATTGTTTTTTCGCGAGATTTTCCCTTCACTTTTGTGACTTTTTGTGACTTATAGTTTCATTCATTTCATCTCTTAATTATGGTAGCATGGAAACAAAAGTACACTTTTTTTTCCATGGATTATTGACAATGATTCGGAATGGTGATATAATAAGATATATATTTTTTATGTTACTTTTTACTGTTTATGGTAGTCATGGTTTCTATGTATTTGTCTGTCAAAAAAAGTGTACTTTTGTTAACATTCATCGAATATTGAGACTTTATTTAGATAATTTTAGCAGAAATATTACTTTCCATATCACGTAGCACCCATTTTTTAAAACCGGTGTGAGAGATACCCAGCAGACGTGCCGCTTCTCTTGCAGAAATGTTGCCATGGCTCCATTTTTCTTTTATGTCTTCATAATTGTCGGGACTCTCCATGGCGCGTCTTCCAAAGTGAACACCGTTTGCACGCGCTGCTTCTATGCCTTCTCTTTGTCGTTGCCTGATGAAATCCCGTTCTGTCTGCGCTACATAGGAAAGAAGTTGCAGTACGATATCCGCAATCAACGTGCCGGTTAAGTCCCTGCCTTTTCGTGTGTCGAGTAGCGGCATATCAAGGACAACCACACCCACGCCTTTTTCCTTTGTGAGAAGTCTCCACTGTTCCAGAATTTCATCGTAATTTCGCCCGAGACGGTCGATGCTCTTAATGACAAGAGTGTCCCCGGCTTTTATTTTTTTGAGCAACCGCTTGTAGCCCGGACGGTCAAAATCCTTTCCCGACTGTTTGTCGCAAATCAGATTCGCCGGCAAGATTCCGAATTCCTCCATGGCTCGTATCTGACGGCTCTCATTCTGCTCCCGTTTACTGACTCTGATGTATCCGTATTGTTTGTTTTCCATTTTTGTTTCCTCCATAACAGTTTGTCCGTATATTTTCCCAACCGAGATAAAAGAAACCGTGACTAAACATAAATATGTAGTTGAACATTTTGTAACTGAATATTTCTTATCATGGCATAATATACTATATATCGTATATTATAACACACTTAAAAAAAAACAATGCGATATATCGCACGCGATAAATCGCACGTTTGTGTAAAATATTAACATATAGATATCTATGAAAAGCAGGGGTTATCTTGAATACAAAAGAAGCAGTCGCAAAAAGAATATTACAATTATGTGAGGAGAAGCATATTACTGTCAATGCTCTCGCCAATTTGTCCGGGGTTACACCATCGACCATATATAGTATATTAAATGAAAAAAGTCAGAACCCGGGGATAGTTACAATAAAAAAACTCTGTGATGATTTTGAAATATCGATACGTGAATTTTTTGATTGCAATCTCTTTGATCATATCGAACAAGAAATCAAATAACGCACAAATCATGAACAGCAAGCCATCGGCGCTTGGACAAACCAATGAAAACCGGCGACCGTAAGGACTCCTTATGGTTGCCTTTTCACTTTTTTGAAAACAAAGGAAAAGAAATCAACTACATTTTGTTTTTTCTATTATCGTTATATGTTCCTGTTTGATTGCATTGATAATTTGAGCTATGCACCAAAAATATTTGATTTGATAAAAAATAAATATAGATATTTGTTTACACCTTACAAACAAAAATCAATCCGGTAGAAAAGATTTGTCTTGCTATACATTATTATTAGTATAATTACCGCGTCATTTTCACATTTTCAGAAGTTTTCTTTTAATATTTCTTGAAAAAATCTGCCACATTCTTTTCATAGATTTCAAAACGGATTTGATAGGAAGGATTATCACATTTTTATGGTCACAATTTTTGAATAGTGACCATAAAAATTCAAGAATCGTGACCAAATAAAAAGGGCTGACCGATATGGTCAGCCCTTTAATAAAGATATCCAATTTAACAGCAAATCAGTTCTGTAATTACCATTTCGTATGCCTGTGGATAGAACAAAATGTGAACTTTGTCGAAAATACAAATGAGCGATACCGGGTTATTCAAAACCAAGTATCGCTCATTCTTTTTTAACTAACCTCAACTGCCGGATGCCATAATTATAGAAATTTTATTGCTTCCTATCTTACGCACACCAGACAAATGCGGGTATTTTTTGATATTATCTTTTATCAGTCGGCTTTTGTCTGCTGAAGGAGCCACTCTGCGGGTGTCTGACCGTTTTCATTTACAGTTGTATATGCAGGAGTCCAAGCATTGTGATCTACGCCTTCAAGAACAGTAAATGTGATCTTCGTGCCGCCTGCGGCTTTGATAGCGTCATACATAGCGCGTGTGCCGGAAATGTTTACCGTAGTGTCTTTATCGCCGTGGAACGCCCAAATATCTACGTCTACAAGGTCTTCAGCAGAACTCAAGATACCTGCGCCGCATACGGGAACAGCTGCGGCAAATGTTTCAGGTCTGCGAGCCATAAGTTCCCAGATACCGTAAGCGCCCATGGAGATACCTGCGCCGTAAACTCTGTCTTTGTCGACCTTGTCATTTGCAAGGAACGTGTCAAGCAGAGCGGAAGCCGCGCGCAGACCGAGAGTCGCATTTTCGGGAAGTGTTTCACGTTCGTAAATTCCTTTGCCCCAAGGTTCGCCTTCAACCCATTCTTTCTTTACGCCGCTGTCGCATACGCACTGAGGCGCAACGATAATGCAATTGTCAGCCAAAGCAACTTCTTCGAGAAGGATGTTGGAAGCTCCGAGAACTTTTATCTGCTGTTCGTTGTCAACACCGCATTCGCCGTGACCATGGAGGAAGAAAAGGATAGGATATTTTTTGTCGCTTTCTTCGTCATAGTCGGAGGGGTAGTAAACTCTATAAGGAAGTTTAAGAGTGCTGCCTGTTTCGGAATCCTCATATGTAAAGATTTCCTTATCGGAACCGTAGATAGTGCCTTCAAGAATATCGGATTCGTCAAAAGCATAGTTGTAGATAGTGAACTGGTCAATAGAACCGAAGAAGCTCTGGTAATCGCTTTCGGGATCGCCTTCATCGTATACTTTGCCGCCTATCCAAAGATCCATATCGGATGTGTAATCCTGAACAGAGAGAGTTTTTCCCGGAATACCATCGCAGTATGTAGTGATAGAGCCTGATTCAGCATCCTGAACGATAATCACTTGATGCCAATCGGAGTCTGTTTCGGCGTCAAAGTCGCTCTTTATAGCAAAGTTGCCTGCCTGACCGCCCCAATGAATGTTCTCGCCGTTGAACCAGATTCCGTACCAGCCAAGACCTTTGGCGCCTCTCTGGAACAAGCAGGGCCAAGAGTTATCAGAGAAGAGGTCTTCGCTTGCTTTAAATACAATCTCGATAGTAAAGCTCTGGTTATTCTTAAAGTTGAGGATCTCGTTGTTAGCAATCGTAAGGTGTGTACTTTCTTCTGAAAATACAGCTGCGCCGCCGTTTTTGCCTTCGCCAACCGTAACGTTGCCTGTGATAACTGCCTCAAGACCGGAAACGCTGTCGATGAACTTGCCGTCTTTGATTTCGTCAAAGTCGAAGCTTACAATAGCTTTTTCTTCATCGGGTTTCTCAACTTCTATGCCTGTTATATCAAGGTAGCTGAGAGCTGTGGAGTAGATCTTGAATTCGTCAACAGCGCCGAAGTACTGCTGCATAAGCTCCATGTTACCGGTTATACCGATGAAAAGGTCATAAACATTTGTAAAATCAAAAGTTTGTGAAATAGATTTTCCGGGAATACCGTCAACATATGTTGTTAAAGTACCCTTTTCTGCATTGTAAACGCCGGTGAATCTATGCCAAATATTTGACTTGAGGTCAGATGTACCTGCTGTATTTGTGTTATCCTTACCGAGTGTGCCCGCACCGAAATTTACACCTGTGTAATTTTTTGCCTCTGTTATCCAAATGCCGTAATAAGATGAAACTCCCGGCTGTCCTTTTGCAAAGAGACAAGGCCATGAGTGGTTGGAAAAAATGTCGTCGCTCAGCTTATACCAAAAATCAACCGTAAAGCTGTCTGTTTCTGAGAAGTTAAGTTCGGGAGCGTCTTTGATCTGAATGTAGTCGCCTACATTTTCAAAGCCTGCCGCATCGCCGAAGCCTTCGGGACCGTCAACAATCTCTACTTTACCGTAAACCTGTCCGTCATGACCGTTACCGGTTACGTCTGTGATAACGTTAGTGTCGATATCCCATTCGTCAAAATCGAGGTGAATAACAAGAGAGTCCTCAGGGTCGGGTGTTTCCGTGCCGCTTGTTGTGCCGTCTGTTGTGCCGTCTGTTGTGCCGTCTGTTGTGCCGTCTGTTGTGCCGTCTGTTGTGCCGTCTGTTGTGCCATCTGTTGTGCCATCTGTTGTCACTGCGGGATCAGTTGTTGTATCGCCGCTTCCGCCGCAAGCAGCAACCATAAGCACGACCATCGCCAGTGTTAACATAAGCGCGATAAGTTTTTTCATGGTAATCAATCCTCCAAAATTTTTATTTCTCTAAATTCGCTTAAAAAAGGCTCCTTTAGTCTTTATATTATATATTTTATACCAATACATAGTTTTTGTCAACAAATATTTAAAAACAATTTACCGACAATTTACCAATATCAGTTCAGGATTTCTTTCTCCGTTAAAAAGCGTTTTTGGCAGTATGCGCCGAGAACTATAACAAAATAAAAGACGCAGTGGACAACTATACCTGTAAGGAGATTCGCAATATAAGCCGCGCCGTACTCGCTGCCCAACGCAAAAGAGAGCGCGGAAAAGAGAATATTTCCGCCGCTTATGATGATCCCGGCGACGGCGGGAACGCTGAACGGAGCTATATACGGACGCGAAAAACGCGACTCACGTTTTGTAAGCTTAAAGAAAGCAACAGTTGCACCGCATATTATAAGTCCCAAGCAAACGGTGAGCGTGCCTGCGATGGAGGACTGCACATCGTAAGCCCAATACGCCTCAATGACTTCTGTTTCCGCGGAAGAAAGAAGTATGAGAGAACGGAAGAAAAATTGCAGCATCGGGAGCAGCAATCCGTGAAACAGCGCCGCAACACCTGTGAAAACAGACGGAAAAATCCTTTTTTCAGAGAGCGAAAAAGCGAACGCGCCCAATAAGAAAAACAGCGAAAAGTCAAAAACAAAACCGGCAATGTCATTAAAAAACACATTCATAAAATCAAGGCTCTCCGGCAAATATTCAAAATTCGCCGTCGCAAGCGATGATATTATCGTAAATATGCAGACAAGAAATATCGGGCAAAGGAAAAGTCCGAATACATGATATAATACAGCGTTCTTTTTCAAAACAGCCTCCGAGAATTTACTTTATGATATAAGAATACCACAGCAGGCAGGGAAAAGAAAAGAATTTTTTGTAAATTTTTTATTATTTTCCCCATATTATTTGACTTTACTGCGCTGTGACGTTATAATAAAATAGGTAACATTAAGCTGTAAACAAATTTTTATATAAGGATAGCAAGAAGTAAAAATAAATGATAATATGAAGATATACCCATCAATAAAAAGATTTTGCGATATCGTCCTCTCTGCCGCCGCAATGATCATTCTGCTGCCGCTTTTGCTCATTCTTTGCGCGGCGTGCGCCGTCGACACAAAAGCCTCTCCCATCTTTCTCCAAGACAGGATAGGTCAAAACTCGAAAATGTTTAAAATAATCAAATTCCGAACAATGAAAAAAAGCGCGCCCTCAAGCATTCCCGCGCGCGACATGGCTAATTCCGAGGAATTTGTTTCGCGTTTCGGCACGTTTATGCGGCGGACCGGAGCAGATGAGCTTCCTCAGCTTTTAAATATTTTTGCAGGTCAAATGAGTTTTGTCGGTCCTCGCCCTCTTATGACGAGCGAAAAAGTGCTCCACAGAGAAAGAGCCGCGCGCGGCGTTTACCGCGTAAGACCGGGACTTGCCGGGCTGGCACAAATCAATTGCGAAAAGATAGAATCCGTAAAAGACAAAGCCGAACTCGACGCCGAATATGTGGAAAAAATGAGTTTTTCCTTTGATGTTCGTCTTTTTTTTAAAACATTCGTTATCTTTCTTCGCGGCAGACACGTAGATGAACATTTCAGCTCTCCGTCCGAATAACGGAGAGTTTTTTCTGTTTATCTCGATTTTATCCCGAAATATCTTTTCCGTATTATAAAAATCTCCGCATAAAAAACTCCCTCCCCTGCACAAAATATATGCGGAGGGATTTTTTATGAAACAAAAGACCGTTGTGAGCGTAGCGATGATATACGCCGTGCTTGCCGCGCTCCTTATTATATTTCTCGGCGGAGCCGCCGTAGAGGCTCACGAACAAGCGCTCACACCTTTTCAGTTCCTCACGCTGAGAAGTCAAAGCGAAGTTTTCGAAGAAGCCGTCATGTGGGAAAGCGGAACTTTCGTGCAAGAAGAAAAAAGTGAAAAATATTTCTACGCCGCTGCTGTTTGCGCGGGCGGCATAACGCTCGGCATACCTTTTTCCATGCTTTTGTTAATTCGAAAAGAGGATGACGGAATAAAATAACAAAAAAAGACTCCCGTGGGAGTCTTTTTTTCTGTCATTATTTATTTTACTTCGAAAGATGTGGAGAATACTGTGTATGTATCCGTAGCGTTATCGTAGTAGTATGTGAATGTGGGATACTTGATTTCCGTAACGCCTGCTTCTGTCTGAGCTGCTTTGTATCTTGCAAGAGCAGAATTTGCAACATCAGAAGACCAGAAAATGTCGTCATAAGCTCTGCCGTAGTCAACGTCGAAGTCTTCCAAAAGTTCAGTTGCTGTTTCAAGCTGGAGTTCAGCAGCTGTTATCTCTTCATCTGTAACGCCTTCTTTAGCTACAACGGAGTTATAGTTGTTAAGGCTTCTTACATAGTAAGCCGCAGGGGACAACTGAGCAAGCTCATTCATAGCTGCAGCCTGAACATCAGATGTTTTACCGTACATTTCATTGCCCCATACAGTTCTGAATTCTTCGTACCATTCATCTATTGTCATACCTTCGATCTCGTAGATAGTGTCAAGGCACCCCGTAGGAAGATCCTTGGGTGTAGACTGAGCTTCTGCTTCGGAAATGGTATTGCCCATGTAGTCAAAGTAAACGAATCTGAATTTGAGGTTCGTTATATCCTTACCTGTTTCAGCGCCGACTGTCGCAATGATAGCGGTATCTGTTACATCTGTGATAGTCATTGTGCCGAAATTGCCGGGAGCGTTTTCAACCTCAAAGGAATAATCCTGGTTGTTCATATCGCTTATAGTATATACAAAATTGTCTTGACTTGCGAGCCAACCGGGAAGTGAGCTGGCGTAGTTTGTGAGTTCCTTTCCAGCGTACATAAACGTAAAGCCGGGCATACCAGCTTCAAGACCGCCGCGGTCAGCTGTGAGAGTATTAAAAACTGAGCCGAGGTCTTTTATAACTGCGTTGTTCTTGGCTTTGTCTATAAGATAGAAGTGGCCTGCCGCAATTTCAACATTGTGTTCAGCGGAAGTATGGATATAATCTTCATCGCTGTCTGTTGTGGAGTAGAAATATTTTATCTGTCCTGCGCTGTCGCCTGAAGCAACGGAAAGAGCTTCTTCAGAAGAAGTTACAAAATAAACATCGCCGTCCTGAGCGTAAGCTACCGTGGTAGAATTTGCGGGAAGATAAACAACTTCCAATTCGCTTACATCGGGGTTAACTATTGTGCCTGTTGTTGTTTGGTCTGTTGCTTCCGTAGAACCGGATGTTTTGCCGTCAGTGGTTGACGCCGATGTTCCGGAAGTGCCGTCTGTGCTCACAGTGGGATCGGTTGTTACATCTGAGTTTCCTCCGCAGGCTGAAACCATAAGTACAACCATGATTACAGCTATAATAAGTGAGAAAATTCTTTTCATGGATAAATCCTCCGAAAAAATTTTTATTCTGCCGGAATATTTTTCTGTATACCAATATTTTTAATTTGTCAACCAATTATTTATTTTTTTACAAATAAATAATATATAAAAGGCTCCTTTCGGAGCCTTTTCATTCACAAACTTACTTATTAGTTTTCGAAAGATGTTACAAATACCGTGTATGTAGATGTAGCATAGTCGTAGTAGTATGTGAATGTAGGATATTTAACGTTTGTATTGCCGGATGTTACCTGAGCAACTTTGTACTGGTAAAGTTTTGTATTAACGATGTCGGAAGACCAGAATATGTCGTTCTGAACAGCCGCATACTTAGCTTCAAACTCAGCGAGGAGTTCCGTAGCTTTTTCAACTTTAGCCTGAGCAGCTTCGATTTTATCGAGAGAAGCACCGCTTGTTATAGCGTTGTTGAGTTCAGCAACAGCACTGTCGTAGTAAGCAGCAGGTGTGAGCTGAGCAATCTTATCCCAACCAATGTTCTGAGTAGCAGCATCTTTACCGTAGATTTCAGAGCCAAAGATTTCACGGAATTTTTCATAGTATTCCTTTTGGCTCATGCCTTCTCCCTGGTAGATGATATCAAGACCGCTTGTGGGCATATCCTTAGATACCGTCTGAGCTTCTGCTTCATAGAGACCGTTGCCTGCATAGTCGAAGTATACGAACTTGAAGTTGAGGTTTGCAATGTTCTGGTTTGTTGCACCGTCAACTGTTGCGATGATGGATTCAGGAGTTACGTCTGTAATGGTCATTGTGCCGAACTTACCGAGTTCCGTGCCGGAAGCGAGGTAATTCTTGATCGTGCTGTTGATTGTAGCAGAATTTTCGAATACAGAGTTCATTTTGCTGATAGAGTATGTCTTGTTATCGTGACCGGAAATACAACCAGGGAGTGTCTGCCAATATCTTCCATCAGGTCTTCTATACCCACTGTAATCGAATCTTTCTTGGCCGTTGTATATAAATGTAAAGCCTTTCATTCCAGTTGTAAGACCACCGCGGTCAACATTTTCTTCTTTCCAAACTGCGCCGAGGTCTGCAAGGATAGCGTTGTTCTTTGTTGTATCGATGAGGTAGAAGTGACCTGCAGGGATTTCAACATTGTAGGTGTTTGCAGCATTATGGATGTGGTCGCCGTAGTTCCAAGAAGAGTAGTAGTAGTTAAGCTGACCTACTTTTTCGCCGGAGAGGTTGATTGCCTGCATAGAAGATGTTACATAGTAAACATCATTGCCCATTTCAACGAATGCGTTTGTGATGGAGTCTGCAGGGAGGTAAACGATAGCTTTTGTATCGTCGATTTCAATCTCGGGATCTTCGGGAGGTGTAACGATTTCAGAATTCTTGCCTGCTGTTGCGATTCCGCCGAATACTGTTATGCATGTTACATAACCCTTAGCAGAGTCCTTGTATGCAACATAGCTGAGAACTGCAAGTTCGTCATTGGAAGCGATGAGAGCGCCGATAGTTGTTTCTGCATATGTGTAGTCAACATATTCAGTTGTCTTTTCGCTGTCTTCGGAAGGAGTTATGATGATAACTTTTGTATCCTTAGTAACGTCGAACGCCTCTTTGTCAGCTACCTGGAATCTGTACCAGCCGGGAACATACTTGTAACCCGTTGTAGGATCAGCAGCGTCTGTTCTGTTGTGAGCTTTGTATTCTGTGTTAGAGGGAAGAGCGGATTTGATGTAAGGGAGTGTAAGGTCTGTGAGTCTGCCTGCGAGAGCATCTGTTGTTACATCTTCTGTAAGTTCAATTTCAGCAGAATCAGTAGCAACAACATATGTGCCGTCTGCATTTGTCTTGTAAACAAGACCTTTGTAGTTAGCGATTGTGTAAGCGTAATTGTTGTCGTCAACAAAGTATCTTACATTTACATTAGAAGAGAAAGAACCGTCATCATTGTAGAAGAGACCGTAGCCTTTTGTTGTATCAAGGACAGGGTTGCCACTAACATCTGTTGTATAGTATTTGTGTGTCTGGTATGCGTATACCTGAGAATATGTGGGATTTACGATTTTAGTGTTTTCTTCACCGGATTTTGTAGAATATACATCGAAAGGAACGAAAATCTTTGTATTGCCTGTTGCAGGGCTGCCTGCGTCGAGGATCTGCTGGAGTGTGTAAGACTTAGTGATATCTATAACAAGTTTGGAAACCTGAGAGTACTGTGTTCTCTCAACTTCTGTGGGAGTCTTCTCATATGCATAAGAAGTGGGATTGCCGTCTTTGTCTGTTGTCTTGATAACGACTTTCCATGTGTATCCGCTAGCGCTGTATGCATTGTAGTAGTTTGTCACTTCAGGAGTTGCAACTGTGGGAACTTTGGGAGAAGTCTGGTTTGTATATTCGCTGCCGTATGTTTTTTGAGCGTCAAAGATACGGTCTGTGATATCGCCTTCGATAACATTGCCGGGGATCCAACCGTAGTTAGCGTTTGCGTCAGCATCTTTTACGATGTAGTTGTTACCGCCGTCATTCTTAACTTCAACGTAAAGAATGTTGCTTGTAGCAGCTTCATAGCCTGCACCAGAGGCAATAGCTTCTGTATCGGAAAGGAGACCTTTTGCAAAGAGTCTGTTGAGCATGGGGATAGTTGTCCAGTCATGCGCAGAACCAACGGAAGCGTTTACTTTTACTGTGCTTGTGCCTGTCTTTGTAGCGAGAGTGAGATTGAATACGTTGCCGTCGTCAGTCTCTTCAACTTTTGTTACGAAACCGTTTGTAACGGAATCAGATGTGGAGAGGTCAAGGCCGGAGATAGCAACAACATTGTTGGTATTGTCAACTGCAACTGTTACAGTCTTCCAAAGGAGAGACGTGGGTTTATTGCCTTCAGTTGCAGGGAAGTAGTTTGCACCGCCTTGTTGATTTGCATACTGATCCTTATATGCGTCGATGAGGTAAGAATACCAACCATGTGTATTAATTGTGAGGGAGGAAGAATCTCCGCCAACATAGTAGTTGAATGTTCTGTTGAGTTCCTTAGCTGTACCGTTAGTATCGAAAAGTTTGTTGTATGCAGGAATGATTGTTGTTGTTTCATTGCCTTCAGCATCTTTGATAACTACACGATAGTAATCCTCGATACCGCCGATGGTTTCAACATTTGTTACCATACCCGTGATAGTTGTGAACTTAGAACCATCTGCACCGAGAAGTTCAACCTGTTTGTAGTAAGGCGTTGTGCTTGCCGAAGAAGCATTGTTCATGAGAAGGGCTGTAAGACCTGTGGAAGCGTTGCCTGTGTATTTGAACGCTACTGTGCCTTCAGATACATTTACATATTTCTCATCTGTATATGTTTCACCGTCACGGAGGATATTCTTGTTGAAAATGATGAATGTGCTTTTACCTGTTCTGTTATCGCTGTTTATCTTTGTTGCGTTTGAGTGGTCGAATTTAACAGTTGCTTTGTTCTGAGTAAGGATATCGTAGTCACCGTCGCCGTCTGTGTCTGTGAATGTGAACTTCATCTGACCTTCAGCTGTGTTTACGATAGAATCGTAAACGCCTTTTATCTGACCAACAGTCATCATCTTACCGGCATCGTCGTAAATAACGATTACTTTGTCGGAAGATGTGGGTTTTACATTTGAAGCGATGAGGAGCGTGTCGTTAGTATCAGAAGTAGCGCCGCCGAGAATATAAGTTACATCTTTAAATGTGATTGTGTAGATTGTTTGTTTATTTCTTTCAGAAGTAGCTTTTTCGATAGCAAGGTCGGATGTGTAGTATGCGGGAAGAACGGGAGTTTTGTTCAAACGCTGTGTACCATTCAAAATAAGTTCGTTGTAGAGGTGGTTGTATTTGTAACCGCCGTTTTTACCACACCAACCGTATTTGTAAACAAGGAAAGAATCTACGATTACGGAATTCGTCTTCGTAATAGAAATAAACTTGTCTTTGTTATAAGGAAGTGTTCCATTGGGAGAATCGTTAGCAGCATTGCCGTTGTAGGAAACTTTAACAAGTGTACCAACTGTGAAATCTCTTACGGACACGTAAAGGCCATCAGAGTTAACATTGCCCACGTTGTCTGTTTTCTTTTTGTTAGCGTCAACAACAAGAGCTTTTACTTGAGGCTGTGTGAGGTCAAGTGTAACGAACTTATTAGAAGATACCTGAAGTGAAATTGTAAGACCTGCAACTTCGTCTGTGCCGTTTGTTGTAACTTTTGTAACAATACCGTAGTATGTACGGGAGATGTTAGCAGTTGTATCGTCGAGACGATTGCCGATCGTTCCTGGTTTACCATCCTCGGTGGGATCATCATCAAAATCTTTATCGTATTCGACAGAAGTTTTGCAGTTTACAGCAGCGTTCCAAAGGAGGTATGCTGCTTCGCCGTACGTAAGTTCAGCTTCGTCTGCGAAAGCTGTGCAGTTAGCTTTGTATGTATCGTCGATAACGCCGATGGGGTTCTGTGCAACATACATGTAAGCTGCGTATTCTGTGCTATCGAAGTTCTCCTGATAGTTTTCAGCGAGTTTGATGTATGTTGACTGTACAATTCCGGTATAACCGAATCTGTCAAGGAGACGAATGATGATCGTTGCAGCCTGACCGAGCTTAAGGCTGTCATCAGGTCCGAATATGTAGTGGTCAGGACCTTCTGTGTATCCGCGAACTATACCGTTTGCCGTTGCGTATGCAATAGCGCTGGAGTTGTCGTCGGAGCCTTCAGAGTAGTCAACGTCTTCATAACGTGTTTCTGTCTGTGTATCCCAAATCTGATCGTCAACGTCCTGGGAAAGTACTTTGGCAACCCAAAGTGTGAATGTTTTTCTGTCAATGATTTTTCCTGCCATTGCAGATTCAACGTCTTCAGATGTGATTACGCCCCAAGACTGGAGACCGTAAGCAGCATCGGCATACCATGCATTCGTTGAAGAGAAAGCAGAAACGCTTGCAAAAGTACCGATGATCATAATGAGCGCGAGTACAAGTGCAAGACTTCTTTTGAAGTTTTTCATGTGTTTCCTCCTGAAAAATTTTTTATTTAGGGACCTTCAGATCCCTTTATTAATCTTGTGACATTATAATACTATATTTCAAAAAATTTTTCAAGTGTTTTTTTCATTCTGTAACAAAACTGTAACATTGCACTTTTTCCGCCTTATATCCGCAATAATACGCTCCGAGTCGCCTCTGCCAACGGCTGTATGTTATATATAATTTAGGAAGAATTTTTGCGGGATTTGGATTTTCAGGCGCGGAAAAGCGTATGCCGCCGCCCCGATTCGTGCCGAAGAAGATATCTCCGCGGCAAAAAAGAGACTCCGAAAGGAACCTCTTTTCATTCTTTATATATTCGGCTCGAACCGATGTTTTCATTTTAATTCTATATTAAAATCTATATAAAGTTCTGCAAAAATTATTTTGCATAATCAACGGCGCGGCTTTCGCGTATAACGTTGACTTTTATCTGTCCGGGATACTCAAGCTCCGCTTCTATCTTCTTAACGATATCGCGGGCAACAACAATCATCTTGTCGTCGTTTACCTGTTCGGGTTTTACCATTATGCGGATCTCTCTGCCCGCCTGAATGGCATATGATTTCTCAACACCGGGGAAGCTGTTTGATATCTCTTCAAGTTTCTGAAGTCGTTTGATGTAGTTGTCGAGGTCTTCTCTGCGTGCGCCGGGGCGTGCTGCGGAAACAGCGTCTGCCGCCGCCACGATGACTGCGGTAACTGTCTGCGGTTCGACGTCGCCGTGATGCGCTTCAATGGCGTGAACAACGTCTCTGTTTTCTTTGAACTTGCGCGCTATCTCAACGCCCAACTGAACGTGAGAGCCTTCTACTTCCTGCGTCAAAGATTTGCCTATATCGTGCAAAAGTCCTGCGCGTTTTGCAAGCGTGCCGTCCATGCCAAGCTCATTTGCCAACATTCCGGCGATGTAAGATACCTCTATCGAGTGATTGAGAACGTTCTGACCATAGCTTGTGCGGTATTTAAGTCTGCCCAAAAGCTTTACAAGGTCGGAGTTAAGACCGTTCACACCGGTCTCAAGAGCGGCTTCTTCGCCTGCGCGCTTGATGGAGGCTTCCACCTCGCGGCGTGATTTTTCAACGGTTTCTTCGATCCTTGTCGGATGTATGCGTCCGTCGGAGATAAGTTTTTCAAGCGTCAGCCTTGCCACCTCGCGTCTTATCGGGTCAAAGCACGAAAGCGTTATCGCCTCGGGCGTATCATCAATGATAAGATCGACTCCGGTGAGAGTTTCTATTTTGTGGATATTGCGTCCCTCGCGGCCGATAATTCGTCCTTTCATCTCATCAGAGGGAAGAGGAACAACCGAAACCGTCGTTTCGGAAACCTGATCCGACGCAAGTCTTTGTATCGCCAGAGAAAGTATGTTGCGCGCTTTCTCATCGGCGCTGTCGTGGAGATCATTTTCGATTTGTTTAAGTTTTACGGCGGCTTCGCGTTTTGCTTCGTTCTCTATCTGAGAAACCAGTTCTGCTTTCGCGCTTTCTGCCGTGTATCCGGATATCTCTTCAAGCCTTGCCTGTGCGTCTGCTTTTTTCTGTTCAAGCTCTTTTTTTATGATATCGTTATCTTTTATCTTCTGATTAAGCTGTTCTTCACGCCTTTCGTAGTTTTCAAGCTTTTTGTCCAGAGTTTCTTCTTTGGCAAGAGCTCTGTTTTCCAGCCTTATAACTTCCTGTCTGCGTTCTTTGTTTTCGCGCTCCGCTTCCGTTTTGGCACGAAGGATTTCCTCCTTGGCTTCGACAAGCATCTCTTTGCGTCGCGCTTCGCCGGCGGCGACAGCTTCCTCGACTATCTTCTTTGCGTGTTCTTCTGCGGAAGATATTTTGGATTCAGCCGTCTTCTTTCTGGCATTATACCCGATAAGCGTACCGATAACGAGCATAACTGCGCCCACCGCAACCGGAATTAAAATGTCCCATATCAATTTTTGACACCTCCTTTGTCTTTCTTTTAATACTTTTAAGAGCCATTTGGCATAAGAAAAAATCATTCTCAAATATTTTTATCGGAATTAAATTTATCCTTATACTTAATATATTATAAATTATAAGGATAAAGAAGTCAATAAGCGCTCGAAAAAATAAAAAATAATTCACATAAAATCAATAGGTTTACGCTTTTGATAAATAAAAAAGCTCAGCTTACGCCGAGCTTTTTTATTTATGCCGGTTTTGTCTCTTTCATCGCTTCCAGAATTATCTGTTTTGCTTTGACGGCTTCGGAACGGGGGAGCGCCTCTACGCCTTCCAAAGGGTAGGGGATACCGAGTTCCTTGTACTTTGACACGCCCATCGTGTGATAAGGCAGAACATCAAGCGCCTTCAGACCGTGAAGCGTTCCGAGAAAATGTCCGAGTTCACGAAGATATTTCGGGTTATCCGTGATACCGGGAACGACAACATGCCTTACCCAAAAAGGAATATTGTGTTCCGAAAGATATCTTGCAAAAGCGAGTATGCCTTTGTTATCTTGTTTTGTCAGCTCACGGTGATGTTCCGGGTCGATATGCTTTATATCAAGCATAACGAGGTCGGTATATTTCATCAGCTCGGAAAGACGTTTCGTGTATTCCGCATTATCGGGATTATAAGTTATGCCCGAAGTGTCTATACACGTGTGAATATTGTTCTTTTTGGCAAGTCGGAAAAGCTCAAGAAGAAAATCTATCTGCATAAGAGGCTCGCCGCCGGTGACGGTAATGCCGCCCTTAGTATAAAACTCGCGGTTCTTATTATACTCTTTGATAATCTGTTCCGCGGACATCTTTGTGCCTTTTCCTGTTTCCCATGTATCCGGGTTGTGGCAATATTTGCACCTCATGGGACAGCCCTGCGTAAAAACGACATAGCGCACGCCGGGACCGTCTACCGTGCCGAAGCTTTCCGTAGAGTGAATATAGCCTTCCATAGCGGAACCTTTTCCTTAGATATGGTCGTGGAATGTTCTGGAAATAACTTCATCCTGCTGTTCTTTTGTGAGTTTGATGAAGTTTACCGCATATCCGCTTACTCTTACTGTGAGCTGGGGATATTTTTCAGGATGCTGCTGAGCATCGAGAAGAGTTTCTCTTGTGAAAACGTTTACGTTGAGGTGGTGTCCGCCTTTTTGTACATAACCGTCAAGAAGCGATACAAGATTATCTATCTGGTTGTTTGTTGCTGCCATGGTAAATTACCTCCTGAATTGATTTTTATATTAAATATTAAGTGTTTGTTTTGATTTTATTTCGCGTTGTCTTCAAGACCTTCAAAGAGTGTGGGAGAAGAGCAAGCGCCGTTGCCGCAGTCTATATCGACTTCAATGTCGCCTGCAAAGATCTGGTCGTCTTTACCGAGAGCGCCGGGGATAATGGAGAATGTATTGGAGATACCGTCCTGAGCGTCGATAAAGGGAAGCTTGGATACAGAAGCAAGAGAAGCTACCGCGCCGTGAGTATCACGTTTGTGCATGGGGTTAGCACCGGGAGCGAAAGGTTCGCCTTTCTTTCTGCCGTCAGGTGTAGAACCTGTATTCTTACCGTATACGACGTTAGATGTGATTGTAAGAATAGAAGTTGTGGGGATACCGCCTCTGTATGTGTGGTTCTTTCTGATGTGTTCCATGAATCTGTGAACTATATCGCGTGCGATAGAGTCAACTCTGTCGTCGTCGTTGCCGTATTTCGGGAAATCGCCTTCAACTTCGTAATCAGTTGCAAGGCCCGTTTCGTCGCGGATAACCTTAACTTTGGCATACTTGATAGCAGAAAGAGAGTCTGCAACAACGGAAAGACCTGCAATACCGGTTGCGAACCAACGTGTAACGTTCTTGTCATGAAGAGCCATCTGGAGCTTTTCATAGCAGTACTTGTCATGCATGTAGTGAATAACGTTGAGAGTATTTACATAAACTTCAGCCAGCCATCTCATCATCTGGTCGTATTTGTGCATAACCTCGTCGTAATCAAGGTATTCTGATGTGATGGGGGAGTATTCGGGAGCTACCTGTTTGCCTGTAATCTCATCACGGCCGCCGTTTATAGCGTAAAGCAGGCATTTTGCAAGGTTTGCTCTTGCGCCGAAGAACTGCATTTCCTTGCCGACTCTCATAGAAGATACGCAGCAAGCGATAGCGTAGTCGTCGCCGTGAGTAAATCTCATAAGGTCGTCGTTCTCGTACTGAACGGAAGATGTTTCGATAGATGTCTTAGCGCAGAAGCGTTTGAAGTTTTCGGGGAGCTTTGTGGACCAAAGAACCGTGAGGTTGGGTTCGGGAGCTGCGCCGAGGTTCTGGAGAGTGTGCAGGTAACGATAAGACATCTTTGTTACCATGTGACGTCCGTCGATTGCAACGCCGCCGATGGATTCTGTTACCCACTGAGGGTCGCCGGAGAAGAGGGCGTTGTATTCGGGAGTACGGGCGAATTTAACAAGACGGAGCTTCATGATGAAGTGGTCGATAAATTCCTGAATTTCTTTTTCCGTGTATTTGCCTTCCGCAAGGTCTCTTTCGGCGTAGATGTCAAGGAATGTAGATGTACGACCGAGAGACATAGCAGCGCCGTTCTGTTCTTTTACCGCGCCGAGATAGCCGAAGTAGAGCCACTGGATAGCTTCTTTTGTGTCTTTGGCAGGCTGAGAAATGTCGTAGCCGTAGCTGAGAGCCATTTCTTTGAGCTGTTCAAGAGCGCGTATCTGTTCGGCAAGCTCCTCTCTCTGGCGGATAACCTGAGAGTACATAGCTGTACGTGTTGTTTCTTTCTGCTCTTTCTTGTCTTCTATAAGTCTGTCGATACCGTAAAGAGCAACTCTGCGGTAGTCGCCTATGATACGGCCGCGGCCGTAAGCGTCGGGAAGACCTG
The DNA here is from genome assembly GCA_949299535.1 of uncultured Eubacteriales bacterium. Lineage (GTDB taxonomy): Bacteria > Bacillota > Clostridia > Oscillospirales > CAG-272 > UMGS731. The sequence continues at coordinate 50,618 of CASGAQ010000001.1, read as the reverse complement.
TGATGATGTGGCTGGAACGGCAAGCGCGCATTTCAGGAGTGTAAACGTCAAATACGCCTGCGTTGTGTGTTTTTCTGTGAACCGTGAAAAATTCGCTGATCTGAGGGTCTACCTGATAGCCGTTTTCAGAGCAAGCTTTTTCAGCCATACGGATACCGCCGTATACATGAAGAGCGCGTTTGAAAGGTTTATCTGTCTGGAAACCTACGATTTTTTCTTTGTCTTTGTTGAGGTAGCCGGGACCGTGAGAAGTGATCGTTGTAACGACCTTTGTGTCCATATCGAGAACACCGCCTGCTTCTCTTTCTTTCTTAGTGAGGTCCATTACCTGTGCCCAGAGATCGAGCGTATCCTGGGTAGGACCTTCAAGGAAGCTGTCATCGCCGTCATAGGGATGATAGTTATGTCTTATAAAACTTCTTACATTGATTTCGGACGTCCAGGTTCCGCTTTCAAAACCTCTCCATCCTTCATATGTTCTATTCATTGTCTTGAACTCCTTTTTTGAAGTGGAATTTAAATTTAATTGGTATTAAATTTTTTATCTATTTCATTATACCGCATTTTTTATAATATTGCAATACATTTAAATATGAATTTTTTTCATAAATTTATTGACCGAAAAAGTTAAAATATGCAACCATTTAAACATATTAAGCATATATTTATTATAGGTAAACATTTCAAAAACTTTTTTATTGCATTTTGACAGTTTGTGTTATATAATGTAGAAAAACGTATTTTCGCTGTTTTTTTTACATGGAGGCTTTACATGAAAGCATTTATAACCGCAATGGATAACCTGCCTTGGATAGTTAAGCTCCTTCTCTGCATCCCCGCGCTTGATGTCGTTTGGACTGTTTACCGCCTTATCAAGAGCATAGATGCTTCTAACGTACTTGGCATCGTAATCTCCGTAATTCTTTTCTTCTTCTCTCCTTTTGTTTGGCTCATTGACATTATTTGCGTCATAGTCAACAAAAAAGTTTGGTGGTTCTGCTGAAGACCTGCCGCACAGGAATAAATAAAACATACAAGTGAAATTTAAGGCAAAACATCCCGCAGGAAAAAAACCGTAGAGAAACAACGATCTCTACGGTTTTTTTGTTTGTTGCCCCGTTCGTTATTTTAAACGCGCAAACAAACCCTCATTTGCATAGTCTTGATATCGCCTCTGCGAATATCATCGCGTTCTTGAGGAAACTGTTCACGGAAAAGCTTTCATTGGCGCCGTGCATATTGTTCACCTCGCCCGGAAATTCCGCGCCGAAGGCGACGCCGCCCTCTATTTCGTGAACGTATGTACCGCCGCCGACAGCTATCGGTCTGCCCTTGGAGCCGGTCATCTCGCGGTAGATACCGAGAAGCGTTTGAACAAATTCGGAATTTTCATCTACCTTGTGCGCTTCCACGCCGCGAATCTCCAACAGTTTAATGCCGTGTTTTTCAAGCCCCTTTGTAAATTTCATTTTTATTAACTCGAGGTTATCGCAAACAGGGAAGCGGCAGTCGAATTTGCCCTGAATTATACCGTCAGAATAATCAAGTATGCTGAAAACGGCGGTAAGCGCTCCGCTTTCCTCGTCCTCCTCGTCAACGCCGAGAGATACGCCCGCATTGTCGCCGTATGCAAAGGCGGCGGAAAGTCTTTTGAACGCTTTTGACGTCATGTCGTCCGTATCAAGTCCGGCAAGGTAAGCGCAAAGTCCCGTAACGGCATTTTCACCGCGCTCGGGAGTGGAGGCGTGAGCGCCCGTGCCTCTTACGGTTATTTTTATATTGTCTCCGTCAGGCTCAAAATCAAAACCAAGCTCAGGGAAACTTGCGGCATTCCGTTTGAGCAAATGAACTTTAAAGCCGCGGACGACAGCCGTCGCAGTTTCGGGAACGGCGTTTATGACAGTGCCGCCGCGCGCGGAGATTATCGTTTTACTGCCTACGGCATATCCTGCGTTAGTCGCAAACTCGCCGCGGACCATTCCTTTTTCAATATTGATGAGCGGATATTCCGCGTCAGGAGTGAAAACGCGCGACGGAAGCGTCGCTTTTGCCTTATAGTAAGCAAGGTCGGAGGAGCCGTTCTCCTCGTCCGTACCGACAATGAAGCGCACATTCTGCGTTATCGGTATATTACATTCCTTTATGGCGCGCATTGCATAGAGTACCGCCACAGCCGGACCTTTGTTGTCTATAACGCCTCTGCCGTACATCTTTCCGTTCGTTATCATCAGCGAATACGGCGGAGTTTTCCAACCGGTGCCTGCCGGAACGACGTCAAGATGACAAAGCACTGCAAGCGTCGTGGGAAGATCCGGGTCAAGGTCGATAGTGCCGACATAACCTTCGTGATTTTCCGTATGGAATCCGTACTTTTTTGCTATCGAGAGCATTTTTTCAAGCGCTTGTGCCGGACCTTTTCCGAACGGCATTCCCTCGCACGGCTCGGACTTCACGCTGGGCACGGCGACAAGCTCGGATAAGTCTCTTACCATTTCTGAAAAATGTTCTTCAATAAAATTTCGGCATTTAATCTGCATATCATCACCTCATAACGGGAATTTATTTTAATATAATGACTGTTTTTTTATGTTTTTTACAGCTTATCGGTCAACACAGAAAAACTCCCGCGCCCGCAATTTTCCGTATCTCACTGTTTTCATAACATCATAACCATAATATAATATTATAATAAAAACATCAATAAGTCAACAAGCGCGCAAATAAATCTTCTTTAAAAGGATTTATTCAAAATAAGACATATCCGACGCTGATTTTGCATAAATTATGTCGAATCATGAACTTTTTGTGTATAATATGTTGCTTTTTTCGGTAAATTGATATATAATATTTTCTATTGCTGTCTGAAAAAACTTTTCCTTGTTTTAAAATCATTTTTCAAAATCACTTAAAATTCTGAGGAGACCAAAACCATGAACAAGTTTTTTAAGATATCGGAGCGCGGTTCCGATATCAAGACCGAAATAATAGCAGGTCTTACAACATTTTTTGCAATGGCGTATATCGTCGTTGTAAATCCCGGCCAGGTAACGGGTATGAGCGGCGGTTCGCTTTGGAACGCAGTTTATATCGCTTCCGTTATCGCCGCAGTAATAGGCACGCTTCTTTATTCGCTCTATGCAAATCTGCCGTTCGCTCAAGCTTGCGGTATGGGGCTTAACTCTTTCTTCTTCGTTTCGTTCGTGCTTCCTCAGCTCGGAACCGGAAACGAAATAGAAGGCTATCGTGCGGGACTTATAATCGTACTTATATCAGGACTTATATTCCTCATACTTTCCGCCACCGGCGTGCGCGAATATCTGGCAAAAGCAATGCCGGACTGCATTAAAAAATCCATTTCCGCAGGAATCGGTCTTTTCATCGCTTTCCTCGGTTTCCAGAACGTAGGCATAATTGAGAAGAACGAATACACTCTCGTTCAGTTCGTCAAGATAAACGGCGCGGAATGGAGCGATATCGCACCGGCAATCATCGCAATGCTCGGATTTTTGATAATCGTCATTCTCAATATCCTTAACGTAAAAGGCGCCGTACTCATAGGTATCGTTTCAACGACAATAATATATTATATTGCTACATGGCAGCTTCCTTCCTTTAATATGAGCTTTGACGCCATCGGTCAGTCTTTCAAGGATTTTGCAGAGATAGGTATTTCTTCCGTGTTCAGACCTTCTTCATGGAAGAACGCCTTTTCCCCTGAGTTTACAGGCGGTATTTTCAGCGCAATAATGTTCATCATAACATTCTGCCTTGTAGATATGTTCGACACTATCGGCACACTTTACGGCGCCGCTTCCGAAGCTGATATGCTCGATGAAAACGGCGACCCTATCGACATGAACAAAGCGATGACATGCGACTCCGTTGCAACTGTTGCAGGCGCAGTTTGCGGTACTTCTACATGTACGACATTTGTTGAGAGCGCTTCAGGTGTTGCCGCAGGCGGCAGAACAGGTCTTACAAGCCTTGTGACGGCGGCTTGCTTTGCGATATGCATTTTCCTCTCTCCACTTGCAAGCGTAATACCTGCCGCGGCTACCGCTCCGGCTCTTATATATGTCGGCGTACTCATGCTCAAAAACTTCTCCAAGGTTGACATGACGAACCTCAGAAGCGCCGTTCCCGCATTCCTCACTCTCATAATGATGCCTTTGACATACTCCATATCAAACGGCATCGGTATCGGCTCCATCTCTTACATAATTATCACTCTCTTCACAGGCAAGTACACAAAGAAAGATATCGCCGTTACGGTAATCGCACTTCTGTTCCTTTGTAAATTCATTTTCGGTTCGATGTAATCATCAAAATATAATAAAAAAGAGCGATCATTGATATGCCCCAAAAGTTATGAAAACTTTTGGGGCACTTCACATCTGATTGCTCTTTTTTATCGTCTGTGGCTCATTTTGATCTTGTTTTTAGTGTATATAACGCCGCGCATTATAACTTCGATCATAGTATCGGTCACAAGCACCGCCAATGCTATGAAACCTGCTGTCATAAGCGCGCTTGAAAGCGAAGCGCCGACATTGCCGCCGCTGAACAGGTCATACGCCACCTTGTATATGCCATATCCCGGAACGAGCGGCAGCGCGCCTGTTATAAAGAAAAGCGTTACCGGCTCTTTGAGGGTGCGCGCAAGAATATGAGAAACAACGTTTACAAATACAGCGCTGAAAAACGTTGCCCAAAGAGAAGTACTTCCGAAATATATGCATAAAAGATATATAGCCCAGCAGCAAGCGCTGTTAAAACAGCATATGAGAATATATTTTTTCGGACACGAAAAAATAACGCAGAAACCGATAATGGCTAAAAACGTGGCTATGACCGCAAAGAAAGCATGGATTCCGAGCGAATTTATGCCGTCGAGCGCAAATTCAAAGTCTATGTCGAAATTAAGCCATTCCGTTATCTCAAGACCGAAAGCAACGCCCAGCGCTACGGAAGCGGAAATTATAAGCACCTCCGCTATTCTCGCCACACCGGAGATATAGTCGCCCGCGACGATATCCCTGATAGCGCCTGTAAAAGCCGTTCCCGGAACCAAGAGCATAAGAGAGCCGGCTATTATATACTGACACCCGACCGATATGTTGAATATATTATGCATTATGAAAGAAAATCCCACGCTGGACACGGCGACTATGGCGGCGCCCAGCAAATCGGAGATAAACGATTTCTTTATCAGTCTTGAAATATATATGCTGTTCAAACCCAAGAGCAGACCTACAAAGCAGGCGAGAAAAGCCTCCAAAAATCCGCCGCCGAAAACGTATGCGAATCCCGCCGCCGCAATAACGTTTGAAAACAATATCTGAGAATTTTCGTACAGTTTTCTCTTTTTTATTTTCTCCAGTTTTTTTTCCGCCTGATCTATCGTTATAAGACCGGAACAAAACTCTCGCGAAATGCTGTTGACATCGCACACATTCGAAAGATTCGCAGAGCCGCTGTATACCCTGCGCGTTATCGATATCGTCTTATAACGAGGATCCGAAAGCGTTATAGTTATACCGGTGCGGAGAACGAAAGCGTCTGCGTTTGAAAAATTCGACGTCGAAAGCATATGAAGTATCGTATCTTCAACACGATGCGTTTCAGCACCCGCGCTTATCATTATCTCCCCCGCCATCATAGCCATATCCACAAGTCTGCGGTAATATTCACGCGGCTGGTCTGCCATAAAAAAGTCCTTTCTTTTAACAACATTTATTAACATCCCTTATTTACATATAGAATTATATGATAAATAATTATCTTTGTCAATCCAAATTATACAAATAAAAAAATACGGGAATCAAGTCATATATTATTGAAAAACCTCTTATTTTATGATATAATTTTTTGTTGTAATCTATGAGAGGTGTTAATATGAAAAAAACAGGTTTTGACAATGATAAATATATCGCTATGCAGTCGGAAAAAATTCTCGAACGCATCAATTCTTTCGGTGGAAAGCTCTACCTCGAATTCGGCGGAAAGCTTTTTGACGACTACCATGCTTCCCGTGTTCTTCCCGGCTTCATGCCCGACAGCAAACTGCGTATGCTCGAAAAGCTTAAAGACCGCGCGGAGATAGTTCTCGTCATCTCTGCAAACGATATCGAAAAAAACAAGCGCCGCGGCGACCTCGGCATAACGTATGACCTGGACGCTCTGCGCCTCATCGACGCCTTCAGAAGCATAGGTCTTTATGTGGGAAGCGTCGTTATAACTCATTTTGCTTCACAGCCTGCGGCTCAAGCCTTTCAGAAACGCCTTGAGGCGCTCGGTATCAGAGTTTACAGACATTATCCTATACCAAACTATCCTTCCGACATTCCCTTTATCGTCAGCGACGACGGCTACGGTAAAAATGAGTATATCGAAACCTCGCGTGAGCTTGTCGTAATAACAGCTCCCGGCCCGGGAAGCGGCAAAATGGCTACCTGTCTTTCTCAGCTCTATCACGAGCAGAAACGCGGCGTGCGCGCAGGATACGCCAAGTTTGAAACTTTCCCCATTTGGAACATTCCGCTCAATCACCCCGTCAATATAGCTTACGAGGCGGCGACGGCAGATCTCAACGACGTAAACATGATAGACCCATATCATCTTGAAGCATACGGCAAATACTCCGTAAACTACAACCGCGATATAGAAATATTCCCCGTACTCAACGCAATGTTTGAAAAGATATACGGCAATTCCCCTTACAAGAGTCCAACGGATATGGGCGTAAATATGGCAGGCTTCTGCATAACGGACGACGAAACATGCAGAGAAGCCTCTTTTGACGAGATAATAAGACGTCATTTCGCGGCGAAATGCGCCGTCCGCCAAGGTCAGGGCGACGTAAACGAAGTTTACAAGATAGAGCTTATCATGAGCAAACTCGGCATTACGGACGATATGAGAAAATGCGTGCTCAAAGCAAGAGAAAAATCCGAGCTTACCGGAGAGCCCGCTATGGCTATGGAACTTGCGGACGGCAGAATGGTAACGGGCAAAACGACAGACCTTCTCGGCCCCGGTTCAGCGGTGCTTCTCAACGCGCTCAAACTTTTTGCGGGAATACCAAAACAGACTCCTTTGATATCTCCCACGATAATAGAGCCTATACAGCGCCTTAAAGTTAAGCATATGGGCAACAAGAATCCCAGACTCCACACGGACGAGCTTCTTATCGCTCTCTCCATATGCGCCGCGACAGACGAAAACGCCGCTCTCGCGCTCGAACAGCTTGAAAAACTCAAAAATGCGGAAGTTCACTCCACTGTGCTTCTCGCCCGCGTAGATGAGAATGTTTTCAAAAAGCTCGGTATAAATCTCACCTGCGACCCCGTTTATCAGACGAAGAACCTTTATCACAGATAAAAGAAAAAAGCGCTTTGCGGTACCTGCGATAGAGCAGTATTTTACTTCTTATCAATGTAAAGTACTGCTTTATCTATTTAACAATGAATTGATAATTGAAAAAAAGAAAAATTATGCTATAATAAAATCGTAAGCTTACAAAATTTATTTTGGAGGTACGATATGAACATTAAAATAGGTGCGATCATCAAAAAACTTCGCGCAGAAAATAATATTACACAAGACGTTCTTGCCACGGCTATAGGGGTGACACCTCAAGCTATATCTCGTTGGGAAGCAGAAGGTGGTTATCCCGATATTGAACTTCTTCCGGCGCTTGCTGATTTCTTTTCCGTCAGTACAGATGAACTCTTGGGATATAAGCTCTCTCAAAGAGAAGAAGAAATTACAAATATCAAAAAAGAAATCTCTCGTCTTGCAGAAGTGGGTACGATCGAAGAACGGATAACTTTCGCAAGAAATGCGATTTCCCGCTACCCCGCAGATTTTGAGATCAAAGAAAATCTCGCTGTTTGTCTGTATCATTTGTGGTGCGATACAAAGAATAACGACCTCATAAAGGAAATCGAAAATCTTTGCTCTTCCGTGGTGGCTGAATGTAAAGATGAAGATACCCGATATGATGCAATCAATGTTTTGATCAATATTTACGGAGGCACCAAGCAGGTTGAGAAAGCTATGCAATCAGTAAATCTGCTCACACCTATGAAGTACTGCCGTGAATTTGCAAAATCATCGGGGATTGGTGATGGCAATACGGAATTTTATATTCAAGATGAAATCGACAAATTAACCGATTGCTTGGGTACTGCTATTTCAAACTATCCGCTCGCGGATGAACTCCCCAATGATCCGTCCACATGGGATAGAAAAATTGAAATGCTTACTATTTCCAATCATCTTTATAAGATGATATACGGGGATAACCTTATGTTTTATCATGTTCGCCTCTCCCAAAATTATTGGTTAATTTCCACGTATCAGATATCTCAGGGTAAAAAGGATGAAACACTTGCATCTCTTGAAAAAATGTGCTATCACGCGATTGAATACGATAAAGCATATATCAATGATCACGGTAAATTTTACACATCAATTTTTACCGATAAGTTAATTTATCCTGAACCCAACAAAGATTTTCACGAACTTACGGAACACACCAATTGCTACCATATGCTTGACAGATTGCAAAATAAACGATATGATTGTGTCCGTCAAGATTCACGTTTTGTTTCAATTATTGAGAGATTAAATCAGCATGCTAAATAAGTTATTCTTGCCCCGCCTCGTGCGGGGCTTCGATTTTGTGTCCACAAAAGCAGTGCTTGTCAGGAAAATTGACAAGGTATAGATGAACATAAAAGAAAGGCTCCCTCCGGGAGGGAGCTCCCGACGAAGTCGGGTGAGGGAGAGCGCGTTGCGATAAAATTTGTTAAAAACTAAAGTCACGCGGGCTCCTTCCGTCACGCTTCGCATGCCACCTTCCTCCCGGAGGAAGGCTATTATGCTACTACCCGACAGTAAGCAAAAGGAGTACGAACAAAATTCTCATACTCCTTTTGTCTTTCGGCAGGTAAAACCTGCTTTATGGAAGGCACCCCTTCGGGCGCTTTTTTTCTTTAGTTTGCTGACAATGTAATGGGCTGGCAAAATGACGGAAAGTTTTTGTCCGCCTTTTTCAAAAGGCGGCGCGGTCGAGAGTGCGTAACTCTCGTCGCCGACCGCAGTCGGCAAAACTCCCTTCCGGCAATTTCTTTTTGCCAAGCTTTTTATTTGACCATTCAGGCGCAAATAAAAAGCTGATGTCAGATTTTTAAAATTTGCCGGGTGACATGACAGCTTTTTAAAACGGATTTGTCAGTAGACTGAGAGCGCGGTATACCGCGCTCTTATTTTTTGCAGATTATTTAATTTCAATGCTTGATTTTTAAAGCTTCCTTTATTTCATCATAGGAAAAACCGTACCTCAAAAGAGACGAAACGGCCTTTTGTCTTGAGCTTTTGTCGGAAAATATCCCGACTCCGCCCATCAAGTCTATCCTCTTTCTGCAAAGAGAAGCAAAATCCACATCAAGAGAGTTTACTGCTTTTTGTGCACACTCATGTGGAAAACCTTTGGCAAAAAGAGCCGATACTATCCTTCTTGCGCCGTAGAGCTTTTTCTCTGCCATGTCAAGGGCAAAAGCTTTTGCGGAATCATACTCGTTTATATACCCGTTCTCCGCAAGATGATCTGCCGCCGCCTCGGACACTTCCTTGGAAAAGCCCTTTGATATCAGCTTTCTTATAAGACTTTTTTTCGTGTTGTCCGCAAATGAAAGGATATACGCTCCCCTCTTGATAGCCGACGTTTTTTCCGCCAAAAATACTATCTCATCGAATTTTCCACATGAGATTTCAACTTTTCCACATTTTTTATGTGGAAAACCCAGTTCGAAAAGCATTTGAGCAGTTATCGTGAGCTTTCTTCTCTCACATTTCTCGCCGTCGGATATCTCAAAGCAAAGCTCCGCTTCCTCTCCGCCTGAAACGGGATTCACCTCATAAAGAGTTATCTTCATCTGTTTCAGTCGTCTGCGGAAACGTCAAGTATGTGAAGGTCAAGCTCGTCCTTTTCTTCGCCTTCCATTTCAAAATCTTCGTCAAGCTCGTCCTGCTCGCCGTCCTCGTCAAGCGAATATGCGTCGCCTGCCGCAAGGTCTATCTTGTCTTTCTGCTCCTTTATTTTTTCCTCTATCTCCGAAAGCAGCGCAGGATTCGACTCTATGAAGCTTTTAGCGTTTTCCTTGCCCTGGCCTATCCGCTCACCGTTGTATGAGAACCATGAGCCGCTTTTCTGAACGATTCCCAGATCTATGCCTATGTCCACTATCTCGCCTGATTTTGATATTCCTTTGCCGTAAATTATATCAAATTCCGCCATTTTGAAAGGAGGCGCAACTTTATTCTTGACTACCTTGCATTTTACTCTGTTGCCGTATACTTCGCCGCCCTGCTTGAGCGATTCCGTCTTGCGGACGTCTATGCGGACGGAGGAATAGAATTTAAGCGCGCGGCCGCCGGGAGTCGTTTCGGGATTTCCGTACATTACACCGACCTTTTCGCGTAGCTGGTTTATGAAGATAACTACGCTGTTTGTCTTCGAGATGGAACCTGAAAGCTTACGCAGAGCCTGCGACATAAGACGCGCCTGAAGTCCCACGTGAGAAGAACCCATAACGCCGTCTATCTCCTGCTGAGGTACAAGAGCCGCAACGGAGTCTACAACTATAACATCGACGGCGCCGGAGCGAACAAGGGCTTCCGTTATTTCAAGAGCCTGCTCGCCGCTGTCGGGCTGAGAAACGAGAAGTCTGTCTATATCAACACCCAAAGCTTTCGCATAAACGGGATCAAGCGCGTGTTCCGCGTCGATAAAAGCGGCTTCTCCGCCCATCTTCTGTACCTCCGCCGCTATGTGAAGCGCAACGGTTGTCTTACCGGAAGATTCCGGCCCGAATATCTCCACTATTCTGCCGCGCGGCACACCTCCGATTCCGAGCGCAAGGTCAAGCGTGAGCGAACCCGTGGGTATGCTCTGCACGTTCATGCGCGCGTTGTCGCCAAGTTTCATTATCGTGCCTTTGCCGAAGTCTTTTTCTATTTGTGCAAGTGCCGTGGCAAGCGCTTTTTTCTTTTCCTCCGCGTCCATGGGAGAGGTGGAAAGGACTGCTTTTTTCTTTGCTGATTTTGTTGCCATATCTGCTCCTTAATTTTGTGTATTATAAAACTAAAAGTAAAATTTTTTGTACTTCGTATTTAAATATCACTGTCGCCGTCGGGCTGAGAAAAATCTTCTGCTTCCGCTTTTTCGTTTTCCTCTATTGCGGCTTGCAGTTCTTCTTCCTCTTTTTCTTCCGATTTCGTTGCGGCAAAGTTTACTATTACCGCTTCTCCCTCAAGTCTCATCACGCGGACGCCGACAGTGGAATTGCCGTCATAAATATTGACGTCCGAAACAGGCATTCGTATGATTATACCCTCGTTTGTTATAACCATTATATCGTCGTCCTCGGAAACTGCGGCAATACCTGCGAGTTTACCCGTCTTTTCCGTGAGCTTGTGGCAGAGCACGCCTGACGTGCCGCGGCTGTGAGCCGTATATCCGTCAAAGCTGTTTCTCTTTCCGTAGCCTTTTTCAGTTACGGTAAGCATCATCTTTTCTTCGTCGACGATAGCCGCGCCGACTACATAGTCGCCCTCTTTGAGCTTTATGCCGCGCACACCGCGCGCCGCACGCCCCATGACTCTTGCCTCTTTTTCACTGAAACGGACAGCTTTTCCTTCTCGTGTGGCAATAACGATATCATTTTCGCCCGTGGTATGCTCGACAAATTCAAGTTTGTCCCCCTCATCAAGGTTTATGGCTATCTTTCCGCCCTTGCGCTGGAACTCAAAATCTTTGACGTTTGCGCGCTTGACGACGCCGTTATGCGTCACCATTACAAAGTATTCGTTTTCGTCAAATCCGTTTACGGCGATGACCGACGTCACCTTTTCATTCTTGTCAAGTTCAATAAGATTGACAAGATTCGTTCCTTTGGAAATATTGGAAGCTTCCGGTATCTGATATACTTTCTTCATGTAAACCTTGCCGTTGTCCGTGAACATAAGCAGGTAGCTGTGAGAATTCACTATAATGATATCGTCAACAAAGTCGTCCTCTTTTATCTTCATTCCCCTTATGCCTCTGCCGCCTCTGCGCTGAGAGGAATAAACGGACGCAGAGGAACGCTTGATATATCCGTCGCGGGTTATTGTAACCACGCATTCCTCTTTTTCGATAAGGTCTTCGTCTATTATGTCGTCAATTGCGCCGGATATTTCCGTGCGTCTGCCGTCGGAGAATTTTTCTTTTATTTCTCTTAATTCATCGGAAACTATCTCAAGAAGTCTGTCTTCGTTTGCAAGTATCTCCTCAAGTTCTTTTATGAGCTCTATCTTGGAGGCGTATTCTTCCTCTACTTTTATTCTCTCAAGACCGGAAAGCTTGCCCAGAGTCATATCTACAATAGCTTGAGCCTGTATCTGTGTCAGAGTGAAACGTGAAACCAAGGCGTCCCTTGCCTCTGTAACGGAAGCGGAAGCGCGAATGGTTTTTATAACTTCATCAATATTGTCTATGGCTATTTTGAGTCCTTCGAGTATGTGGACGCGCGCTTTTGTCTTTTCAAGGTCGAACTCCGTTCTGTGGCGGATAACATTTTCCTGATGTTTTATATAATGTTTAAGTATTTCCTTAAGCCCCAGAAGCTTCGGCTCTCCGTTTACAAGAGCTATCATATTAACGGCGCAGGTGTCCTGAAGCTGAGTATATTTGTAAAGCTGGTTAAGTATCACGGCGCCGTTGGCGTCCCTGCGATATTCAACGACTATCTTCATTCCCGCCTTGCCGGATTCGTCGCGTATGGCGGTTATGCCTTCTATCTTTTTGTCTTTTACGAGATTTGCCATGCTCTCTACGAGCATACTCTTGTTTACCTGATAAGGTATCTCCGTTATGACTATACGGTGTTTTTCCTCCTCTACCGCCGCACGGGCGCGGACTATGACTCTTCCTCGTCCCGTTCTGTAAGCATTATATATTCCAGATGTGCCGCAGATTATGCCGTTCGTCGGAAAATCAGGTCCCTTTATGAACGTCATAAGGTCGGCAATGCTTGCTTCCGGATTTTTTATGAGGTAGAGAGTACCGTCTATGACCTCTCCGAGGTTGTGGGGAGGGATATTTGTAGCCATTCCGACGGCAATACCGACGGAGCCGTTTACCAGAAGATTAGGGAAACGTGCAGGAAGAACGTCAGGCTCGCGGAGTCTGTTGTCGAAGTTGGGAGAGAAGGGAACTACGTTCTTTTCTATGTCGGTGAGCATTGCATTTGCTATTTTGCTCATGCGCGCTTCCGTGTAACGGTATGCAGCGGCGCCGTCGCCGTCCACGTTACCGAAGTTTCCGTGTCCTTCGATAAGCGGATAGCGCATATTGAAAGGCTGTGCAAGTCTTACCATGGAATCGTAAACTGCGGCGTCGCCGTGAGGATGATAGCGTCCGAGAACGTTTCCGACCGTCGTTGCGGACTTGCAGAACGGGCGGTCATATGTCAGCTTGTCTTCGTACATCGCATAGAGTATCCTGCGGTGTACGGGTTTCAGACCGTCGCGCACGTCGGGCAGTGCTCTGGCGACGATAACGCTCATGGCATATTCTATAAACGCGGTCTTTACGCGCTTCTCCATAGGTATGTCGACTATCTTCTGATTTTGATATGATATGTCTTTATGTTCCATTTTTGTACCGTCCATTCATTAAATATCGAGGTTTACCGCGTATTTCGCATTTTCTTCGATAAAGTTTCGGCGCGGTTCAACCTTGTCGCCCATCAGCACGGAGAACATCTCGTCGCACGCCATGGCATTTTCAATATCAACGCGCAGAAGAGTTCTTGTTTCGGGATCCATGGTTGTTTCCCAAAGCTGGGAAGGATCCATTTCACCGAGACCTTTGTAGCGTTCGGCCTGAGCGCCGCTGCCGAGTTCCGCAATATACATATCTCTCTGATCGTCTGAGAAAGCGTATCTTGTCTGTTTGCCTTTGTAAACCTTGAAAAGAGGCGGCTGTGCAAGATATACGTGACCTTCCTCGATGAGCTTTCTCATATGGCGGTAGAAGAACGTAAGCAAAAGTATCTGAATGTGAGAGCCGTCCACATCGGCGTCCGCCATTATTATTATCTTTCCGTAACGAAGCTTCGTTATGTCGAAATCCTCGCCTATACCGCAGCCAAGCGCCTGAATTATCGGAATAAGGCTTGTGTTTGAATAAACCTTGTCAAGTCTGCTCTTTTCAACGTTGAGCACCTTGCCTCGCAGAGGAAGTATAGCCTGAAAATGGCTGTCTCTGCCGTCTTTTGCCGAACCGCCTGCGGAATTACCCTCGACAAGATAAAGCTCTGTAAGCTCTGCTTTCTTTTCGTGGCAGTCCGAAAGTTTTCCGGGAAGCCCGGCGCCGTCGAGCGCGCCTTTGCGGCGTGTAAGCTCTCTTGCTTTTCTCGCCGCCTCTCTTGCACGGGAAGCCGCGAGGGATTTTTCTATTATATTTTTTGCGACGCTCGGATTTTCCTCCAAAAATTCGGAGAGCTTGTTGGATACCAGAGAATCGACAAAGCCTCTCATCTCGGAATTGCCGAGTTTTGCTTTTGTCTGTCCTTCAAACTGCGCTTCTCTGAGCTTTACGGATACTACGGCGCAAAGACCTTCGCGCACGTCGTCGCCCGTCAGCGCCTTGTCTGAATCTTTGAGTATGTTTCTTTTGCGCGCAAAATCGTTTATAACGCGCGTTATCGCCATTTTAAAACCAAGCTCATGCGTACCGCCCTCTACCGTGTTGATGTTATTGGCAAAGGTCATGAGAGTTTCATTGTAGCTGTCGTTGTACTGTATTGCTATCTCGGCGGTCTTGTCATCCGCCTCGGCTTTCATGTATATTACGTCGTGAAGCACCGTTACATGCTTTATTTCATTGAGATGTTCTACAAAGCTGCGGATACCGCCCTCATAGTAAAGCTCGTTTTTTACAAGCTCCTCGCCGCGGGCGTCAGTCACCGTTATCTTTATGCCGGCGTTGAGAAAAGCCTGTTCTCTCATGCGATTGAGTATCGTTGTATAGTCGAACTCCGTCGTTTCGCGGAATATTTCCGCGTCGGGTTTGAATCGAACGTAAAGACCGTGTTTTTCGCCGCAGCTGCCGACGTTGCAGAACGGGCGAACGACATTTCCTCTTTCAAATCTTTCGGTATACATCTGTCCTTCGTGACAGTTTTCTACTTCCGTCCACTCCGAGAGAGCGTTTACGACGGATGCGCCGACGCCGTGCAGACCGCCGGAAAATTTATAACCTTCTCCGCCGAATTTGCCTCCGGCGTGCAGAACGGTGAAAACTACCTCCAGCGTAGGTATACCTGTTTTTTCATTTATACCGCCCGGAATACCGCGTCCGTTATCCTGAATGGAAACACTTCCGTCCGGATGAAAAGTTACCTCTATCTCATTACATTCTCCTGCCATCGCCTCATCTATGGAGTTGTCTACTATTTCATAAACAAGGTGATGAAGTCCGCGCGCGGAAGTGGAGCCTATATACATACCGGGGCGTTTTCTTACCGGTTCAAGACCTTCGAGCACTTGTATTTGCTCATCTTCATAAACGTGTTTTTCTTCTGCCATGTTTTTATCCTTTCAAAAAATCAAGCTCAAAGTCTTCGATCTTTTATTTTTCGTTTTCGGCTTCGTTTCTGTGGGCAAGCGTTTTTGCCGAAAGAAGCGAAAAACAAATTTTTTCGTTGTTTTTTTTTCCGTAAAGAACAAAAGATCTCGGCACCTCTTCAGTCGCCGTTGTGAGCAGACCGCTTTTCTCTTTTTGAGAAAGATATGCGCGCGTAATCTTCGATACCGTCGCAGTATCTGCGTCAAATATCCCTATAACGTCTTTTGTTCTTATTATCTTGTTGTTGCCTATGTGAAGATACATAATTTTTTATATCTGTTACCTTTCTCCTACCTTTCTTTCAAGAAAGGTAGGCCAAAGAACTTTAATAAAGAACTTTAATAAAAATAAAATAATATATAAAAATATAAATCTGATTGGTATTGCTTCAATTTAAACTATGACTTCATTTTGAGTAAAAGTTTTCGATGGAACCTTTTTCAAAAGGTTCCTCGTCCTCTGCGGAGGACGAAATCCCCCCGTTTCTCTTTTATCGGTAAGAAAAGCTTCCGTTTTCAACGTATATCTTCTGAGCCGAATCAGAGCCTTTTATAAAATTATCGAAATCACTCTCCGCGCACGAAGTTATTATTACCTGTCTGTCCGTAAGGCTTGAAAGTATATATTTTTTTCTTTCGGAGTCAAGTTCAGAAAGAACATCATCGAAAAGAAATACGGGAATTTCTCCGCTTTGTTCTCTTGCTATCTCACCTTCGGCAAGCTTCATTGCAAGAGCTATACTCCTTTGTTGTCCCTGCGAACAAAAAAGTTTTGCCGACCTGCCGTTCAGTTTTATCTCAAAATCGTCTTTATGAGGGCCTGAAAGAGTCACACCCATTATTTTTTCTTTCTCGGCATTTTCGCTGAAAACTTTTATGTATTTTTTCTCATTCGATTCTCTGTCCGAAAGCTCTGCCGCGTCGCCTTCTCCTATGCTCGTTATATAATTGAAAGAAATATTCTCACAGCTTCCCGTCATATCGTTAAGACAAACATCTGCTATTTTAGAAAGTCTTTCAAGGTAAACTGCCCGCATTGCGGTGATGGAGGCGGAGCATACGGAGAGCTTTTCCGATATTATCGAGAATGTGATATCGAACGACGCGCCGCAGTTCATATAATTTTTGAGCAGAGCGTTTCGCTGTTCAAGTATCTTTCCGTATTCCATAAGAGAAGCAAGATACGGTCTGCTTATCTGAGATATCGCGCCGTCGATAAAGCCGCGGCGCACGGACGGTTCGTTTTTGACTATTCCGAGGTGATCCGGAAAGAACAGCACGGACTTAAAATTTCCGATAAATTCGGAAGCCTTCGGAATTTTGACGCCGTTTTTGAACATCTGCTTTTTAAGTCCGCGAAAAAGGCGTATTTCCATATTATTTTTTCTCTCCTGAGTAATATAGGAGAGGGAAAGACGTGAGTTTTCCTTTTCAAAGCATATCATATCTCTTTCCTTTGCATGGCGGAAGCTTTTTCCGCCTGCAAAAAGATAGACGCCTTCAAGCACATTTGTTTTGCCCTGAGCATTGTTTCCGTAAAAGATGTTTATACCTTTTTCGAATTTGAATTTAAAACTGTCTATATTTCTGAAGTTTTCAAAAACAGCGCTTTCAAGATACATAATTTCAGTTTTCTCTCATTTTCACGGGCAGTGCAAGGTAAAGGAATTTTGAATCTCCGCTTTCGCTCTCGCCTTCTATCACCATGCTCATGAGCGAGGAGGTAAGGGAGAGTTTTATTCTCGGCTGATCCGTGCTTCTGAGTATTTCTATAAGATATTTGCACGGAAAACCGATAACGAGGTCTGCGCCTGTTTTTTCTATCGGTATCTCGTCGAAAAATTTACCGTTTATCGAAACGGCGGAGATGTTGAGAAGTCCGTCAGTAAAGTTGAATTTTACCGCGCTCTTTACCTGACCCTGTATTCTGTCCTCAGTTACAAGTGAAGCGCGTTCAAGTGTGTCCTCAAGCGCGTCTCTTTCTACAGTTACGAAAGTCTTACATTCTTTCGGATAAAATCTTTCGTATTCTATATAGTTTGCGTCTACGAGGCGGGAGAACATTACCGTATCTCTTTCTTCCGCGCCGTATTTCATTTTGAGGGAGAAGATTATATGTTTTCTGGTAAGACTGAATTTTATCGGTTCGTCTTTGTCATCAAGCAGGCGCAGAAGCTCGTTTATTGTTTTTCCGGGAACGATGAAGTAAAGCTCTTCCTCGCCCGTTTTGGAATAGATCTCGGTTTTGGTGAGTATCTCGCGCACTGCAAGACGGAATCCGTCGCAGGCAACGGCTTTTATCTTATCTGAATTTATTTCTATATAAAGACCGGTGAGCGCAGGTCTTGTTTCGTCGTGGGAAATTGCGAAAGAAGTCTGATTTATTATTTTGCGGAGCATACTCTGGGGAAGCTCGAAGTGTCTTTCGGGAGCAAATTCCGGTATTTTGGGAAATTCGTTTCCGGGGATAAAGTGGAGCTGGAATTTAGAACGTCCGGAGGAGACTGTCACTATATTGTTATCTCCTGTTTCAAGCGTTATCTCTGCGGGCATATATTTTACGATGGAAGCGAGCTTTGCACCGTTGATAACAAGACTTCCGGGTTCATGTACCGTCGCTTTTATCTGTATCTTTATACCTTTTTCTATATCATAGGCGCAGATCTGGCAGCCGTCATCTCCCACCGTATTTATGAATATGCCTTCTATAACGCTTGTCATCTTTTCCGCGACGCAGCCAAGTGAGCGCGTTATGGCAAGTAGCAGTGCTTCTTTTTCGAATGTTGCTTTCATTTTTCAACCTTTCTTTTTCCGCGGTCTTATTTATACCGCGGTTTTATATATTATAAAAAATAAAATAAATAATAATGGCAGTAGTAGAAAAAGCAGTGTATGTAGATTTTGTGGAAATCTGAAAAATCAAGCAGAAAACAGAGTTTTTCAGTTATCGATACACTTTTTCGCGGGTAGATTTCCGATTGAAAATTTGTGGAATTTCAGCCTTTTTCGGGATACGTTTTTTCGCGCTCGGAAAAAAAGTGGAAACGTTGGAAAACGCGGATGTTGAAAAGGAAAAAAGCGGTGGAAAATCCTTCTTGCGAAAAAATGTATGTATGATATCTTGAAAAAACGGGAATGATAATTTGTTTTTATCAACATGGTTTCAAACATGGAATTTTTGACGAAAAGCTTTGACGAAAAATACTTTTTCAAAGTTTTCAACATTGTTTTCCACACCATGTGGAAAACCTTTTTCAACATTTTCCGACAGGGCTTCAGGTCTTAAATTCGCGGATAAGTGCATTTACATCATGTTCGAAATTCGAGTCTGCTTCCATCTCGCTCTCCACCACGTCAAGAGATGACATCATCGTCGTGTGATCACGGTCGAATATCTTGCCTATGCTCTTCAGCGACATATCCGTTGCCTTTCTGATGACGTATACGGAAACATGGCGCGCCATAGCGACGTCCTTGGAGCGTTTTTTGCCTTTTATCTCCTCAGGCGTGATATGATATTTCTTTGCTATTTCGGAAATTATCCTTTCGACCGTTATTTCAGGAGATTCCTTGCCGCTCAGTACCCCGGCGAGCTGAGTTTTTGCCACGTCTATCGTTATCGGCTTGTTTGTGACGAAGCTGTATGCGCCGAGTTTTTTGATAACGCCTTCTATCTGACGGATATTGTTTTTTACGTTTTCAGCTATGAATGTGAGCACCTCGTTGGATATCTCGATATTGATGAGCATGGCTTTTCTTTTGAGGATAGCCATTCTCAGCTCTGCGTCGGGCGGCTGGATATCGATGATAAGTCCGGATTCAAATCTGCTGCGAAGTCTGTCCTCGAGCTGTTTCATATCTTTCGGCGGCCGGTCGGAGGTGAGAACTATCTGCTTGTTGGATTCATAGAGCGCGTTGAAGGTGTGGAAAAATTCTTCCTGAGTGGAAACTTTTCCGGCTATAAACTGTATGTCGTCTATGAGCAGCATATCGGCTTTTCTGTATTTTTCCTTAAAGCCTGCCGTATCCTTTTTTGCGATAGCTTCGATGAGTTCATTGGTAAAAGATTCGCCTTTTACTATTATTGCGTTGTAAGAAGGATTTTTTTTCAGCACTTCGGAGGCGATGGCTTTCATAAGGTGAGTTTTTCCCAGACCGCTCTGACCGTAGATAAATAGGGGATTATATGAGGTGGGATTGTCCGCAACGGCGCGGCTTGCCTTGTATGCGAACTTGTTGGATTCACCGACCACGAAATTTTCGAATGTATAGTTTGAGTCGAATGATGTTATCGTTCTTTCTGTTTTGTCGTCGCTGTAAAAGTCGTCGTTTTTGCTTTGAGGCAAAACGGTCTCGTTCTGAGGGATAAAAGAACTTTCCGTATTTTCGAGCAGAAATTCGGTTTTTGCCTTGTCAAGGTCGAAGCCTTTTTCGGAATATATCTTTACCTTGACATGGAAACTGAGGATATTTTCGAGTATCTTCTCTATTTCGGGAGCGTATCTTTTATTCAAAAGCGCTACGAAACCGTCGCTTTGAGTAGTTATGATAGCGATGGAATCGTCCAGGTACACGAGAGTGAGCTTGTTGAACCACAGTTCCATTGCCGCGTCTGAAAACTTTTTGGCAAGCTCGTTAAGCACAAGATTCCATATATCTCTGTATGAGTCCATTAAAACCGTCCTTTTCGGGGCATGAATATAGTTGCCCATAATAATGCATATATTATACCATATTTTCGCCTTTAATTCAATAGTTTAATATAATTTAATATATATATTATATCTTTATTTATAATATAATTATTTGGAACATTTGAGAAAATTTGAAAAAATAAAAAAGGCGGGCGAAAACTTTCCGTCATTTTGCCCACCATTACTTTTGAAATTATTTGATTTATTGATTTATAAGCTGAGATATTCTTTTTGTTCTTCGGTGAGAATATCGAGTCCGAGCTTCATGCTTTTAAGTTTGAGGTTTGCTACTTCCTTGTCAGTTTCCTCTGGAACGGCGTAGAGTTTGGGAGCTTTGCCGGGGTTTTTGGCGAGATATTCAAGGCTCTTTGCCTGTATTGCGAAGCTCATGTCCATTATTTCCGCGGGATGGCCGTTGCCTGCCGCGAGATTTACAAGGCGTCCTTCGGCAAGAAGATTGAGTTTTCTTCCGTCGGGCATTGTAAAGCCTTCTATGCAGGGTTTTCTTTCCTCGTGAGAAACGGATAATTCGGCGAGGTCTTTTTTATTTATTTCAACGTCGAAGTGGCCGGAGTTTGCAAGGAGCACGCCGTCTTTCATAACTTCAAAATGACGGCGCGTAAGAACGTCGCTGCAACCTGTCGCCGTGATGAATATATCTCCCAGAGGTGCGGCATCGTCCATTTTCATTACTAAAAATCCGTCCATAGCCGCTTCGAGCGCTTTTACGGGGTCTATTTCGGTCACTGTGACGCGCGCGCCCATTCCTTTGAGTCTCATGGCTATGCCCTTGCCGCACCAGCCGTAGCCTGCTACAACGGCTGTCTTGCCTGCGACGATAAGATTCGTCGTATGCATGAGAGCGTCGAGGGTTGACTGCCCTGTGCCGTATCTGTTATCGAAAAGATGTTTGCAGTCTGCGTCGTTTACGTCTATCATGGGGTAGAGGAGAGTTCCTTTTTTCTCTCTTTGGCGAAGGCGGTGGATACCTGTCGTCGTTTCTTCGCAGCCGCCTATGAGGTTTTCGCCGAGGTGTTTGCTCTTGCCGTGGAGCAGGGAGATAAAATCACCGCCGTCATCTATAATGAGGTCGGGCTTGCAAGAGAGAGTTTTTTCAAGTCTTGCGACGTATGTATCCTCATCATCTCCGTGAACGGCGTAAACGTGAACGCCGTATTCGCAGAGAGCTGCCGCTACGTCGTCCTGAGTGGAAAGAGGATTGCAGCCTGTGGCGAAAACTTCCGCGCCTCCGTTTTTGAGGACTGTTGCAAGATAAGCTGTTTTTGCTTCAAGGTGTATGGACATAGCTATCTTCATTCCGCTGAAAGGCTTTGTTTTTATAAATTCCTTTTCTATTGCGGAGAGTGCGGGCATATAATCTTTTACCCAGTTTATTTTTTCATGGCCTGACGGTGCCAGAGCCATATCTTTTATCTGATTCATTTTTTATCCTTTCTCTTGACTTGAATTTTTTTGGCTGAAGTTTTTTGCCAAGCTTTCTTTCAAGAAGCTTTTACTTCGTTTTCTCTGACTTAATTTTTTCTGCTTGACTTAAATTTTTTCTGACTGAAGTTTTTTGCCAAGCTTTCTTTCAAGAAGGTTTTACTTCGTTTTCTCTGACTTAATTTTTTCTGCTTGACTTAAATTTTTTCTGACTGAAGTTCTTTGCCAAGCTTTCTTTCAAGAAGCTTTTACTTCGTTTTCTCTGACTTAATTTTTTCTGCTTGACTTAAATTTTTTCTGACTGAAGTTCTTTGCCAAGCTTTCTTTCAAGAAAGCGTGTGTTCAAAAAGAAACTCTTTCGATTTTTAAAGCTTTGTTCGTGTCGGCGTCGAATGTAAAAACTGCGCCGTGTGCCGTAACCTTTGATCCTGACACAGTAAATTTGACCGGGGTATGCATACGGAGTTTTTCGATTATGCATTTAGGATCTACGCCGAGAACGCTGTCGTCGGGGCCGCACATTCCCAAATCCGTTATATACGCCGTTCCGAAGGGCATTATCTGCTCGTCTGCGGTTTGAACGTGAGTGTGTGTGCCGAATACCGCGTTTATCTTTCCGTCGAAATAAAAAGCAAGAGCGCGTTTTTCACTCGTCGCTTCCGCATGTATGTCAAGTACGGCTATATCGTATCTTCCCTTGTTTTTTTCAAGTATTTTTTCCACGATTTCAAAAGGGTCGGCAAGCGGCTCCATCATGATGACTCCCATTACGTTGATAAAAAGAAAAGTCTTGCCCGCGGCGGAAAAGAGTGTGTATCCGTATCCGGGCAGGGCGTCCGGATAATTTGCCGGACGTATGACGTATTTGTTTTCTTCCAGAAGTTTTTTTGAGTCGAAGCATCTGAAAACATGGTTTCCCGTCGTTATCACATCGACTCCGCAGGAGAGCAGCGAGGAAGCGCTGTACCTGTCTATCCCGCCGTTTTCCGAGGAATTTTCTCCGTTTGCAACGACGGCGCTGATATCATTTTCTTTTCTGAAACGCCAAAGATTTTTCGCCAGATAGTCGCAAGATATCGGTCGCACGACGTCTCCGAGCGCAAGGAGTTTTATTTCTTTCAAATCTTTCCTCCGTTTTTATGCTTATTATATTTATTATACTACATTATTCGCCTTCGGTCAATAAAAAATGCGTCTTTAAAGCTATAGCTCACTTTAAAGTTTTTGGGGCAAAAGAAGCTCAAATACTTGTAAAAAAGAAATAAAGATGATATAATCCAAATTCAAAGAGGCTTGAATATTTCGCCTCTAAAACTTAAATAGTAAAGGTAATATAAAAATGAGTCTTAAAATTTACGATTTGACGGTCAATTATCTGAAAGAACCGTGCGGAGTGGATACTTTGCCTCGTTTTTCGTATAAGATATCGTCGGATTTAAATGGAGATGCACAGAAAAAACGCCGTATCCGCGTTTCTTCCTCCGAAAGCTCGCTCAGAGAGCTTAACGGCGACGTATGGGACAGCGGCTGGGTATCGGACGGCGAGAACGTTCTTGTTTCCTACGAGGGAAAAGAGCTTTTGCCTGTAAAGAGATATTTTTGGTCTGTTGAGATAGAAAACTCCTGCGGAGAAAGAGCTTTATCTGACTGCGGAAGTTTTATAACGGGAAAACTTTCCGAGCGTTTTGAGGCAAAATGGATAGCCGCTTTCGGAGCAAACAAAAAGACGGTCGGCGCAAATTACCTGAGAAAGACTTTTGAAGTCGGCAAGGATGTGGAAAGTGCTTTTCTCACGATTTGCGGTCTTGGCTATTTTGAAAGCTTCATAAACGGCAAAAAAACGGGAGATGACCTTCTTTCGCCTGCATTCTCCTCTTATGACAAAGAAACGTACTATATGCAGTACGACGTAAAAGCTCTTCTTGACGAAGGCGAAAACGCTGTTGGCGTAGTTTTGGGCAACGGTTTTTACAACTGTTTTACGGAAGACGCATGGGATTACAACGCGGCGACATGGCGCAACTTCCCAAAGATGATATGCGAGCTGAAAATAACTTATAAAGACGGCGGAGTGCAGAAGGTGCTTTCCGATACGACATGGAAAAGCTTTGCGGACGGTCCCATAACTATGACGGGCATACGCAACGGCGAATTTTACGACGCACGTCTGGAACTCGGCAACTGGACGGAAGCCGGCTATGACGACAGCGGCTGGGACAAGACAAAACTTGCAAAAGGTCCCGGCGGCGTTATGCGCGCCCAAGAGATGGAGCCTATCCGCGTATATAAAAAATTCCCTGCTGTAAAAAAATGGAAAAGCAAAAACGGCTGGATATTCGATATAGGACAGAATATCGCCGGTTTCGGTGAATTTACAGTAAAGGGCAGGGCAGGGAGAGAGTTCATTTTCCGTTATTCAGATGTTCTTGAAGAAAACGGCGAGCTTGATTTTAATGCTTTGGGTTGTTTTGTCCGTTCCGGTGAGTTCCAGACGGACAAATACATAAAAAAGAGCTACAAGCCGGAAAAATGGCATCCTTCTTTTGTTTACCATGGTTTCCAGTACATAGAAGTATGCGGAGGAGATGAACCGGAGCTTGAAGATGTTACGGGCGTTGCCATATGCAACGGTGTCGGAGATATAGGGCAGTTTTCCTGCTCCGACGAAATGCTCAACAGACTCCAGCACCTTTGCCGCTGGTCGAGCTTATCCAACTTCGAGTCTTTCCCGACAGACAACCCTCACAGAGAAAAGAACGGCTGGACGGGGGATACTTCTCTTTCCTGCGAGCAGATGCTGACAAACTTCGGAACTCGCTGTTTCCTTTCAAAATGGAGCCATGACCTTGTGGCTTCACAGCGTCCGGCAGGCCAGATACCTTGTATTGTTCCTTCTCCGGGCTGGGGATATTACGGACTTATGGGACCGGACTGGTCCAGCGCGCTTATAACTGTTCCGTGGTACATATACCTTTACAACAACGACAAGAGAATTCTTGCCGAAAGTTACGAGGCTATAAAGAAGAATATCGATTTCACGCTCTCTACGTGCGAGGATTACACTCCGAACTACGGCACGGGCGACTGGTGCGCTCCTTTCATAGGACCTGCCATAGGCGTGAATATGGGTTCCTATAAGTGCCCCGTAGAGGTAACGGATACAGGCTATCTTTACTATGCGGCGAACACGGTCGTAAAACTTGCAAACATATTCGGCAATGAAGAGGACGCAGCTTATTACGGCGGGCTTGCCGCAAAAATAAGAGAAGTTTTCCGCGAGAAGTTTTTCGACAAAAATATTTTCACCGTCAAAGGCGACTGCCAGACGGCGACGGGAACAATGCTGTTTTTTGAGCTTTACGACGGCGAAGAAGAAAAACAAGGTCTTCTTTCAAGACTGCTTGAGCAGATAAAGGAAAAGGACTATCATCTTGATTTCGGCGTTCTCGGCTGCAAGTTTGTTATGAATGCGCTCGGCTCTTCCGGACTGGGCGACGTCGGCACGCAAATGGTACTCCAGAAAACATTCCCCGGTGTTGCGGAATGGATAAACAGAGGCGCGACAACGCTTTGGGAATGCTGGAACGGCGGCGGTTCTCACAACCACCATATGTTCTCCGACCTTTCTTCTTTCATGTATAAATATATTGCCGGAATATCACCCGATGAGAAAGAACCTGGCTTCCGCCATGTAATATTTCGTCCTGCCGTTGACAGCGAGCTTTCGGGAGCGCAGGCTTCTCACGAAAGTATGCTCGGCAGAGTATTCTGCAGCTGGCAGAAAGACGGAGAAAAGATAAAAATTTCTCTTACTGTGCCTTTCGGCGCTCACGGAACGCTCTACCTGCCCGAAAGATTCGCGGGAAAGCTCAAAGACGGCGAAAATGCCCTTTCCTGCAGGACGGAAAACGGTAAATCTGTGTTCGAATTTACTTCGGGCGAATACGTGCTTGAAAATTGAGAAACAAAATAATCAGTAAGATTAAACGAAAAGGCTTGCAAAAGCCTTTTCGTTTAATTAAAAACAAAAAATATTTTGACTTGGCTCTAAAAAGAATAAAGGTGGGATTATGGTAAAAATATTACATATAGCAGACGTTCATCTGGATTCGCCTTTTTCTCTTTTCGACGTTGAAAAATCTCAGGCGAGAAGACAGGAACTGCGCGGAACTTTTACTTCAATGATGATGTACGCGAAGATGAAAAAGGCGGATATCGTCCTGATAGCCGGAGATATGTTCGACAGCGGATTTGTGACGAAGGAAACGATGGAGCTTATCGTTTCTCAGTTTGAGTCGAATCCCGGCTGCCGATTTGTCATCACTCCGGGCAATCACGATCCGGCTTCTGCCGGCAGCGCTTACCTCAAGACGAAGTTTCCTGACAACGTATACGTTTTCAAAAGCGAGGAAGTACAGAAATTCTGCTTTGACGATATAGGAGTCGAGGTATACGGCTTTGCCTACAAGCAAGAGGTTTATGACAGCAATCCTTTTGAAACGAGATTATATCTTGACGAGAATAAGATAAACATATTCGTCGCTCACGCAGATCTGCTGAACAGTAACAGCACGAGCTGTCCCATAACGGAGAGCGGTATTGAGAAAAGCGGGTGTGATTACGTCGCTCTCGGTCACATTCATGCGGGCAGCGAGGCTGTTAAGAGAGGTAAAACATACTATGCGTACAGCGGCTGTCCCGAAGGACGTTCTTTCGACGAATGCGGCAGCAAAGGCGGCATATTCATAGAGGCTGAAAAAAAGAACGGAGTGTTCCGCGCTAATTTTGAATACCCGCGTTTCTGCAAAAAAAGATACGAAAAGCTTCAGATAGACATGAGCGGACTTTCCACATACGAGCAGATGTGCGCGGAGATAAAAAAGGCCGTGCAGAAAGAAGGCTTTGGGAAAGACACTCTGTTGCGCGTGCGCCTTACAGGAATAGTTTCGCACGATACATCTTTTATGACGGAGAGAGTTTGCGCTTCCGATATGGGAGTTTTCTACATCGAGGTGGACGACTGCACAATCCCGATAGGCGATTATGAAACTCTCAAAAACGACCTTTCGATAAAAGGCGCTCTTTTCCGCGAGCTTTTTCCGAAGCTTAAAAGCGAGGACGAGAGAGAGAGAAAAGTGGCTTCAATGGCGCTCAAATACGGTCTTTCCGCGATAATGGGTGCGGAGATAATTGATTTTTGATATTAAATTTTTATTTTAAAAACATATTACGAGGATAAAAATGGACGATAAAATAAAGATTCTGCAAAAAAAGTTCCCTGAAAACGCGGACGCATTTTTCTCCGCCGATGAGAAAACGGTACTGTATCTGACAGGCTTTGCAATGACTGACGGCGCGCTTTTCGTAACGCGCAATGACGCTTTTCTGTATGTTGATTTCCGATATATAGAGGCTGCAAAGAGCGAGGCTTGCAACTGCCGCGTAGTCATGCCCAAGGAGAATTTCTTCGGAGAGATAAATTCCGTTATCGCGGAGCGCGGCATAAAAAACATCGGCTTTGAGGAAAATAAGGTCAGCGTGTCCGCAATGGACATTTACAAAGAAAAAATAAACGCGGAGAGCTTTGTTAAGATGGGCGCCGTCATTACGACAATGGCTCAGATAAAGAGCGAATACGAGATGGACCTTATCGCTCATGCGGAGAGCATAGGCGACGCCGCTTTTGCGGAGGTGCTTCCGATGATAACATACGATATGACGGAGATAGACGTAGCGCTGGAGCTTGAGTACAGAATGAGAAAACACGGCGCGCAGGGCACGAGTTTCGATACCATATGCGTTTCCGGAAAGGCTTCGAGCCGTCCTCACGGAGTGCCGCGCCCCGTGAAGCTGGAACGCGGATTTCTTACCATGGATTTCGGTTGCATATATAAGGGATATTGTTCCGACATGACGCGCACGGTCTGCATAGGCACGCCCGACGCTCAAATGAAAAAAGTATATGATACCGTACTGCGCGCTCAGAAGGAAGCTTGTGATTTTATTCATGGCGGCTGCGACTGCGGGGAGGCGGACTCCGTTGCGCGCAACATCATAAACGAGGCGGGCTTTGCAGGCAGATTCGGACACAGTCTGGGTCACAGTTTGGGAATATATATTCATGAAAAGCCGGTGCTCTCACCAAAAGCTTTCGGGCAGAAACTAACGGTTGGACACGTTTTTTCCGTTGAGCCGGGAATATATATTGAGGGAGAATACGGCGTCAGAATAGAAGATGTTATGCAGATTCGCGAAAGCGGTCCTTTAAACATCACGAAAAGCCCTAAAGAGCTTATCGTTATTTAAATAAGTTTTCTTTTTCCGTACCGAAAACTTTTTTTCTGCGTTATTTCTGCGTCATTATTTAAAGAAAGAGAGCTTTTTTATAAAAAACTATTGATATTTGAGCGTTTTTCATGTAAAATAAGATACGAATATAAATATCTGCCGAAAAACGATTTCTTTTCGGCTTACGGAGGTAAATAATTATGGTAATTGCAGGCGATTTCAAAAACGGAATCACATTTGAATACGAAGGAAACGTAATGCAGGTCATTGAATTCCAGCATGTTAAACCCGGTAAAGGCGCGGCTTTCGTTCGTACAAAGCTTAAAAATGTTATTTCCGGCGGTGTTGTGGAAAAAACTTTCAACCCCACCGATAAATTCCCCCCCGCTATAATCGAAAGAAAAGAGATGCAGTATCTCTATTCCGACGGCGACCTTTACTACTTTATGGATATGGAAACATACGAACAGATGCCCATTTCCAAAAACATTCTTCCCGAATCTTTTGAATTTGTAAAAGAAGAGATGATGTGCAAGATACTCTCCTATAAAGGCAACGTTTTCTCGGTTGAACCGCCGATGTTCGTTGAACTTGAGGTTACGGAAACAGAACCCGGACTTGCAGGAAATACTGCTACAAATACTCTCAAACCCGCAACGCTTGAAACAGGCGCTGAAATAAAGGTTCCTCTCTTTATCAATGTCGGCACGAAAATCCGTATCGACACAAGAACGGGCGAATATATCGAACGTGCGTAAATACGCCTGAATATTGAATCGAAAGGAAGTTTTTAAAAATGACTGTCACCGAAAAAGTTGCTTATCTTAAAGGCTTTATGGATGGCTTGAAATTTGATGAAAACAGCGATATCGGGAAAATTCTTTCCTCTGTGACGGATATTCTCGATGATATGGCAAAATCCGTGGAAGATCTTGAAGAAAAAGTTGAAGACCTCAACCGTTATGTAGAGGAACTCGATGAGGATCTGGGAATGGTGGAAGAAGATCTCTACTGCGACGATGATGACGATGACGACGATGACTACGACGACGATGACTACGACGATGACATCGAGTGTGCTTCCGTAGAGTGTCCCGCCTGCGGAGAAGAAGTTTTCGTTGACGAAACGATGGATTTTGACAATATCAAATGTCCCGCCTGCGGCGCGGAATTTAGTTGCTCCTGCGGTTCTGACTGCGAATCCTGCGGCGGCTGTGAAAACTGAACTTTAAAAAACATGACATTTTAAAGAAGCCGTCTTTCCGACGGCTTCTTTATTGAATCAAATCAAAAACTCTTACTTTCCTCCAACGGCGCTTTTGCGCGTAATATACTTTTTACTTTGAAAAAACGGAGAAAAAAATGAAAACTACAAAAAAAATTCTTTCTGTTATGCTCGTCCTCCTTATGCTTGCGGCAACGCTCGTTTCCTGCGGCGAAGATAAAGGGCAGATAATGGCTGTTTACAACGGAGATGAGTATGTTTATGAAAACGATACTGATTTTTCCGACTTTTTTATGATCAAGTCATACGAGTATCTCATATCTACCGGCAACACCACTCTTTCCGGCGACGATTATAATTCCGTTGTATCCGATTCCGCAAGGTCGACCATCGTGTGGCGCGAGATGAATGTACAGTTCAAAGAGCTCGGATATACCGTCGATGATGACGCGGTAAAAAAAGCGACTTTGGAAGACGTGGAATACTTCGACGAAAATTACAGCGGCGGATATTCCGCTTTTATCAAGGCGTGGAACCTTTCCGACGGCGCTTTCGATATGTTCAATAAATACGACGCCATGCTCGATGTTGCGGCTGAAAAGATAATGAACGTTTCCGTTCCGACGGAAGACGAAGCTTATGCTTATTATCTTGAAAATTCTTTCAACTATGTAGTAGAACCCCACTATTCGGTAAGCACGATAGTCCTTCAGGCGACGGATACCGTTAAAAAAGACGAGGTACTGAAAGACGCTGAAAATTATATTGAAATGCTTCAAAACGGAAAATCTTGGGAAGATGTTAAAAACACCGCGCTGATAAAATACAATGCCGAAAACGGAATGACATTTTCTCAGTTCATGACGGGCGAAGAAAAGTTATATATCGAAAAATTTGAGAAGATAGAAGACCTTGACGCCGCTCTCGCTCAGATAGACTCCGATTTTAAGGCTGAAAATGAGGTTTCTTTCAACGAAATGTTCCCCGACGGGTTCGAGGCTTACGCACAGGCAAACGGCCTTACAGAAGGCTCTGAGGCTTATGACAAGGCTATGAGTATCTACTACAACTATTCCGCAAAGGTATATATTGCTCAGTATCATTATATAATATCCACTGCTTGGGAGGACGGCAAGACTTACGCCGAACCTCTCTGGCACGAAGGCTTGCAGTGCTACTGCGTAGTTACATTCAACAAGATAGTTGATAAATCCGGATTTATGGATTTTAATGAGATAAAAGAAGATATTATAGAAGAATTGTACGAATCCGAAAAAGAGGACGCAATAACAAGATATACAAGCGATTTGTATTCCAAAGCGGTTTACGGAGAGTAAGTCAACAAGTTTTCCACATTCGTGAGGAAAACTTTGATATCTTTATCAAAAACGAATATAAAAATACAGCTCCGACACATTTTTGTCGGAGCTGTATTTTTTTGCTCATATCTTCAGCGGCTTTAGGAAAGGGAAGCCTTTTTGGATATTTTGTTGTTCTTCATAAATTCTTTTACTTCGTCGGCTATCGGAATGGAAACTGCTGCACCGTGGCGGCTTACCGCGATAGCGGAAGTAGCGCTCGCGTATTCAACGGCGTCGTCCATGGGGAGACCTTCGCATATTTTAGCGCAAAGACCGCCGATAAAACTGTCGCCTGCCGCTGTGGAGTCGACAGCGTTTACTTTATAAACGCCTGTGTAATGTACCTGACCGTCAACTATATAAGCACAACCCTTGATACCGAGAGTTACGAGAGCGTTTTTGCAGCCGAGAGCGCAAAGAGCATCTATAACTTCCTTTGCGGAAGCGTTGTCATCGGGAGAAATGCCCGTGATGAGCTGAGCTTCGAACTCGTTGGGTATAATGAGGTCGATGTACTGATAAAGTTCTTTTGTTACTTCTTTAACGGGCGCGGGGTTGAGTATTACCATCTTTCCTTTCTCGTGAGCGAGTTTTGCCGCCGCGAGAACTGATTCAGTAGGTATCTCATACTGCATTACGAGTATATCCGCCCAGTCGAAAAGGATTTCGTTTGCCGCGATAACTTCGGGAGTTATCGTGCCGTTCGCGCCTACGTCGAGGATTATGTGGTTGTCGCCGCCGCATACGGTGATAACTGCCGCGCCTGTCGCGCCCTCGGAGCGAAGAACGCTTGTTGTGTCTATACCGTAAGATTCAAGGTTCTTAACGGCAAGCTCGCCGCTCATATCCGTGCCTACCGCGCCGAGCATTTTTACCGTGCAGCCTGCTTTTGCGAGAGCGGCAGCCTGATTTGCGCCTTTGCCGCCGAAATTCATTGCAAAATTGCTTCCTGTAATAGTTTCGCCGAGCTTGGGAAGGCGGTCTGTATTGATTACATAGTCAACATTGATACTGCCTACAACGAGAATATTTTTACTCATGTTTTTCTCCTTATTATTTTTTGATTTAAAAGGTTTTTCTGATGATATCGGCTTTAAGAAATGATGGAATTTGCTAGAACGAGAGTTACAAGTATACCGAGAATTATCATGCCGACGATACCGCCGATAAGAACCCATATGCTTTCATCGTTTTCGCCCCATTGATCTCTTACGCGGGTGATCTTGCTTTCATCGATATAGAATCGCGTGTTATTGTCAATGAGAACTTTTTTGTTTTCCGCCGCAGAGCTTTCTTCGTCTGCGTTGACGATATTTACTATATCACGGTAACGGGATTTTCTGAGCTTTTTAATCACGGCGTCGTTTTCGGTCTGAGATATTTCATCGAGCGTTTTTGCCGTTTCTTCGCTATCCGCGCCCGCCGAGATAAGCGCGCGGAAGAAGCTGCCTACTATTCTTCTGTTATAGAAAGATGCGAAAAGTGCGATTATTATTCCGAGGACGATTGACCAGATGACGAGCATTATGTTTATGACGTCGGGATCGCTTTTTATAACGTCAAACATTTCAAGCAATTTGGACATTGATTTTTCTCCTCTTTTTTATCGATTTATTTAGACTTGATAACATCGCAGCCGATGTATTTGCGGAGAACGTCGGGCACGTTTACCGAGCCGTCTGCGTTCTGGTTCTGCTCTACGAGGGCAGGGAGGATACGGCTTGTTGCAAGTCCGCTGCCGTTGAGAGTATGGCAGTATTCTATCTTTCCGTCAGCCGTTTTGTAGCGCATCATGCCGCGGCGAGCCTGATAATCGCGCGCGTTGGAGACGGAACTTACCTCTTTGTAGCCGTGCATGGAGGGTATCTGTATCTCGATATCATATGTGCGCGCCATAGACGCGGAGCAGTCTTCTGCGGCGAGTTTTACTGTGCGGAAATGGAATCCGAGTCCTTTTACAAGGTTTTCGGCGCAGGTAACAAGCTCTTCGAAAGCGGCGTCGCTTCCTTCTTTAGTGGTGTATTGTACCATTTCGACCTTGTTGAACTGATGTCCGCGTACCATTCCGCGCTCGTCTGCGCGGTAGCTGCCGGCTTCTCTGCGGAAGCAGGGAGTATAGGAGATATATTTTTTGGGAAGATCTGCTTCGGCGAGTATTTCATTTCTGTGAAGAGAAACAAGCGCTGTTTCCGCTGTGGGAAGCATAAAGCGGCGTCTTTCCTCATCATCTGATTTTTCGAGCCAATATACCTCGTCTGCAAATTTGGGGAACTGACCTGCGGTGAAGCCGCACTCATAGCCAAGCATATGAGGAACGAGGACAAGCTCAAAACCGTTTGAAAGGTGAGTTTCTATAAAGTAGTTGAGAAGTGCCCACTCAAGTCTTGCGCCCATGCCGCGGTATATCCAGAAACCGTTTCCGGAGAGTTTTGTGCCGCGTTCATAGTCGATAAGACCGAGATTTGTGCAGAGGTCGACGTGATTTTTCGGTTCAAAGTCAAATTTTTTCGGCTCGCCGAAGTAACGCAGAGGCTCGTTATTCTCTTTTCCGCCTGATTTTAGGTCGGGATCGGGAAGGTTGGGCAGGGAATACATGATATTGTTGTATTCCGTTTCAACTTCTTTGAGCTGAGCGTCTATCTGTTTGGATTTGTTGCCTATCTCTTTGAGCTTTGCGAATATTTCGGCAACGTCGCGCCCTTCTTTTTTATACTGAGGAATGAGCTTATTTTCCTTATTCTGTTCAGCTTTGAGAGCTTCTGTCTCTGCGATGAAAGCGCGGCGCTTGCCGTCAAGCTCAAGTATGCGGGCGATATCAGCGGCGGCGTCTTTGCCCTTTACTTTGAATCGTCTGATTATCTCATCAGGATTTTCTTTTATAAGTTTAATATCTATCATGAGTTGTTCGTCCTTTCGGGATTAAAAAATTAAAGTTCGTTGATAAACTGTTCTCCGCAGAGCAGGGAAAGTATTTTTTCAAGGTCATCATTGTCGGAAAAACCGATGTTTATACTGCTTCTTTTGCCGTTTTGAACTATTTTTACCGTGTGACCTATTATAGACTGCACTCTTTGTTCGAGCGCTTTTGTATGGTCTACATCATAAACGACGCGGACAACATCTTTTTCCTTTTCGTTGTTGAGCTCTTTTGCCAGTTTTTCCGTTTCACGCACAGAAAGATCGCGGGAGATAACTGTTTCCGCGGCTTTTTCCAGCTTTTCCTGATCTTTTATACTCAAAAGAACCTTTGCGTGACCTTCAGATATGGAGCCTGCGGCGAGATGTTGAAGCACTGTTTCGGGAAGCTCCAAAAGGCGCAGAGAGTTTGTTATCGAAGAACGGGAACGGCCTACTTTTTTAGCTATTTCCTCCTGAGTATATGAATACTCATTGATAAGGTCGGCATAAGCGCGCGCCTCTTCGACGGGGTTGAGGTCTTTGCGCTGTATATTTTCCACGAGCGCCAGTTCGGCGGCTTTTTTATCGTCTGCCTCGGTTATTATAACGGGAACTTCTGAAAGTCCCGCCATTCTTGCGGCTCTCCAGCGGCGCTCGCCTGTGATTATCATATACATTCCGTTTTTGGGACGTACGAGTATCGGCTGGATTATACCGTGCTGAGAAATTGATTCCGCAAGAGCTTCCAGAGGCTCGTTTTCAAAATTTTTTCTGGGCTGATCGGGATTCGGCTCAACTTCCGAGATACGCACCACGGATACGCCGTTTTGTTCTTTTTGTTCCTCGTTGTCGATGAGTATAGCGTCAAGTCCTCTGCCGAGAGCCTGTTTTTTCGGTTTTGATGCCATTTCTGCTCCTTTCTTCTTTATAAAGAGGTTCAAATACGTTCCAAAATCTCTTTTGCCACATTATCGTAAGCGTCTGCTCCCTTGGCGTATTTGTCATAATATTGGATAGGCTTTCCGTAACTGGGAGCTTCGGAAAGACGCACATTTCTTGTTATAGTGGTTTTGAACAGCTTATTGCCGTAGTATTTTTTAAGTTCGTCCACTACCTGAAGTGTGAGGTTCAGCCTGCCGTTATACATTGTTATGAGAATACCTGTGAGCGTCAGCTTAGGATTATAGAGTTTTTTCACCTGTTTTATAGTCATCATCATCTGAGAAAGTCCTTCAAGCGAGAAATACTCGCACTGCATAGGCAGAATAACGCCGTCGGAAGCCACAAGAGCATTTACAGTGAGCATTCCGAGAGACGGCGGGCAGTCGATTATGATAAAATCGTAGTTATCAGCGATTTCTTCGATCGCCGTTTTAAGGCGGGATTCTCGTTTTTCGACGTCAGCGAGTTCAAATTCCGCACCAGCCAAAGACATTGTAGCGGGCATAACGTCGAGATTTTCAAATTCAGTCTGCTGAATGACGGCAGACGCGGAGGCTCTGCCTATCAAAACATCATAAGTTGAAGCGGAGAGATGAGCTTTTCGCACACCCACGCCGCTGGACGCATTGCCCTGCGGATCGGAATCAATGAGAAGGACTTTTTTACCTATGATACCGAGCGCGGAGGCAATATTTATTGCCGACGTCGTTTTTCCGACGCCGCCTTTTTGGTTTGTGAAAGCGATAACTTTTGCCAAGTTGCGCCTCCTTTTTCATGTCATTTGTTTTAATTTATTAATTTAATTATAGCATTTTGTGCTATCAAAGTCAATCGATATGATAAAATTGCGCCTGATTTTTATTGTAAATGTTCCACGTGGAACATTTACCTGTGAATAAGAAAAACGGGAATGTTCCACGTGGAACATTCCCCTCTGATGTTATTTTGATGTTCCATGTGGAACATCATCTTTTTTCGGCACCGTCAGCGTCATTATCGTGCTTATGTCTGTCTCCTTTGTGTGAAAATCAATGTTTACGCCGCCCTCGCGCATGGTTTCGACGGCGTGATTGATGGAATTGAAGAAAAAGCCTGTGTTGCGTATCGCAAATTTTCTGTGCTGAGTGTTGGTATGGCTTTCGCCTGAGGAAGCCTCTCCTATCTTCGCGCATACGGCGGCGATGTTTGTGCCGTGAATTATCGTCTCCAAAAATCCGCGTCGCGTGTGCTGATCCATGGCGGCAAGCTTTTTCGCTGTGGCGCAAGGCACGCCTGAGTCCAGAAGTACCTTTTGCTCATCTCCCGTAAAGATGAGCAGTGACAGGAGCGAGCGAACTTCTTTTACGTCTGTTCCTGATTTTTCCGCAATATCCTCCTCCGTGTATAAGCCGCGGTTTATTGCTTCTGCGTAAATGCGTGCCTCCTCAAAATAATCGCGCGGCGGCATCATCAGCTCTTTTCTCTCAGCATCAGAGCCGCAAGGATAGATGATGGTGCAGGGAACTCTTTCTATCCGAGCGAGCAGACAGGCGCGAAACCGCTTTTCTCCGGACAGTATGCGGTATATTTCCTTGCTTTTGTATGATGATGAAACGAGCGCTATCGGATTTTTTAATCCGTTCTCCAGAATGTCGAGCGCAAACCGCGCAAGCTCTTCCATAGGATATATTTTTGGCGTGCTTTCCGGATCAGGCATTATGTCTGCGACATT
Organism: uncultured Eubacteriales bacterium; assembly: GCA_949299535.1. GTDB lineage: Bacteria > Bacillota > Clostridia > Oscillospirales > CAG-272 > UMGS731. The sequence continues at coordinate 14,378 of CASGAQ010000001.1, read as the reverse complement.
GATGAATTTTACTACGGCTGTTGCTTTCCCGCCGAAGACTGCGGCGGTTTCTTTTGTGACGGCTTTTGGCAGTTCTGCCGTTGAAAAAAACTCCTTTTCCTCCATGATATCACCTCCGATATATGATATCACGGAAAAAACGAATTGTCGCGTGAATCGCGCTGTCGCAAATAGGGTGTTTTCCAAACTTTGACTTTATATCTGAGGAAATCTCGGGAAAAACAATATAAAGTGATATTTTTTGAAAAATAAATGCCGATTTTTTTTGCCGAAATATCAGCAGTCAGTAATCAAAAGAAAAAATCTCCGTTTTTACGAAGATTTTTTCTTTTGATTGTTTTCTTTGCTCGTTTCAGAGTAATAAAGCCAAACGGATAACAAAAGTGAAACGGCGAGTCCGACTGCCAAGATAAGATTTACTTTTATCAAAAAAAGCGACATCAAAAGATTTGTAAATCCATGGAAAACAGCGCAGAAGAATACGCTGTTCGTTTTCTTGTGCAGCACGGCAAGCCAAAAACTCAAAATAATGCCGTATATGAAATAAAGACCGAAATTCATGTTCTGCTGAGATGTGCCTTCTACAAACCAAAGCGGAATATGCCAGCACATCCATATACAACCCGTGATGAGCGTCGCCGCTGGGAAAGTAAGCGCTTTTTCAAGCTCCGGCTGAAGTATACCGCGCCAGCCGAGTTCCTCGTTGCCTCCTGCGAGAAAAGTTGCGGAGAGCAGAACTATCGGAGTCGCAAACCACGGTATCGTGGGATTCGTCTCCATAGAGGAAATTCCGAGTATCAATGCTTGTATCGCGCAGAACAGGAGCAGATAAATAAAGCTGTTTTTTTTGCATGAAAAAATAAATCTCATTACGGCTCTCGGCGATTTGTCGGGAAGTACGATTATCGCCGCTATCGTCGGGCCGAAACCTCCGATAACGTGTATCAATGTGAATATCGCTTGCGACGAAGCGACTATATTGAATTTCGTAAGCAGTGCCAGTCCCCACCAAGCCGTGTATGTTATGGCAAAAGTTATCAACAGGTATGCGGATATCTTCTTCTTATTCATTGTTGTCCTCCTTCGGCGTTTCTTTGCGCTTGATTTCTGAAAAAACGCCTGATGAAAAAATCGAAAGAGATGTAAAGTTATTCTTTCATGATATACTCTCCGAAAAAACGAATATTAAAAAATGCCAAAGTGAGATTTTCTCCCTCTGAGAGGCACAAGGAGCGCGGCTCGCGCGAAAATCTTGATCACTTTGGCAATGCTTTTTCGCTTTTAAAGCGGCTTTTTCTGTATCTGAGCGTTTGTGCGGGGATATTTTGAAGGCGTCGGCGCCTTTTTTCTGAAAACGAATATATGTCTTGCCGCGTCTGCTTCGTTTTGAGCTGATATGTCAAACAAATTGAACGAGTCATCTTTTTCGAGTGATATCAACAGAGTTTTGACGGCGTTTGCGGCAGAATCAAGCTCTGCGACGCCGTTTTTGCCTTTCATCGCTATGAAAAGTCCGTCTTTTTTTGCAAAAGGGACGCACCACTCTGCAAGAATACGCAGTTCTGCTACGGCGCGAGCGCATACTACGTCGAATTTTTCTCTGTATTTGACGTCGTTGCCGAGTTCTTCGGCTCTGCCGCATATCGTCGATATGTTTGAAAGTCCCAATTTCTGCGCCGCAGAAGCGATATATGCTGTCTTTTTGGCTGTCGCGTCGAGCGCGGTTATGTGAAGATCAGGTCTTGCAACTGCAAGCGGCAATGCAGGCATTCCGCCTCCGCTTCCCACGTCGAGCACTTTTGCGCCGCTTGGGATATGCTTTGCGACTGTCAGCGAATCCGCAAAATGACGGCATATGACGCCGCTCTCATCGCGTATCGCGGAAAGATTCATTACCTTGTTCTGCTCAAGCATGATATTGCAAAGGTCGAAAAGCACATCTCTTTTTTCGCCCTGCCAAAATTCTGAAATATGATTATTAGCGAACACTTGTTCGGAAATCTCGAAAAATTCTTGTTTTTCCAATGCGATCTTCCTTTCTTGTCATTCCTGTTCTTCGTTCTGTTCGGAACGGTCGCGTTTTTTGTTTTTTATGTCCAGATAGATGAGCAGTACGGATATATCCGCCGGACTTACGCCGGAGATACGCGAAGCCGCTCCTATCGAGGCAGGACGGAATTTTTCGAGCTTCTGCGCTGCTTCCGTCGAGAGTCCGAGCACATTTTTGTAGCAGATTTCTTCGGGAAGAAGGCGCTTTTCCAGCTTTGAAAAACGCGCCGCGTCCGCAAGCTCCTTTTTGATATAGCCCTCGTATTTGAGGTCGGTCTGCGCCGTGAAGATGACTCTTTCGGGGAGTGGGGAGCGTTCTGTGTCTATCGGAGCAAGCAGTTCATACGTCACGCCGGGGCGCTTGAGAAGCTCGGAAAGGCGAACGCCTGTTTTTATCGGCGGCTCTCCGACAGATTCCAGAAGCTCGTTTACGCCGTCTTTCGGCGAAACTATCACTTTGCGGAGCCTTTCTTTTTCCGATTCTATCATCGCCTGCTTCTCGCGGAACATATTTATGCGGTATTCGGGAAGAAGTCCTGCGGCATAGCCTATCTCGGAAAGACGGCTGTCCGCGTTGTCCTGACGCAGTATCAGACGGAATTCCGAGCGTGATGTCATCATTCTGTACGGCTCGTTCGTGCCTTTTGTCACAAGGTCGTCTATGAGCGTTCCTATGTATGAGGAATCTCGCGTGAGCATAACGGGCGGCTTTTCCTTAACAAAGAGAGCCGCGTTCATTCCTGCGATAAGACCTTGAGCGGCGGCTTCCTCGTAGCCGGAGGTGCCGTTGAACTGACCTGCGCCGAAAAGTCCCGGTATATCTTTGAACATGAGAGCGGCGGAGAGCTGTGTGGAATCTATGCAGTCGTATTCTATGGCGTATGCGTGACGCATGACGACCGCATTTTCAAATCCTTTTATCGAGCGGAGCATTTGCGCCTGTATATATGACGGCATGGAGGAGCTGAAGCCTTGCAGATACATCTCGTTCGTGCCGTCGCCCATCGGCTCAAGAAAGAGTTGATGTCTTGTCTTGTCGGGGAAACGAACCACTTTGTCCTCTATGCTCGGACAGTAGCGCGGACCTGTGCCCTTTATCTGACCGGAGTAGAGCGGGGATTCGCTTATATGCTCTCGTATTATGCGGTGAGTTTCCTCGTTTGTGTATGCTATATAGCACGGAAGCTTAGGACGGGCGCAAAGCTCGTCGTATTTTGTATCCGCGCTGTACGGAGTGAGCTTTTCTTCGCCGTCCTGACGTTCAAGCACGGAATAATCGACCGTGCGCGCGTCTATGCGCGGAGGGGTGCCTGTTTTGAAGCGGAGCATTTTTATGCCCAATGACAAAAGCGATTTTGTAAGAAAAGCCGAAGGGTGCATTCCGTCGGGACCTGACGGATACATCACATCGCCTATGATTATGCGAGAATCAAGATATGTACCCGAGCATATTACGACAGTCTTTGCGTGCCATACGGCGGAGAGTCTGTCTGCAACGGCAAAACGCATACCGTCGGCGTCATCTTCGAGTTTTCTCAGCTCGCATATCTCCGCCTGAACAAGAGAGAGATTTTCCGTATGCTCTATGGTCTTTTTCATTATGTCCTGATAAAGACGCCGATCTGCCTGTATTCGCTTGGAATGAACGGCAGGGCCTTTGCTCAGGTTGAGCATACGGTCCTGAAGCATTACTTTGTCAGCCGCTCTGCCCATTTCGCCGCCGAGGGCATCTATCTCGAAAACGAGCTGGCCTTTGCCCGTGCCTCCGATGGAGGGGTTGCAAGGCATATTGCCGACGGCGTCATTCGATATCGTGAAAAGTATTGTGCGGCAGCCCATGCGCGCGGCGGCGAGTGCGGCTTCTATGCCGGCGTGTCCGGCGCCTATCACGGCAACGTCAGCCGCTCCTGCAAAATATTCCATAAAAAAGACCTTTCTTTTTGTTTTTCAGTGAATTTTCCGGAGCTTTTTGCTCTTATTTATGATATTTTCCTCCTGAGAGGATATTGAATCCTCTGTATACCTGTTCCAGGAGCAAAAAACGCATCATTCTGTGCGTAAATGTCATTTTCGAAAAGGAGATACGCAAGTCACAGGCTTTTTTGACTTCCTCCGACATTCCGAAGGCGCCGCCGATGACAAAAGTTATCTGCGCGCCGCCTGCTTCTTTTGCCTTTTCCAGCTTTCTTGCAAAATCCTCCGAGGAGAGCTGTTCTCCCTCTACGGCGAGCGCTATCTTGAAGCTCTTTTTCGGCAATACGGCAAGTATCTTTTTGCCTTCCTCCGCAGTGGCGGCGGCTATTTCCGCTTCGGAGGCGTTTTCGGGAACGCGGCTCTCCTTTATCTCCGTGTTCTGCACCTTGCAGTATGCGGAGAGGCGCTTTTCATATTCCGCCACCGCGTCAGAGAGAAATTTATCCTTGATATTTCCGACGTAAATGATGTTTATTTGCATTGTTCAACCTTATATTATATATGAGTATAAGATATGAGTTTTTATTTTCGGCAGAAAATCTGACGGCGCTCATATCCTTATCTCCGTCGGCGTGTTTGGCGAGGCGACGGAGATCTGCACTCCCGGAAAGGCGGAAAGCGCTGTTTTTGCCGTAAGTTCCGCCGTGGGAGGATAATTGTTTTCTTTGCTCAAATGTGCAAGCATGAAGGCGTGGGTACCGCTTTGCGCGAGAATGTTCATTATCTTTCCGCAGTCCTCGTTTGAAAGATGTCCGCGCTCGGAGAGTATTCGTCTTTTGAGGGTATACGGGTACGGTCCCGTCATGAGCATGGAAACATCGTGGTTTGATTCTATGATACATTCGTCGACTCCGAGAAGCGCTTCCACTAAGGCAGGCTCTATATGACCTATGTCCGTTGCGACGCCGATTTTGTGAGTCGAATCTCCCATTGGAAATTCGACTCTGTATCCGACGCAGCAGGCCGAGTCGTGAGGCGAGATGAATGAGCTTACGCGCATATCTCCCACCTCTGCGGAAAAGAGCGGCGGATAAAGGCGCAGTACGGAGAGAAGCGCCGCGTTTTTATCCTTTATAAGTGCGCGGGCGGACTCCTCTGTCATATAGACGGGTATGCCGTATTTTTTTGCTATGATTTCAAGCCCGCGCGTGTGATCGGCGTGCTCGTGAGTTACGAAGATGGCACATATATTGCGAAGGCCGGTTCCTATGCTTTTGAGCGCGTTTTCAACAGAGCGCGCGCAAACGCCCGCGTCTATGAGTATCTCCGTACTTTCGGAGCGTATGTAATGGCAATTGCCGGAAGAACCTGAAAAAAGAGTTATAAGTCTTGGCATATTCGGACTCTCTCAAAAAATTTTCGTCATGCCCACGGGGCGAACGGCAAGGACGGTGACGGAACCTTCGCCGAATGCCTTTTCCATTACTTCCGTGAAGCTTTCAAGCTTGTCAGATGGAACGAACGCCTGTATTGTTCCGGCAAAGCCGCCGCCGTGTACGCGGCAGGCACCGCTTCCGCCGAGAGCGCTTTTTGCGATGGCGCAGGCGAGGGAGATACCCTGTTCTTCGGAAGCTTTAGGAGAAAAATAGTTCTGGAGAAGCATGGAGCTTGAAACGCCGGAAGCGTTTATTACGCTGAGGAAACCGTCTATATCGTCTGCGTCGAGGTATTCGAAGGCTTTTTTTACTCTTTCGTTTTCATCGAAGAAGTGGAGCGCGCGCAGAACGGCTCTGTCGCCCGCGAAATTGCGGAGCGCGGGAATATTGGAGAGGATATCCTCTTTGTCAAGCTCGCGCAGGACTTCCTTGCCGAAGAAAGAAGCGACTTTCTTCATTTCTGCGGGAACGGAGGCGTAATCGTCCGTCAGGTCTGCGTGAGAGCCGCCCGTGTTTACAACGCAAAGGCTGTATCCGTGTTCTGCAAGGTTAAACTCTATCTTTTCGCATACGGGGTGAGCGGGGTCTGCAAAATCAATATGCACGAATCCGCCGCAAGCGCAGGCTATTTGGTCCATAAGACCGCAGGGCTTGCCGAAATGTGTGTTTTCCGCATACTGAGATATTTGGGAAATTTCGATATAATCTATCTTGCCGTCGTTGAAGAAGTGGTTTTCGATGTTGCCTATCATATCCTCAAATGCGGCGGAGGAGGAAAGACCGCTTCCGCCGAGCACGGAGGAGGTCATGTAAGCGCAGAAACCGCCGATAGAGCGGCCGTTTTTTTCAAAACCGTCGCAAACGCCGCGAATGAGCGCGGCAGAAGTGCCTTCCTCGCCGGAGACGGGGCAGAGACAGCCAAGGTCTACCGTGTTCTGAGAGAAGCCTTCGCTCTTGACGGTTATCTTGCCGTCGTCGGTCACGGCTGCAACGGCGATGATGTCAAGGCTTACGGAAGCGGCGAGCACTTCGCCGCGGTTGTGATCTGTATGGTTGCCGGCTATCTCGCTTCTGCCGGAAACGGAGAAAACGGAATATTCGCGTTCGCCGTAAAGAGAGATAAATTCTTCAACGGCGCGGGAGATTCTTTCTTCGGCTTTTTCAAAGTCCGAATAGAGCGTGCGGAGTAAAGATTCGTTTTCCTTGATGAGCGTTTTTATGTCTTTCATGAAATAAACGTCCTTTCGGTGGTTCGGTATGATGATTTTTCGTACCTGAGTAAATTATGTACCTTATTTATTATAGCATTTCATTCATTGCTTTACAACAACTTTAACAAAAAAAAGGACGGTCAGTTATCTAAAAAATAGATTTTTTGTGAACAAAGATTTAATACTTGTTTTTTTAAAGGAAACATAGTAGAATAAGGATAATTACAGATTTATCCTTTGACGGAGGTATATGATGAAAAAGTTTTTAGCAAAGATAGGCTGTTTGACACTTGCGTGCTCCATACTGCTTACCGGCTGCGGCGGCAATTCCGATGTGACGACAGGCTCCACTGCCTCAACTTCCACAACATAAGGTTCGACGTAGGCTCAGACGTCAGCAACGACAAGCGGCACAACGGCAACAACAGGCGGCGTAACCATTCCCACCTTTGACGGCACGATGACCGAGGAAGAACTCAGAGATAAGGTATTGGGCGGCTGGATAGGTCAGATGGCAGGCGTAGCGCTCTTTGCCAAAACAGAGTTCGGCTGGGCGGGCAAGATAATGACGGAATAACGCCTTAACAGAGCGATGGCAGAATGGGATAACGGTACTGTTTCCATCAACGATGCTTTCGACCAGGACGACCTTTATGTTGAGATACCGTTTATCGACGCGATGAAAGAAAACGGCGCTTTCTGCGACGTTAAGTACATGGCGGACAATTTCCGCGATTCCACTTTCCCTCTTTGGCACGCGAACAAGGCGGGCAGGGATAATCTGCGCGCCGGTATCGAATATCCGGATTCCGGTCACTACCTTTTCAATCAGCATGCGGACGATATCGACTGGCAGATACAGTGCGATTTTCTCGGCATGATGTACCCCGGTCTTGTAAATGCGGCGGCAGAACGCGCTTTTGAGATCGGACATATCACCAACTACGGCGACGGCGTTAAAGGCGGAACAGACGACTCCGAAAACACGCTCCATTACGACACATACAACAGTACTGCCAAGGAACATACGGCATATGTCGGCGTTCTGTTCAGAGAATCCACAAGAGTTTCACGAATAGAATTTACCGAAGGCAAACACTTTGACGACGGCGGCTGGTTCAAAAACGGCGTTAAAGTGGAAGTTCTTGTCGACGGCGTTTGGACAGAAGCTCCCTGCACCGTTTCTCCCGAATATCCCAATGGCGACTCTAAGGATACATTCGGCGAAGGCGGAGAAACATATGTGTTCAGGCTTGGCACTTCAGTTTCCTGCGACGGTGTGCGCGTAATAGGCGAAGCCGGCGGCGAAGCTTACTTTATCAGCGTGAGCGAATTTACAGTTAAATAATTTAAAGCGAAGCAAAACCTCTCCCTTGAAAAGTGGGAGGCTTTAAAAACAAGTACGGAATGATGGATATATCCTTGCCGTAAAGATATTATATTTTTTACAAGAGGTCTTGAAAGTGAAAAAACATCTTATAAAAATCTCATCGGCAGCGCTTGTGTGCGCGTTTTTGCTCTCATCTTGCACGTCCGTTCCGCCGAGCGTGTCTTCATCGTCGGATATGACTCAAACAGAATTCACATCTCAGGCTCAGGGGACATCTCAGACTCAAAGTACGACGCAAGAGAGCCCCGTTATTCCGAGTCACGCCGAAAAGGTGGATATCTCGGAGGAGGAGCTTTACGACAAGCTCGTAGGCGGCTGGATAGGTCAAATGCTCGGCGTTTCATGGGCGGCAAGCACGGAATTTAGGTGGCAGGGCAAGATAATCCCCGAAGCTGACTTCCCAAAATGGAGCCCTGATATGATAAACAGCGCGTTCGGACAGGACGACCTCTATGTTGAGATACCGTTTCTTGACGCAATGAAAGAAAACGGCGCGTTCTGCGATGTAAAATATATGGCTGATAAATTCCGCGATTCGACTTTTCCGCTTTGGCACGCGAACAAGGTCGGCAGAGATAATCTGCGCGCCGGTATCGAATATCCCGATTCCGGACACTATCTCTACAATCACTGTGCTGACGATATCGACTGGCAGATAGAAGCTGACTTTTTGGGGCAGATTTATCCCGGACTTGTAAACGCTTCCGCAAAGCGTTCTTTTGATATCGGACACATCATGAATTACGGCGACGGCGTTTACGGCGGCGTTTTTGTAACCGCCATGCACGCGGCGGCTTATACTGCCGATTCAATAGAAGCGATAGTTGAAGCGGGGATCTCCGTCATACCGGAGGGAACGAAGTTCCGTTCGGTCATGGACGACGTTGTGCAGAGCTATGAAAGCGGACAAACATGGGAAGAATGTTGGCAAATGCTCGAAGAAAAATGGGCTTATGATGACAAATGTATGCCGAATTCTCCTTATAATATAGACGCAAAGCTCAATGCGGCGTATATCCTTATAGGGCTTCTCTGGGGCGAGGGCGATATGGAAAAGACTGTTGTCATCTCCGGCAGGTGCGGACAGGACAGCGACTGCAATCCCTCCAGCGCCGCGTCCGTACTCGGCAATTATCTTGGCGCGTCGGGAATAGATGATATATATAAGAAGGCGCTTGACCGCGACGGCAGAAAATTTTCTCATACGAGTTATACCTTTGATGACGTTATGGAGATAAGCTTCAAGCTTATGAAAGATATACTCACTTCAAGCGGTGCTGAGTGCGCTGACGGCGTATGGAGCATTTATGCGGACACTGAATACGAGACTGTGCCGTATGAGCAGTGGGGCGACGCGGTTTTTGAGGCTATGCTCACCGTTTCCTCCAAGAACGGCGGCGTTGTGGATATCGGCACTGCTTTTGTCGGCTCCGAGAAGCTCGCTTCTTTCACGCTTGATATGGGCGATGGCTTTACAACGGACTGCAATATCACAAGCTATTCATATTCCGCGCCCGGCACATACAAGATAAGACTCTCCGCGGTGAGCGAAAACGGCACTGAAAGCTCCTGCGAGAGAACTGTCGTCATATCCGACAAGATAAAGATAAACGGCAAAGCCGTGTGCAGTGTGACTGCGCCGACAGGCGGCGGAAGCAAAGATGTTTCCGTCATTTTTGACGGAGATGTCCCGGCCGTGGGAAGTGATTCTTCGTCATCGCAGTACGATACTTATTGCGGCGGAGAAAAGTCCGATTATGTTTGGGCAGGCGTAGAGTTTGACAGAACATATACTGTTTCGGGAGTGGAATTTACGGAGGGCAAACATTTTCTCGACGGCGGCTGGTTCCGAGAAGAGCCGTATGTAGAGGTGCTTGTGGACGGAGAATGGTTATTCATTCCTTCCGAGATATCGAAAGAGTATCCGAAGAATCTGCTCGGCGCGCAGGGAAAGAGCTTTGAGACGTACACTTTTTCGTTCGGTACGAATATTGAATGCGATGGTGTACGCATAGTCGGCAAGCCGGGCGGCAGCGCGTATTTTATAAGTGTCGGAGAAATAACTCCCATCTGTGAGGAAAAGCAGGTCTTCGGTGATAACGACAAATTCATAATATGCAGTGTGACTGCGCCGACAGGCGGCGGAAGCAAGGACATTTCCGTGATTTGCGACGGCAAAAAAGGGACATCCTCGGCTTCTCAGTACGATACATTCCGCAAAGACGAGTCAGCCGATGAAGCTTATATCGGATATATTTATAAAGACGAGCGCACTGTAAAGAGCGTAGAGTTTACCGAAGGCGGTCATTTCCGTGACGGCGGCTGGTTCCGCGACGGTGACGTTCGCATAGAGCTTTATATAGACGGAAAGTGGGTAAAGGCGGAATATTCGGCAAGTCCTGCATATCCCAAGGCGGATTCGCTCGATTCTTTCGGGGCCGGATATGAAACGTATGTATTCACGCTGAAAACGCCTGCTAAGTGCCGCGGAGTTCGAGTCATCGGTTCGGCGGGCGGAAGCGCCGGCTTTATAAGCGTGAGCGAATTGACGGTAAAATAACAAAAAAGGAAACGGATTTTCCGTTTCCTCAGTTTGGTGACAAAGGTAATGGAGCGGGCGAAATGACAGAAAGTTTTCGCCCGCCTTTTTCAAAAGGCGGCGCGGTCGAGTGCGCGGAACCCTCGCGCCGCCATTATGCGGCGAAATTCCATTCCGGCGCTTTCTTTTTGCCAAGCCTTTTTCTTTGCGATTTATTCGATTATTTTCCGAGGAAGAAGACCTCGAAAAGTTTTGCCATATAATAGCCGTCATCGGTGCCGCCAAGCTCGCGTATGGAGTGCATTGCAAGAGTCGGATTGCCGATATCGACGGAGCATATGCCGCAGTTTGCGGAGATGATAGGGCCTATCGTGCCGCCGCCGCGGGAGTCGCTGTTGTTATTGAACATCTGGTAGGGAATATTCTCCTTTTCGCAGAGCGCGCGGAAGAAAGCGGAGCCGCGAGCCGAGGTGGAATAGTTCTGGCTCTGCGATATTTTGAGAACGGGGCCGCCGCCGAGTTTTACTTCGAGCTCAGGATCCTGCATATTCTTATATGCGGGGTGAGTTGCGTGAGCCATATCAGCCGAAAATAGTATGGAAGCGGCAAGCGCGCGGTATTTATCCTCTGCCGAGTATCCGAGTTTTTCGCATATTCTGTCTACGAGCTGAGTCAGAGTGTTGCAGCGCGCGCCTCTGTCTGAGCCGGAGCCTATCTCCTCGTGGTCATAAGCGACGGCTATGGAGCTTATATCGGAATCGTTTGAGTCGCACATACCCGTTATCAAGGCGTGAGCCATGGCGCAGTCGTCAAGACGGGGCGTGGATATAAATTCTTCGTTCGCGCCGACAAAGCAGCCGGGTTCTGCGTCATAGGGCGCGAGTTCGTAGCTGAGTATATCGGCTTGGTCTGCGCCTATCTCGTCGGCAATATATTTTGTGAAAGTCTCTTTTCCGTCTGCCGAGCTTGCAAAGAACGGGCGCATTTCGTTCTGAATGCTGTATTTGGCGTTTTCGTTCACATCTTTTTTAATATGAGGAGCTATCCCTGGTATTACGAGCAGAGGTTTTTTGATGTTTACGTTCACGGCACGGAAACCTTCGGGACTTTCGGAGTCTTTGACATAGACTCTGCCGGCGACGGAAAGCGGACGATCGAACCAGCCGTGCAGTATAAGACCGCCGTATCCTTCAAGGAAAAGGCATTCATATCCGCTTTCTACGGAGGAGGGAACTGTCTTTATACGGAACGCGGGCGTATCGTGGTGCGCCGCGCCTATGCGGAAGCCTTGCTCCTTAGGCTCTCCGCATATACGAAAAGCGGATATTTGCGTTCCTGCTTTTTTCATATAGTAGAGCCGACCTCGCTCAATATTCCATTCTGCGTTTTCGTGAAGCTCTGTTGCTCCTGCGGAAACGAGCATTTTTTCAAGCTCGTCTACGGACTGGAACGGCGTGGGGGCGTTGTTGATGTATGTAAGAAGTTTTTCTGCATAATCTCTTACGTTGTTCATTGCAATATCTCCTTGATAATTTTCAGAGTTATTATTACTGAATATTCTATCACAATAAATGTGAAAAGTCGATATAAAAATATGAAAAAATAAAGTTATTTTACATGAACAATATGTGTACGATATTTCTTGACATTTTCTTTTGTTGGTGGTAACATAGAAGCGTTAATAAAGGAGGAACTTTTTATGGAATATTATAGTGTTTTGCTGCCTCTTGCGCTGATACTGGCCCTTTCCAAAATTCTTGTTAAGGGTTGCGAACGTATCAATCTGCCCGGCGTTGTCGGAATGTTGCTGGCGGGCATACTCATCGGGATTATCAAATTTATTCCGGGACAAGAGATAATCACGAGCACTTCTCTGGAAGGCCTTGGATTTATTTCTAAGATAGGCGTTATACTCATCATGTTCAATGCCGGCTTGGGTACGGATCTGAAAGGTATGAAAGCCATCGGCATACCTGCCGTGGGAATAACTCTGGCGGGCGTTATAATGCCTATGGGTCTTGGATTTCTCGTCGCCTGCATTTTCAACGGCGGTTTTGATGTTTCAAGCGATGTTTTGCTCAGCAATGTTTTCTACGGAGTCATACTCACCGCAACGTCTGTCAGCGTAACTATCGCCACCTTGCGTGAGATAGGCAAGCTTCACGGAAAAGTGGGTGATACTATCGTTTCCGCCGCCGTGCTCGACGATATAATCGGCGTCGTTGTCCTTTCCGTTGTTATAGGATTCAGCGGAAGCGGCTCTAAAGCGGAATCTCCTTCCATCGTTATTGTAAAAACGCTTCTTTTCTTTGTGGCGGCCATTATCGTAGGCTTTATCTGCAATAAGATATTTGCGGTCATAGAGAGAAAATTCCCTCATCACAGAATGTTGCCTATTTTCGGCGTTGCGCTCTGCTTCTTTTTCGCATATGCCAGCGAAAAATGGTTCGGCGTTGCAGATATCACGGGTGCGTTTATCGCGGGTATCGTTCTTTCGGGCAATCCCGAGGTAAATTATATTGAAAGAAAATCCGATATAATGGGATATATGATATTCACTCCTGTTTTCTTTGCCAATATAGGTATAACTACGGATTTCGGCGGAATAAGCGGCGAGATCGCACTTTTCGGTATATGCTTTATACTTGCCGGCCTTCTCGGCAAGGTCGTCGGCTGCGGCGGCATGGCGTTTCTCTGCAAATACGGAGCAAGAGATTCAATGAAAGTAGGCGTGGGCATGATGGCGCGCGCGGAAGTTGCGCTGGTCTGCGCTCAGAAAGGCGTGGAGCATGGCATGATAAACACATCTATAATGCCATTTATCGTTTTGCTTATAATCATTTCAAGCTTTGTAACGCCTATCGTTCTGCGTAAGCTTTACAGCAAAGAACTTAAAGAGGAGCAAGCCGCGGCTTGACCGAGGTTGCTATGCTGAAAAAATAAATTAAGAAAAAACGCGCTCGGTACGTCTCCTTCACATAAGGAAGTGAGGGAACGAGGGCGTCTCTTACAAATTACGGTATAGTCATTCGTGGCTATGCCGTTTTTTGTTCCTCTGCACGCTTTTGTTTTAAGCGTTCTTGGAACATTTTCTCATATTCTTCAGCAGATGGAGCTGTTATGATACAAACACCGTTGTAGTAAATGTCAATCGGATATGCGGTTTTGCCGTCTATGACTTGCTTTTTTGAAACCATAATGTAGTCGATAAACTCATTGACAATAGCAGGAGTAAGTTCCTTTATTTCCGTGTAGCGTTTCATCATAACACAATTCATTTTTCTAACCCATTCCATAGGACTGTCAGCCTTCAACTGTTCAGTAATATCCTGTGTTATTTTTAACTGCTTTACAATCTGCCAAAAACGCACTCGTGCTTGTTTGTCAATCTCAGAAAGATATTTATTAAGCACTTCGCTTGTAAGCAAATTAATATAAGTCAACCTACGGTGTTCTTGTAAAAAATGCAAATGCAGTTCACCATAAATGCCAATATCGTTTTCTTCACTCTCAGGCAGTGCAAGATTTGGAATAAGATAATTGCTTTCATTATGGTATGTACCATCAAATTGTTCAAATAATGATTTCATTGTAGCTTCCTCCAATTATATTTTATTATTCCTACAAATTCATCATATCCAACCGTCATTATAAATACTTATAAATGCCGCAAGGGACACTTCCTTATGTGAAGTGTCCCTAAGAGCGCGTTTTCTCAAAGAAGTTTTTCTGAAAAAGAGGGAAAAACAAGCAAAAAGGGCAACAAATAAAAAAGCGAAAAGGCAAAAAGTTCAGTCTTGAAGGGGATTTTTGCAGCGAGGCAAAAAAACTCCGAAAAA